>CALGYB010000038.1 GCA_937935075.1 uncultured Roseiflexus sp. | reverse complement strand
GTCGTTAGGGGCAGGTCTCAGACCTGCCCCTACGACGCCCCCCCATCCCTGGCAACCATATCCTCATATGTTTCGCGGCGCTGCACGAGGCGCGCCGACCTGTCATTCACCATCACAACCGCCGGTCGAGGGGTCAGGTTGTAGGTGCTGGCCATGCTCAAGGTATAGGCGCCGGCCACAGGGACTGCCAGAACGTCGCCGACTCTGGCACGCGGCAGAGGGATGGCGCGGATCAACATATCACCGGACTCGCAGTAACGACCGGCAATCTCCACGATCTCCTCAACCGGCGCATTCGCCCGTTCCGCCAGCACAGCGGTATACCGCGCGCCGTAGAGCGCCGGACGAATATTATCGCCCATGCCGCCGTCGATATGCAGGAAGCGCGTATGCGGAAGAACCTTTGTGGCGACAATCGTGTAAAGTGCGACCCCTGCGCGCGCGATGATTGATCGTCCCGGTTCAATCACCAGGCGCAGCAACGGGAACCCGCGCCGACGACATCCATCGGTGAGCGCCTCTCCCAACCGCGCGGCGCAAGTATGGAAATCAAGAGGGTGCTGGTCGGCAGTGTAGGGGATGCCCATTCCTCCACCGGCATTGATTTCCTGAATCATCAGACCGTGGCGCTCGCGCAGGAGCATAGCGCTGTCGAGCAGCACATCAATCTCAGCGGTATACGGGTTTACGTCGAAGAGTTGCGACCCCAGATGCGCGTGCAACCCGACCAGACGCAGACCAGGCGCGATCCGTAATCGTTCGGCGGCGGCATCGAGCGCATCGAGCGGCAGACCGAACTTCGATGTCGCGTGACCGGTCTGAATATGGGCATGAGTGTCGGTGGCGATATCTGGCGCAACGCGCAAGGCAACCGCCTGTAGCGATGAACGATGCGCAGTCAGGTTCGCCAGCAACTCCAATTCATCGAGGTTATCAACGATAATCTGACCGATCCCCGCTGCCAGCGCCTGCTCCAGTTCGGTGCGCGTCTTGGCGTTGCCATGCATGTGAATCCGCTGCGGCGGGAAACCGGCGCGCAGCGCGACATACAACTCACCGCCTGATACCACATCCAGACCCAGCCCTTCATCGGCAATCAGGCGCGCCAGCGCCATGTTGAGCAACGCCTTGCTGGCGTAATGCACTGCCGTTTCCCCCTGATAATGGGCTGCAAGCGCCGTTCGCCAGTTACGGCAGGCGTTCCGAATGGTCGCCTCATCGAACAGGTAGAGCGGCGTCCCATACCGGTGCGCCAGCTTTACCACATCACAGCCGCCAATCATCAAGCGCCCGCTGTCATCAATGACCGTTGTCAAGGGCCAGAGGTATGCGTCCATCTTGCGCTCCTGGGGTGAAGGGTTGGCATTCATTGGGCGTCGAGAACTGAGAACCGAGAACCGAGAACTGAGAACCGAGAACTGAGAACCGAGAACTGAGAACTGAGAACCGAGAACCGATACTATCTTGCGGTCCGTCGGACAAGATGTTCGAGCGTTCGTTGTGCCAGGCGCAACGGTCAACGCGCAGCATCAGTCGGGGATGGTATGACTATGCATCGTCATCAGTAGCCCCAGCGGGGCTTTCACTTGCGGTGAGCACCGTCGAACCGCGTCCTCAGCGAGGGCTTTAGCCCGCAGCGCCCCGGCGTCCCGCTGCGCGCACCGGCAGCATGGTACAAATGATCGCGCATGAGTATGAGAACCCTTTGCACCTCTGCGCCTTTGTGTGAGACAACACGTTCAACGTTCAACCAACACGCGCTTCACTTCATCGAGTGCGCTGCGTTCGGTTACAAGCAACACCCGATCGCCCGGCTCCAGGATCGTCGTGCCGCCAGGCACGAGGCTATCGTTGTCGCGGTTGATCAGCACGACCAGCGCGCCACGTGGCAGCCCCAGTTCCATGATAGCGCGTCCGCATGCCGGCGATCCCGGTGCAACCGTCAATTCGACCAGTTGACTGCTGGCGCTCACCTTCGGAACGAACTCCTGCGGATAACGGAATGTCGCGGGGCGTTGCCGTTGCTGCACGCCGAGCCAGCGCGCCGCGCGCGCAATAGTCGTCCCCTGGATCAGCACCGAAGTCAGAACAATAAAGAAGACCAGATTGAACATCATACCGGCGCGATCCAGCCCCGCCAAAAGCGGGAAGGTCGCCAGCACAATCGGCGCCGCGCCGCGCAACCCCGCCCAGGCGACCATCACCTTGGCGCGCCAGTCGTAGCGGGTGAACGCCAGTGACGCGAACACTGCCACCGGTCGCGCGACGAAGACGAGAAATGCCGACATCAGCAGACCTTCGCCAATCACCGGGATCAGTTGGGAAGGGAAGACCAGCAAGCCAAGCACCAAAAACATGGCGATCTGCATCAGCCACGCCAGACCGTCGTAGAAACGAAGCAAACTACGCTTATGGGCAAAGTCACAGTTGCCGAGCACAATGCCCGCCAGATACACTGCAAGGAAGCCGCTGCCATTGATGAGCGCCGTTCCGCCGTAGGTGAGCAGCACCAGCCCCAACATCAGCGCTGGGTACAACCCCTCGAGTTGCAAGCGGGCGCGATTGATCGCAATCGCCATCACCCGCCCCAATGCATACCCTGCAACGCCGCCAATCGTCATCTGCAACAGAAAGAGCGGCGCCAGGCTTGCAAGCGAGCGCGATGGATCGGCGAGCACCATCGTCAATCCAATCGTCAGGAACACCGCGATCGGATCATTGCTCCCCGATTCGAGTTCGATCAATCCTTCCAGATTGTCGCGCAGGTTGACGTCGCGGGTGCGAATGACGGCAAACACCGCTGCCGCATCGGTCGAAGAAATGATGGCGCCGAGCAAGAACCCTTCCAGCAATGAAAATTGCAACAGGAAATGTGCAGCAACCGCCACCAGCAGCGCGCTGATCAGCACGCCGAGATTCGCCAGGATCAGTCCGGTCCAGAGCACCGGACGGATCATCTGCCAGTCGGTGCTCAACCCGCCGGAAAACAGGATCAGTACCAGCGCCAGCACGCCGATCGATTGCGCCAGCCGGGCGTCATCGAAGGCAATCCCACCAGGACCGTCCGACCCGGCAAGCATTCCGATCAGCAGAAAGAGCAACGGCGCCGGCAACCCAAATCGCAGCGACGTCTTGCCGGCGATAATGCTGATGATGAGAAGCGTCGCTGTGATCAGGAGAATGAATTCGAGCGACATGGTCCTTTTTCTGAACTCGTCGGGGCAGGTCGCAGAACCTGCCTTGCGCCAGGCGTCCGTCGGGGCGCCAGACCTCGTGCCAAACCGGTTGGGGCAGGTCTGAGACCTGCCCCAACGACGAAAATGGCTTCCTGTTAGAACAACCCTCTGTGCTTCGCCTGGAGTCGGGGTGATGCCTGCCATCCTCGCTACGAAACGCTGGCGTGGCTCTAATGACACAGCCATAGTCCCACGCGGCGAAGTGACTATCGTATAGTTGCAAAGGCGTGTTACTGGTCATTATAATCCATTATATGCAACTGCGATTCAGCGCGAGTCGCTGTAACCTCTCTCTCGTTAGGAGGCAGCGCTATGAACTTGCTGCTTATTCTCTTGACGATGGTCCTTCTAACGGCGACCGGCGTGTATGTCCTGGTGCAGGATTGGCGTGCGACTACGAATCGCCTTTTTGCCCTCTTTGCGCTCAATGCCATTACCCTGATGATTGTCGGCGTTCTGCGCCTGACAGGAAAGAGCAAAGAGGAAATCTGGTTTGTTCATGGCTTAACGAGTCCCTTGCTTGCCATCAGCTCCTGGTTGCTGGTATGGCTTATCCTGGCAATCTTCATTCCGCACCGATACGCCCAGAAGTCGCTGCGCTGGACCCTGGCTGCGCCATACCTGATGATGGCCCTGTTGCTGATACTGGACTGGTATGGCGGTTTCGACCTGATCAGGCGCTCGGACACATTCACAAAGGACGGGATGCGGATCTTCGCCATAGGCCCGCTCTTTCCACTGGTTATGACGCTCTACGTTTTGAGCGGCTTATTGGTTCCTATCGTCATGCTTCTGGTTGTTGCCAGACGCAATCGCGCTGCGGTCCAACCAGCAATGTGGTTATCGGGGGGCATTGCGTTATCGTTTGGAGCAGGCGCATTGTTTGGCGAACGCACACTTCCGGCGCTGAACTATGCCAGTATGCTCCCCCTCTATCTGGCATTCGGCTGGGTGACGTTGCGGTACCAGGTGTTCCGTCCATCGAGTGTTGCGCTGCGTACCGCCATCGAGCACCTGCCGGACGGAGTCATGGTGCTCGATGCGCAACGACGGATACGCTTCGCCAATCGCGCCGCGCAGCAGATGTTGCGCCCAGGCGTCGGCGAGATGCCGTTTGAAGAAGCGCTCGCGCGCGCCGGTTTTGACGAACGGACGACCCCTGATGATCGGCT
>CALGYB010000037.1 GCA_937935075.1 uncultured Roseiflexus sp. | reverse complement strand
GCCGCCCGTCTGTCGAAGCGTCCCGACAACGACACGATGCTGCAACTGTACGCGCTCTACAAACAGGCGACGGTCGGCGATGTCGGCGGCAAGCGGCCTGGCGGCTTCGACTTGGTTGGACAGGCGAAGTATGATGCCTGGACGAAACTCAAAGGCGTGGCCAGGGAAGCGGCGATGCAGCGGTACATCGACCTAGTCGAGCGGTTGAAGGTTGAGCGTTGAACGCAGGAAGATGAGAAAGCGGAAGGTTGCAGGCAAGGGAGTCGCGCTGTTGCAGCGCCTGATGGAGCGAACAACCAGATGTTGCCCATGGGCAATATCTGGTTGTTCACTCCATAGTATAACCCCTAACCCTTAACCCCTAACTCCCGCCGTTTCTGTTCGCGCTGACGCTCGTTGAGGGTGAGCAGTCGCTTGCGCAGCCGGATGCTCTTTGGCGTCACCTCGACCAACTCATCGTCGCTGATGTACTCGATGGCGTCATCGAGACTCAGCACGCGCGGCGTTTCCAATCGGATGCCCTCTTCCGCCGTCGAGGAGCGGATGTTCGTCAGATGTTTGCGGCGACAGACATTCACTTCCAGGTCACGCTCACGGATGTGCTGACCGACGATCATCCCTTCGTACACTTCTGTGCCGGGTGTAATAAAGAGCGTGCCCCGCTCCTGAACCTGGTTGAGGGCGTAGGCAGTGGCGACGCCGCTTTCAGATGCGATCAGCGACCCGTTCGGGCGAGTGACGATCTCGCCGGTCAGCGGTTCATACCCGATAAACAGCGAGTTCATCACCCCTTCACCGCGCGTCGCGGTCAGGAACGTCTGGCGAAAGCCGAGCAGACCGCGGGTTGGCACGTGGAAGATCATATGCACCAGTCCGCCGTCACGAATGCTCATATCGCGCATCAACCCGCGTCGCTGCCCCATCAACTCAATAACCGCCCCCTGATATTGTTCGGCGACCTCCAGTTCAACCTGCTCAATCGGCTCATATTTGCCGCCATCGATCTCTTTGAAAATGACCTCAGGGCGCGAGACCTGAAACTCATACCCCTCGCGGCGCATCGTCTCGATGAGTATCGTGAGGTGGAGTTCGCCGCGTCCGCTGACGACGAAGGCGTCGGGCGAGTCAGTATCGGCGACGCGCAGCGCCACATCGCGCTCGAGTTCTTGATAGAGCCGCTCACGCAGTTTGCGGGAGGTCACGTGAGTCCCTTCGCGTCCGGCGAACGGGCTGGTGTTGACGCTGAAGGTCATGCGCACCGTCGGCTCTTCGACCGCGATCGGCGGCAGCGCTTCCGGATATTGCGCATCGGCGATCGTGTCGCCAATGCCAGCGTCGCCAATCCCGGCAATGGCGATAATATCGCCGGCGGCAACCTCCTCGACCTCGTTCCGGTCGAGGCCATTGAAGACGAAAAGTTGGCTGACCTTTGCCTGCGACACGTCACCATTGCACGCAATATGCGCCACCGTCTGTCCCTTGCGCAACGTACCGCGGCGCAACCGTCCAATCAGAATCTTTCCTTTGTAATCGTCGTACACCGTGTTCGTCACCAGCAACTGCGCCGGACCGTCGGGGTCGACCTCTGGACCGGGAATCTGATCGAGAATGGCTTCGAACAGCGGCTCGAGCGAGTCGTGGATTTTGAGCGGTGAGCGTCCGGCGACCCCTTTGAGCGCATTGGTGTAAATTGTGGCAAACTCGGCCTGCTCGTCGGTTGCGCCTAGTTCGACGAAGAGATCGAACGTTTCGTTGACGACGTGGTTTGGGCGGGCATTGGGGCGGTCGATCTTGTTGACGATGACGATAGCCCGGTGGCCAGCCTGCAACGCTTTGCGCAGCACAAACCGCGTTTGCGGCATGGGACCATCGACTGCATCGACCAGCAGCAGCACCCCATCGACCATATTCATCACCCGCTCGACCTCGCCGCCGAAGTCGGCGTGTCCCGGTGTATCGACAATATTGATCTTGACGTCTCGATACGTGACCGAGGTGTTTTTCGCCATGATGGTAATGCCGCGTTCGCGCTCAAGGTCATTCGAGTCCAGCACACGCTCGGCGACCTGCTGATTATCGCGGAAAATGCGCCCCTGGCGCAGCAACCCGTCGACCAGCGTCGTTTTGCCGTGGTCAACGTGGGCAATAATTGCAATATTGCGGATTTCGTTCCGTCGGATCATCTCATTCACCTGCAAAATGCCCCGGCCATTGCGACCGGGGCGAGACATAGCATACCGAGGGTTGCCATACGAGCAGTTATTCTCAACATTTCCGATTTCAGTGTACCACAAAACCGGGGGAGCGTCCATGGCACGGGTCGGCTGTCGGCGGACCGGATCATCGCCTGGCACAGCGCCTGGCCGTACACGATGCTCATACTAACGTGCGGTCAGTCAGACAAGATGTTCGAGCGCCGGTTCGCAGGGCGTAACGATCCGCAACGCGCATTCGCAATCCGCCCGGCGGCTGAAGCCGCGGGCTACGGTTGCCAAGCCCGCCTGCGCGGGCTGCACCGGGCGATGCCGGATGATGTGCTCAAAAACCATGATTGACTTCACTGCACAAAGCGGTAACCACGAAGGTCACAAAGGGACATAAAGGACATGCGCTTCATGGTTCTCCACCTTCGTGCGCTTCGGGTCCTTGGCGGTTAAGCCTTTGTGCAGTGGACTCATGATTGGAACCACGAAGGTCACAAAGGGACACAAAGGACATGCGCTTCATGGTTCTTCACCTTCGTGCGCTTCGTGTCCTTGGTGGTGAATCCTTTGTGCAGTGGACTCATGGTTATCCAAATGGCCGCGTATCAGTATCAGGTTGAGCGGTCTGCCGGTCGTTTCGTGCGAACGCGCCATGGGCGTGGTATACTCATAATGCATCGCACCATGCCATTGAGGGGACGAGCATGGAGGAAGCGCTCAGGATTGAACTGTTCGGCACACTGACCGTCAAAGTCGATGGTCATCCGTTGCCGGACTCTGCCTGGCGTTCCCGGCAGGAGCGGCGTCTGCTCGCCATTCTCGCCGCAGCGCGTGGACGACTTATCACTGCCGACCGGCTGTATGAGTGGTTATGGCCCGGTTCTGACAGCGCCAGCGCAGCGGTGAACCTGCGCAGCGCCATCAGCAGTCTTCGGCGCATTCTCGAACCGGAAGCTGATCGCGCCTCACGCCGCTACATTCTGACCCGTTCCGGCGGGTATGTCTGGAACACGGAGAGCGGCGCGTGGATTGATGTTGATGAGTTCCTCGCACTGACCGAACCCGCCGTCGCCGACGACGTTGTTCCTGCAAAGCGGGAAGCGGAACGCCTGGAGCGCGCCATTGCTCTCTACCGTGGCGATTTTCTCGAAGACGAACAGGATCTTGCGTGGGTCATTATGGAGCGTGAGCGGCTGCGCGCGCGCTACCTCGATGCATTACGGCGACTGGCGGAGATTAAACTCGAACGCGGCGATCCAACCGCAGCAATGGCGCTTGCCGGGCGCGGCATCGCGGTCGCTTCGCTCGCCGAGCCGCTCTGGCGGGTATTAATGCTGGCGCAGGCGCGCGCGGGCGATACGGCGGGCGCGCTTCAGAGTTATGAACGGTACCGGCATCTTCTGGATCACGAACTGGGCGCCGTGCCATCCCCTCAGACACAGGCGCTCCACATGGCGATTCTGCGCGGCGATCTCGGGGTTGAACTGCGGATCGGCAGTCCGCCGTTGCAGGAAAATCAACACGAACGACCGCGCTCAACCGCAGCGCGCGGCGCTGGCGTCCCGCTTCAAGCGGTGCGTCCGCTGCGGTCGATGCCGACGCCGATTGTTGGGCGCCAGGAGGAACTGGCATTGCTCCGGCGCTGGCTTGCCGATCTCGATCAGCGTACTGGCGGGATTGTAACGATCGTTGGCGAGGCGGGAATCGGGAAAACGCGCCTGCTGGCGGAAACGTTGCGCATTGCCGCCGACCGTGGCGCTCTGACGATTGAGATTCGCGCGACCTCACTGGAGCAGGGGTTGCCGTTCGCGGCGGTCAGTGAGATGCTGCGTTCGCTGGTGCGCAACGCGCCGGAACAGCGCCTGCGCCAGTTGCCGCAGTTTGCGCTGGCGCAGATCGCCGACCTCTTTCCGGCGCTGCGCGAACGGTTGCCAGACCTGCCGGAGTTGCCGGATGTACCGCCTGATGAGCGCCGAAATCGCCAGATCGAGGGCTTATGCGAACTGGCGCTCGCACTGGCGCGCACACTGCCGCTGGTGATCGCACTCGATGATGCGCAGTGGGCGGATGACGCCACGCTGGCGACGATTGGACGGCTGGCCCGCCAGGCATCGCGTCGGGCATTGCTGATCATTCTGGCGTACCGTGCTGACGAACTCAGTGATAACCCGTCGCTCCATCGCCTGCTCCGCACGCTCGGGCGCGATATGCTGTTGCGCCCGCTGGTGCTCAGCCGTCTCGACGCCGCCGCAGTAGCGGAACTTCTCGCCCTGCTTGCCGGGGTTGAAACCGGACGAGTTGCGCGTCTGGCGCCTCAACTGGCAAGCAGCACCGGCGGCAATCCTCTGGCGCTTATGGTGACGGTGCAGGCGTTGTTGGAGAGTCGTGGCGCCGCGTCGCTTGCCGCATTACTCCCCGATCTTGATGCGGGTGCGCCGTTCCCTGATCCAGCCGAAGCGCCGCAGATGCGCGAACTGGTACGTGCACGCCTCGACCGTCTGCCGGCGGCAGCGCGTGACCTGGCAGAACATCTGGCGCTGATCAACCGTCCGGCGTCACTCGACCTGATTGAGCGACTCGGCGGTACGGACGCCCTCGAAGCCGCACAAATCCTGATCGAGCGCCAGATACTGGTCGAAGATGACGACGCGCACCTTTCGTTCAATCACGATCTGGTGCGTTCGATCACCGCTGCAACCCTCTCGTCGCCGCGACGACGCCTGCTCCATCATCGAATCGGCACAGCAATGGCGGCGCTGGAAGGGCATCTGCCAGAACGCGCCGCCGAAATCGCCTATCACTTTCGGCAGGCGGGCCGCGCAGCCGATCGCGAGACGCTGCGGTATGCAACCGATGCCGGCGATCATGCCCGTCGCGCATTCGGCTATCGCGACGCATTGCGTCACTACGACGCCGCTATCGAGGCAGGCGAGCGTCTCGGCGATGCCGCGCCGGTCGAAGGAGTGCAGCGCGCTTTCGCCGGTCGATTGTTGACATGCGAGACGCTGCTGGACTGGAATGGGCTTGAGGAAACATCGGCGCGCTATGAGCGTTGGGCGACTCAGCATCGTGTAACGCCGCCAACGCTGGTTGCGCCACGTCGGTTGGTGCTGCTGCGTGCACTGATGGGCGACCTGGCAGGCGCTGCCGCGATCAGCGCTGCGCATACGGCGCGGGCGCAAAAAGATGGTTGTATCGAACCGCTGCCTTCGATCACCGACATGCTCCGGCGTACAGCATTGATCCTGCAACCCGATACGCTGCTCGTGGCTTCCGAGCGCTCGCGCCGGGAAACGCGCGAGCGTCAAAGCGGCATCGGCGCCCCGCTTTCTCTGCACGCGGATACTGTTTCACGTGAAACACCCGAACCGGGCGTCCAGTTTACCGATCCGCTTTCCATTGGCGACTCTGATGCGGCATGGCGGACATTTCCGTCATTCACGCCGGCCAATCCTGTTCCGGGTAATCCGGCGGAAGAATTGCCTGAACTCCTCGGAGCGGACGAAGCAGCAGCGGCGCTATTCCAGATTGGATGGGCAGCGCTGATGCAGGGGTTGCTGCGCAGCGCGCGCCCGTGCCTGATCCAATCATATGCGCTGGCGGTCGAAACCGGTCAGGCGCCGGCAGCGGTCGTGTCGGCGCTGCAACTGGCGCACCTGAATGCGCTCGCTGGCAAGCCCGACGAAACAACGATCTGGCTGGAACGCAGCCTGGAAACGGCAGCGCGTGCGTCTGAAGCGGCATGGGCGGCGATCTGGCCCCGCATCCATCAAGGGTTTCTCTGGTTGCTCGATGATCGTCTGGCGCTGGCGGAACAGCGCTTTGGCGAAATGACGGCGCGTCTCGCCGGCGCACCGGCATTTCAATCGCACCGCGCCAGTATTGCGGTGGGGATGGGAATGATCGCGCTGGCGCGCGGTGACCTGGCAGGCGCAGACGCCCATTTTCACGAGGCGTTGCGCGTGCCGCATCAGTTGTACGGTTTCATCTATGTGAGCGCACACCACGGCATGGCGCGTCTGCTGGCGCTGCGCAACGACCTGCCGCACGCACGCGCGGTGTTGCTGCACGCGCTGCACTACAGCGCCCAACGGGCGCTCCTTCCCGAATATGTTCGCACCGTTATAGAGGTTGTTCGCATCGAACGCGATTTCGGCGATCCAACGCCGGTTACCTCTCATTTGCGCGTCGCTGCTCGTCTGGCGCACGATGCCGGGCTTGCGCCGCTCGCTACAGCCGCCTTCGCTCTGTATACCCGTCTCGAGGAGAGTCGCCGTGTCCCTTGAACCGATCACTCGCCACGATGCGCCCGGCGGCGTTCGCATCTATCGCATGCCGCTGCGCGTTTTTCCTGGCCTGACAGCCAACGTCTATGTCGTCATTGCAGGCGATTACACTGCGCTCATCGATACCGGCAGCGGTCTGGGAGACAGCGATGCCGATCTGCGCGCCGCCTTCGCCGCTCTGCGCTCCGACTGGAACGAACGCCTGACCTGGACCGACCTGCGCCGCATTATCATCACTCACGCACATATCGACCACTACGGCGGGTTGACGGCGCTGCGCACCCTGACCGATGCGCCGATCGCGGTGCATGAACTCGACCGGCGTGTGCTGACCCACCACGAAGAGCGGTTCATCCTGGCGCGGCGCGCCCTCGCGGCATTCCTCCGGCGTGCGGGCGTGTCACCGGCAAAACACGCGATGCTGATGCAGTTGTATGGTTGGAGCAAGAATCTCTTCCGCTCGGTCGATGTCGCAACCATTTTTCGTGAGGGAGATGTGATCGACGATCTCTTCCGCGTCTATCACGTCCCTGGTCACTGTCCGGGACAGGTCTGTCTGCAGATCGGCGATATTCTGCTCAGCGCCGACCACGTGCTGCCGCAGACCTCGATCTTCCTGCCGCCGGAGAGCATCACTCTCTCCACCGGTCTCGACCATTACCTCAGAGCGCTACGCGCGATCGATGCACTATCGGGCATTCGCCTGGCGCTCGGCGGTCACGGCGCCCCTATCGAGGATCTGCACGGCTGGATTGAGCGTATCATCGGCGTGCAGGAGCAGCGCCTCGATCATGTGCGCGCTCTGTGCAGCGAACCGCGCACGATTGCTGAGTTGACCGCAGCGCTCTACCCCGGCGTCGCCGGGTATGACGAATTGCTGGCGCTGCAAAAAGCCGGGGCGTATGTCGAGTATCTCGATGTGCGCGGCGAACTGACCATCGCTAATCTTGCCGATGTTGACCTCGACGAAAGCGCCGCGCCGCGCTACTGGCGCGGGTAGGCGGCGTTGCACGTTGAATGTTGCACGTTCAACGTGGGACGGGGTGAGAGGTGAGAGGCGAGAGGCGAGAGGCGAGAGGCGAGAGGTGAGAGGTGAGAGGTGAGAGGTGAGAGGCAAGAGGGTGCAGGTTAAAGCTAACCCCTAACCCTCATTGTAGCGTATAATCAACACGAAACATCGCGCAAAGGAGAGGTGCATGCTGGCGCCCGACATGCTCGTCCATGGTCGATACCGCATCATCCGCGCCATTGGCAAAGGAGGCATGGGCGCCGTCTATGAAGCGTTCGACCTGCGGTTGCAAAGTCCGGTTGCGCTCAAGCAGATGATTGTCGAGGGCGAGCAACTGAGCCGCGCGTTTGCACGAGAAGCGCAGTTGCTCGCGTCGCTGCGCCATCAGGCGTTGCCGCGCGTTATTGACCACTTTGTTGATGATCAGGGTCAGTTTCTGGTCATGGAGTTCATCCCCGGTGATGATCTTGTAACACTGCTGCAACAGCGCGGCGCGCCGTTCCCCGTCGATCAGGCGTTGTCCTGGGCGGATACCTTGCTGGATGCGCTCAGTTATCTCCATTCGCAGCAACCGCCGGTCGTCCACCGTGACATCAAGCCGCAGAACATGAAGTTGACCCCGCGCGGCGAGATTATTCTGCTCGATTTTGGGTTGGCGAAGGGCGCCACAGCAGCACAGACTCGCTCGATGACCGGCAGCGTCTTCGGGTATACGCCGCAGTACGCGCCGCTGGAGCAGATCAAGGGGTCCGGCGCCGAGCCGCAGAGTGATCTCTACTCGCTGGGGGCGACACTCTACAACCTGATCACCGGCTCGCCGCCGCCTGACGCATTAACGCGCGCTGCTGCGACGATCACCCGTGAACCTGATCCGCTTGAACCCGCTCACCGTTTGAATCCGGCAGTGCCAGAAGATATCAGCGCTATCCTGAGCCAGGCGCTTGCGCTCGATCCGGCAGCTCGATTCGCCAGCGCTGACGCCTTGCGCCGCGCGTTACGTCAGGCGCGCGGGCTATCGGCGTCACTGCCCGCAGTTGATACAACCATCGTTGTTGGGCGACAGAAGATCGCCGATCAACCCTATGCTGCATCGCCAGCATCCGACAGGCAGGCGACCGTGCCGGTCGGTGCGATCCGGGCGGATGCACCGCTATCCACACCGTCGCCGGCGCCACCGTCGGCCGCGCCTTCCCAACGCCGCGGACCGGGAGTCTGCGGCTTCCTGGGAGTCGTCACGCTGATCATTGCCGTCGTTGCTATCGTCGGCGTTGTCTATATTGTGCGTCAGATTGGCCAGGGCATTCAGCAAGGGATCGGTCAGGTGATGGAACAGGTCTCCACCGTCGCGCCAACGGTTCTTGCTGCACAACAGACGCTGGAAGCGGTTTCGACACAGGCAGCGGCGGGTATTGGAGAGCAGGCGACCGCGCTCGCGCCGACGCTGGAGGCTATGCAGCAAACGGTTGTTGCCGCAGCGACGACCGTTGTCGAAGAAGCGCCGTTTCCGCCGGGCGAAGGACGACCGGACACGGTCGTCCCCTACCGGATGAATGAGATGATTAGCGGCGAAATAACGGCTCCGAACGTTCGATTGGGGTATGACTTCGTCATCGATGCGCCGCAGCAGATCTTCATTGAAACCCGGAAGTACACCCGCGGGATGGAGCAGGTCAAAGTCATCCTGATTGGACCGACAGGGGGACGGGTGCTCAGCACCTGTCTGGGATGCGGTCATCCCGGTCTCCAGTCGCTTCGGCGCCCCGGCAGATATACCCTGGTGATCGGCGGGACGTCAAATGCCGGCACGGGTGCGTTTGAGATGCAGATCTATGATGTGCCGCCGCCGCAGCGCTTTGAGATCACGCTCGACGCCGGCATTGGCGCCGGTCTTCCGAACGCGGACGCCGGGCAGATTATGTCGCCCGGCGCGCACCAGGAGTATATCTTCGAGGGACGCCCCGATCAGACGATCTTTATTGTCACCCGGCGCCGTGACCCGGCGCTCAGCCAGGTGCGTCTCAGACTGATCGACCCGATTGGCGGCGAGGTGTTCGCCACCTGTCTGGGATGCGGCAACCCGGGGGCGCGCACCCTGAAGCGCGCGGGGCGGTATATCCTGGTCGTGGGCAGTGACCGCGATCCTGCCGTCGGCGCCTATGAACTGGGCGTCTATGATGTCCCGCCGCCACGTGAGTTCACCATCGGCATCGATACGGTGATCGCCGGTGATCAGCCGGCGCCTGGTGCAGGACGCATCGAAACCCCAGGGGCCAGGAATGTCTACCTGTTCGAGGCGCAGGCCGGGCAGCAGGTTGTTGTGACGGTTACGAAATATGACCGGGAAGTATCACAGTTGTCTCTCACGCTGCACGCTCCTTCCGGCAAAGAGGTGTTCGCCACCTGCCTGGGGTGCGGCGACCCCGGCGAGCAGACCCTTCCTGAAACCGGCGTCTACCGTCTGACCGTGGGCAGCAATGCACACGAGGGCGTTGGCGCGTTTGAACTGCGGATGGCGCCGGCGAAATGATGACGGATCAGGTCTCCATCCGTCGATCAATACGCAAGATCTCGATGAGAAATGGGATTTCCAGTTGCTCTCTGTCAAAAAGTGTAGTAGAATATCAGCGACTTGCACAATACGGGTGTCTGTCGTGAGCAGTAAAGCGCAGAGTTGCCCGCACGCAAGAAGACAGGACCAGCTTTCGTTCATTCCAATGTCCTGAGGAGGACCTGAATGGCTAGCAGAACCGAGGAGATGGTTCGGCATCTCAAGGCCTTGCAGATGAACACGCCCGACATTGAGGCGTCTGCTGTCGTGAGTGTAGACGGCCTGATCATGGCCTCGGCGCTGCCGGCTGATGTAGAAGAGGATCGCGTCTCCGCGATGAGCGCCGCCATGTTGTCGCTTGGTGAGCGGATCGCGAACGAACTGAAGCGCGGGCAGCTTGATCAGGTGTTCGTCCGTGGCGAAGAAGGATATGTCGTGCTGGTGTCCATCGGAGACGAGGCGGTGCTGACCGCGCTCGCCGCCAGCAAGGCAAAACTCGGCCTCGTCTTCCTCGAGATGAAGCGCACCGCAAATGAGTTATTGAGCCTGGTATAGGCGCTCGTTTCTGTACAGGTATGACCGGCGAGGTCGGATCGGCGATCCCTCCTCGCCGCTTTTTTCTGTTACGCCATGCGAAAAACCATTACCGACATTCAGCAGATGAAGACGCGCGGCGAGCCGATTGCAATGCTGACCGCCTACGATGCGATCACTGCTGCGCTGTTCGATGCCGCCGGCATTCCCATGGTACTGGTCGGCGACTCGCTCGGCGATAATGTGTTGGGCTTCGGTTCGACCATCCCGGTGACCCTCGACGATATGGTGCGCCATACGGCTGCCGTGGCGCGCGGGGCGCAGTCGGCGCTGATCGTCGCCGATATGCCCTTCCTGACCTACGCAACGCTGGAGATGGCGGTTTCTGCGGCGCGCCGGTTGATGCAGGAAGGGGGTGCACAGGCGGTTAAGCTCGAAGGCGGGCAGACGATGACGCCGGTCATCCGCCGCCTGGTTGAATGTGGCGTTCCGGTTATGGGGCATCTGGGGTACACGCCGCAATCGGCGCACGTCTTTGGGAAAGTGCGGGTGCAGGGACGCTCCGCTGCTGCCGCCCGTCGCTTGATCGAGGATGCCCTGGCGCTCGAAGAAGCCGGCGCGTTTGCGCTGGTGCTTGAACTGGTTCCGGCACAACTGGCTGCGGCGATTACCGAACGCCTGCGCATTCCGACTATTGGCATCGGCGCCGGTCCGCACTGCGACGGGCAGGTGCAGGTGTCCACCGATATGCTCGGGTTGCGTGACGATTTCAAGCCGCGCCACGCGCACCGCTTCGCAGAATTGGCGCCGATCATCCGTTCCGCCGCTGCCGCCTATATTGCCGCTGTTCGTGAGCGCAGCTTCCCCGCTACCGAACACAGCAGCCGGATGAATGATGAGGAACTGCGCGCCGCCCTGGAAGGATTATCGTGAGGCGCTATGCGCGTCATTGCTACGATTGAGGAATTCCGCGCGGCGCGCGCCGCCCTCCACGGCACAGTGGGTCTCGTGCCAACGATGGGGTATCTGCATGAAGGGCATCTCTCACTCGTGCGCCGCGCCCGTGCCGAGAACGATAACGTCATCACGACGATCTTCGTCAACCCGACCCAATTCAGTCCCGCAGAGGACCTGGCGCGCTATCCGCGCGATCTGCCACGTGATCTGGCGCTCCTCGAAGCCGAAAAGGTTGATCTCGTCTTCGCGCCGGACGTTGCCGAGATGTATCCGCCTGGGTTCGGTACGTTCGTCGATGCCGGACCGATTACAGCGCCGCTGGAAGGCGCGGCGCGCCCCGGTCATTTCCGCGGCGTCGCTACGGTGGTGTGTAAACTGTTCAATATTACCACGCCGCACCGCGCTTACTTCGGCCAGAAAGACGCGCAGCAAACGCTTGTCATCCGCCGGATGACCCTCGACTTGAACCTCCCTGTCGAAATCGTCGTCTGCCCGATTGTGCGCGAGCCGGACGGTCTGGCAATGAGCAGCCGCAACGTCTACCTGAACCCCGAGGAACGCCGTGCGGCGACAGTGCTGTTTCGCGCGCTGCAAGCGGCGCAGGACCGCTTTCGCGCTGGTGAACGCAATGGTGATGCGTTGCGCGCAGCTATGCGCGCTGTCATCGATGCCGAACCGCTGGCGCGCGCCGATTATGTCAGCGTCGCCGACCTGGACGACCTGCACGAACTGGAGGAAGTGACCAGTCGCGCGCTGGCGTCGCTCGCCGTGCGCATCGGAACAACGCGGCTGATCGATAATTGTCTTCTCGAGGTGAGAGGTGAGAGGCGAGAGGCGAGAGGTGAGAGGTGAGAGGCGAGAGGCGAGAGGCGAGAGGCGAGAGGTGAGAGGCGAGAGGCGAGAGGCGAGAGGGTATGTGACCTTTGAGGTCTCCGCCGCTGATCGAGGTCTGCTACGGAACCTCGCTGGCGGAACGGTCCCTGTTCCTGGTCTGTGCGTATCTTGACCTCAAAAGTCTGGTAGAAGGCAAAGTGGAGGGTGAAATATCCTGCCCCTTACCCCTCATCTCAGGTTCTCGGCGCTATGGAGGTTCTCTATGACCATTAACCTGGCTGATCTGATCCGCAATGTTCCCGATTTTCCCGTTCCCGGCATTCAGTTCAAAGACATTACCCCGCTGCTGCAACATGGTGCAGCTTTCAAACAGGTGATCGACACGCTGGCGGCGCGTTACGAAGGGCGCGCGCTTGATGCTATCGTCGGGGTCGAGTCACGCGGCTTTATCTTCAGCGCACCGCTCGCCTATCGCCTTGGGATTGGATTGGTGCCGATCCGCAAGCCGGGTAAACTGCCATGGGAGACTTTTGCGGTCGAATACGATCTGGAGTACGGCTCGAACAAACTCGAGATGCACCGCGACGCTCTGGCGCCTGGCGCGCGTGTCGTCGTCATCGATGATGTGCTCGCCACCGGCGGAACGGTTGCTGCAGCATGCCAGCTGGTCGAAACGGCTGGCGCAGTTGTCGAAGAAGTGGCGTGCCTGATCGAATTGCTGTTTCTCAAGGGGCGTGAGCGCCTGGCAAACTATCCCTTCTTTTCGATGATTCAGTACTGATCACGCGCGATCATGCACATCGTTCGGTTGATCCTGATCGCGGCGCTGCTGATGTCTTGTGGCGCGACCCCGACTGTCGTGGCGCCGCCGGTGATCACCTCGTCCCCTGTCGTTGCCACGTTACTGCCTGCGCCCACCTCGCTACCCACTGCTACGCCTACTGCCACCCCCCTGCCCACGGCTACCTCGACACCGACTGCCACCGCCATGCCCACTTCCACCCCGTCGCCTACGGCTACGCCAGCGCCGGTTCGCGCCGGTCCGCTCCAGTTTGGCGTTGCGGCGCACCTGTTCTATACCTCGCGCCGGTTGCCGCTACAACGCGCCAGAGAAGCGGGGTTTGGCTGGATCCGTCAGCAGATCCACTGGAAGGACCTGGAAGGTCCGCCAGGACGCTATGCGTGGGGGGAACTGCCCGCTGTCGTCGATGCCGTCAATGATGCGAAATTGCGCCTGCTCATCACGATTGTGCGCGCGCCAGCGTTCTACTCGCGCGGAACCTACGGCATGCCGGATGACCCGGAGCGCCTGGGCGATTTCGTCGATGCGCTGGTGCGACGATTTCCCGGCACGATCCACGCTATCGAAATCTGGAACGAACAAAACCTGGCGCACGAAAATGGCGGTCGCGTCACTATCGACGATGCGGGGAAATACGTCGAACTGCTCTGCGCTGCCTATCCGCGCATCAAAGCGCTCGACCCATCGATTGTCGTCCTGGCGGGCGCCCCGTCTTCAACCGGCATTACGGATGTGCGCATTGCAGTGGACGACATGGCATACTACTCAGCCATGTACGCCTATCGAGACGGTGTCATTCGGGAGTGTATGGACGCACAAGCGGTGCATCCCGGCGGCGCGGCGAACCCGCCGGACACCCTCTGGCCGATCAATCCGAGCACCGCGCGCGGTTGGACCGACCATCCCACGTTCTATTTCCGCCACGTCGAGAATGTGCGGCGGATCATGGTCGCGTATCGGCTGGGAGACATCCCGATCTGGATTACCGAATTCGGCTGGGCGACACGCAACACAACGCCAGGGTTCGAGTATGGAGATCAGGTGTCATTCGAGCAGCAGGCGGAGTACATTGTCGGCGCGATGCGGTTGACCGAAGAGCAGTATCCGTGGGTTGAGGCGATGGTTCTCTGGAACCTCAATTTCGCCATCCTGCGCGCGCGCAGTGGCCAGCCATTGCACGAACAGGCGTCGTTTGCCATTCTCAACGCCGACGGCAGTCCGCGCCCGGCATTCATCGCCATTCAACAGTATCTCAGCGAGGCGAGAGGCGAGAGATGAGGGGTAAGAGGCAAGGGATCATCCGTAGCGGCGTTGCACCGCATCGCTACGGTGCACGTGGGAAGGTTACAGGCAGGAGTGCGCTGGTGTGACGCCCGTTACGGCAACGGTTACGGGCGTCGCACCGCGATGCCCGTGCGACAGTATGGCTGAACGTCGAACGTTTTTGTCACACAAAGGCGCAGAGGTTGCGGGTTAGCGAGTAGGGGCGCGGCGCTGGCGCGCCTACAGGGACGACGAGCGCCGGTGTTGAAGGTGGTCAATCACACAAACGCGCAAAGGCGCAAAGGTTGCAGAATCGAAGGTGCAAAGTGAGCAGGTGGGAAAGGGGAAAGGTTGAAGGGTGAACATCTCTAACCCTTAACCCCTACCCTCTAGTTCTCGGTTCTCGGAGGCACACCGTATGGAGAACGACTTCGAACGCATGTCGTCGTGGTCGCCGGAAGAACTGCAACGATTGAACAAACAGTTCGAGATCCAACCGCCCGAAGCGCTCTTGACCTGGGCAGTGCATACGTTTCGTCCCCGCATCGCGTTGACGTGCAGTTTCAGCGGACCGTCGGGGATGGTTCTGCTCGATATGGTTGCACGACTCAATCTGGATATTACGGTGGTTTTCCTGGACACGGACCTCCTCTTTCCCGAAACGTATGAACTCGCCGACATGGTCGAGCGTCGCTACGGCATCCCGATCCAGCGTCGTCGCCCTGCCCTGTCGATCGAGGAGCAGGATCGTCAGGAAGGACCACACCTCTATGCGCGTGACCCGGATCGCTGCTGCCAGTTGCGCAAAGTGGCGCCGCTCGCCGAAACACTGCGTTCCTACGATGCCTGGATCAGCGGCATCCGCCGCGATCAGTCAGTCACACGCGCAACCATCGACCTGCTGGAGTGGAACACACGCCATAACCTGGTGAAGATCAGTCCGCTGGCTTTCTGGACCGACCAGCAGATTTGGGGATATATCCACCGTTACCAGGTGCCGTACAACCCGCTGCTCGACCGGGGTTATCCGAGCATTGGCTGTATGCCCTGCACCCGTCCCGCCGACGCGAAAGATGCGCGTGCAGGGCGCTGGGTCGGGTTCGCCAAAACTGAGTGCGGGTTGCATACCGCATGATTTGGCAGGCGCGCACAGGTCTGGTACCATGCGCGGCATGCTATGGAGCATCTCAGATCTGCACCTCTCCTTTGCCCGACCCAAGCCGATGGACATTTTCGGCAGTCGCTGGAAGGATCACCCGGAGCGCATCGCCGCCGCCTGGCGTGCGCGCGTCCGTCCCAATGACGTGGTGTTGCTTGCCGGCGACACGTCATGGGCGATGAAATTGCAGGATGCGCTGGTCGATCTGGAATGGCTTGCGGCGCTGCCAGGGCGAAAGATCATCTCACGCGGCAACCACGATTACTGGTGGAGTTCGGAGCGCACCAATCGCGTGCGTCGTGCGCTGCCTCCAGGGATCGACATCCTCGAAGCGAGCGCCATCGACATCGGCGCAGCGGTCGTCTGCGCCACACGCGGCTGGAACGCACCAGAAACGCCCGGCTTCCAGGAGTCGGTTGATCGACCATACTACGAACGTGAACTGGCGCGCCTCGACAGAGCGCTCGCAGAGGCGCTGCGCCTCGCAGAAGGCAGGCGCCCTATTGTGGTGATGATCCACTTCCCCCCGTTCGCCGCGCGTCGCCCCACCGAATTTGCACGCCGGATTGCGGCGGCAAAGGCGGCTGCGTGCATCTATGGGCACCTGCACCGTCCCGAAGATTGGGCAGCCGCGACACAGGGGATCGTTGACGGTGTGTACTATCAGTTGACCGCGTGCGACTACCTGGGGTTTGGACCGGTGGCGGTGCGCGGGTTGCCGCTTCCTCTTGATTCCTGAGCAGCGATTCGGCGTATGAAGCACCCCGCAGCCTGAGCGTGTCAAAGGGCGGCGGGCATGCCGTTGGAATACCCGAATCCATGAGTCGCCAGGCGGAGTGCGGATAGCGGATTGATCTCTGCGCCAGGAATAAAAGAACAGATGCGCTAAAATCCTGGACAAAACCGGGATCGAGCGGTATACTGTGCATAGCAAATACGCAGGCAGGGCGACACCCGGCGGCTTCCATGCCGCCGTTGATCATGTTCAGGAGATTGTATGGAAATCGGGATCGTCCGAACGCGCAACATTACTGAAGAAATGCGCAGCGCCTACCTGGATTATGCGATGAGCGTAATTGTATCGCGCGCGCTTCCCGATGCACGTGACGGGTTGAAACCAGTCCAAACGCGCATCCTCTACGGGATGTGGGACATGGGCATTCGGGCGAATCAGCCGTTCAAGAAATGCGCCCGCATCGTCGGCGAAATCCTGGGTAAAATGCACCCCCACGGCGACAGCGCCGTCTACGATGCACTGGTGCGTCTGGCGCAGCCCTGGAATATGCGCTACCCGCTTGTCGAGGGGCAGGGCAATTTCGGCAGCGTCGACGGCGACCCGCCGGCGGCAATGCGCTACACCGAAGCGCGCCTGACGCCAATTGCCGAAGAAATGCTCGCCGATATCGAGAAGAACACCGTCGATTTCCGCGACAATTTCGACGGTCAGTACCGCGAGCCGGTCGTCCTGCCGGCGCGTATTCCCAACCTGCTGCTCAACGGCGCCGCCGGCATCGCCGTCGGTATGGCGACGAATATCCCGCCGCACAACCTGAGCGAAGTCTGTGATGCGATCGCTTACCTGATCGACACCCCTGATGCCACGGTCGAAGACCTGGTGAAAATCCTGCCCGGTCCCGACTTTCCTACGGCGGGCATGATCCTCGGTACGGAAGGAATCATGAATGCCTACAGCACCGGGCGTGGTCATATTATTATTCGTGCAAAAGCGCACATCGAAGAGGCGGCGCGCGGCGCCTTCCATATCGTCGTGACCGAACTTCCCTACCAGGTCAACAAAGCCCGTCTCCAGGAGCGCATCGCCGAACTGGCGCGCGACCGCAAGATCGAAGGCATCCGCGACGTGCGCGACGAGTCCGACCGCAGCGGCATGCGACTGGTCATTATTCTGAAGCAGGATGCACAGCCGAAGAAGGTGCTGAACGCGCTTTACAAGCACACGCAAATGCAGACGACGTTTGGCGTCAATATGCTGGCGCTTGTCGAGGGGGGGCGGCAGCCGCGTTTGCTGACGCTCAAACGTTTGCTTCAGGAGTACATCGATCACCGCCGCGAAGTCATCCGACGCCGTACCGAGTTCGACCTCGACAAGGCGCGTGCGCGCGCCCACATCCTCGAAGGTCTCAAGATAGCGCTCGACAATCTCGACGCGGTGATCACGACCATCCGCAATTCACGTGCGCGCGATAATGCGCGCACGAACCTGATGAACGGGTTTGCGTTGAGCGAGGCGCAGGCGAACGCGATTCTCGAGATGCAACTGGGACGGCTCGCCGCGCTCGAACGCCAGCGGATCGAGGAGGAGTACCGCGAGGTTATTCAACTGATCGGCGAACTCGAGGATATTCTGGCGAACCCGCGCAAGATTTTGCATCTCATCAAGCAGGACCTCGCCGATCTGAAGGCGAAGTATGGCGATGCCCGTCGTACCCGCATCATTCCCGAAGCCAACGGCGAAGTGAGCGACGAGGACCTGATCCCCGATGTCAGAGTGCTGATAACCCTCACCGACCGCGGGTATGTCAAACGTCAGTCGCCCGACGTCTATCGAACGCAGCGGCGCGGCGGGCGCGGCATCCGCGGCGCCGTCACCCGCGAACAGGACGTGGTGCGCCATATTCTTGCCGCCAATACGATGGATGACCTGCTCTTCTTTACTGACCGCGGCAAGGTCTATCAGATTAAGGCGCATGAATTGCCCGACGCCAGCCGTACCGCCAAAGGGTTGCCGCTGGTCAACCTGATTTCGCTCGAACCAGGCGAACAGGTAACCTCTGTGCTGGCAGTGCCCGACTTCGAGAAGGCGGAATACCTGATTATGGCAACGGTGCGCGGCAAAATTAAGCGCACGTCGATCAAGGAGTACAGCCAGGTGCGTTCCAACGGACTGATCGCCATCGGTCTCGAAGAAGGCGATGAACTCGGCTGGGTGGCGATGACCCAGGGGCACGAGGATGTGCTGCTCACCACAGCGCGTGGGCAGACGATTCGCTTCCGCCAGGAAGAGGTTCGTCCGATGGGACGACCGGCGACTGGCGTCATTGGCATTGCGCTCGCCGAAGGGGATCGCGTTGTCTCGATGGACCTGGTGCAGGAGAACGCGGCGTTGCTGGTAGTGACCGCGCAAGGCTATGGCAAACGCACGTCCCTTGATGAATACCCGGTCAAAGGGCGTGCCACCGGCGGCGTTATCACCATCCGGCTCCGCCCCGGCGACGAAGTGGCGGTTGCGCACGTGGTGCACGAGAACTCATTGCTGACCATCATCACCGAAAGCGGCATGGTCATGCGCACTGAAGCCAGCGGTATTTCGATGTTCGGGCGCAACACCCAGGGGGTGACGATTGTCAGCCTGGCGCCGAATGATCACGTGGCGGCGCTGTGTGTCGAGGAGCCAGACGAGAACGAGGATCGGAGCGAGCGCGTGCTGATCGACCCGACCCAGGGGTGACCGTCATTTATGCAACGGCATCTCGTTGTAGGTGCGCCCCTCCAGTTCACGACCGGTCAGGTCCTTCCGCACCCCGCCCCACTGCTTGAAGAAGAAGGGCGTCCGCGCGCGACGACACTGATCCAGGATCGAAAGCGCCCATTCCTTGCGCATCGGGCGCGCGCCCGG
>CALGYB010000036.1 GCA_937935075.1 uncultured Roseiflexus sp. | reverse complement strand
GAGGAGTTGGCGGCGGTGATGCAGTCGCTGGTGAGCGGGATCGACCGCACGCTGAAGGAGATCGGGCAGACGGTGAAGACCGTCTCCGGCGTGGCGCTGCCGTTCGACAGTATGCTCGACGATAATGAGGATATTCGCGATGTGCTGGAGTATATCGGTGATACGCTGGTCAATACGTCGATGAGCTCAGAGGAGAAGACGCAGCCCGATCAGACCGCTCTTCAGCCATCGCGTGCAGAGCGTGAATCTCGCAGTCGCGCACCGCACACCGATCCGCGGGAAGCCGCTTATTATCAGAGTCGTCTCCGCACCCGGCGCCTCCAGCACAACGATGAAGATGAAGAAGATGAGTAAGGACGATGTCGCATCTTCCCGACGCTGACGGAACCCTCTCGGAACAGGATCTGTACGAGTACGCCGACATGCTGACGCTGCGGCTCTACCACGATCTTGGTCGTCGCAGCTATCTGCTGAGTCGTCAGGATATCATTGAACTCATTCATCCGTATGTCGCGCACCTCGACCGCCGCGACCGCCGTGCGCTCTCCTGGCTGGTGTGGAACCTGCTGCAGGAAGGCGCCGAAATTGAGTACGAGATCGACCAGGCATGACCACCGGACGCACCGGTATCCTTGGCGGTTCGTTCGACCCGATCCACTACGGGCACCTGGCGATTGCCGAGGAGGCGCGCGTCGTTCTTCGGTTGCAGCGCGTTCTGATTATTCCGGCAGGCGAACAACCGCTTAAGCCCGGCGGCAGTGTGGCTTCCTCAGTCCATCGCCTTGCCATGGCGCGCCTGGCATGCGCCAGCAATCCTTTCTTCGAGGTCTCCAGCATCGAGATCGATCGCCCTGGTCCGTCGTACACGTATGTCACGCTGCAGATCCTCCACGATCAGGGGTTCGATGACCTCTACCTGATCCTTGGCGCCGACTCGGTGGCCGACCTGCCGCGTTGGCATGAGGTTCGACGCATCCTGAAACTGGCGCGGATCGTCGGCATGTCTCGCCCTGGCGCCTCCTTCGATCCGGCGCATCTGTCGCAGATTCTTCCCGGATTGATGGAACGCCTGATCGTGATCGATGGTCCGCGCCTTGATATCTCCAGCACCGACCTTCGCCTGCGCGTTGCGCAGGGCAGACCCATCCGCTATCAGACGCCCGACTCTGTCGTTGCCTACATTGAGACGAATGGATTGTATCGATAACTGTTCGCCTTTGCGTCAGCCGCATCCATGGACGAACTGCTGAGGATTGCAACATCGTGGGGGCTGCGCCTCGATCGGCGCCAGATCGAGCAATTTGCCCGCTACAGCGCCGAACTTCGCGCCTGGAATACGCGCGTCAATCTCACGTCGATCACCGATGAGCGCGAGATCATTCTTCGCCATTTCCTCGACTCGCTGCGTTGTGCGTTGAGTTGGGGCGATACGCCTTCCCGTTTGATCGATGTCGGCAGTGGGGCGGGATTTCCAGGGTTGCCGCTCAAGATCCTGCATCCGGAATTGCACGTCATCCTTGTGGAAAGCGTTGGCAAGAAAGCGGCATTCCTCGAGCACGTCGTTGCGACGCTCGCTTTGCGCGACGTGACTGTGGTCGCTGCACGCGCCGAACTCGTGGGACACGACCCGCAGCACCGTGAGCAGTATGATGTCGTTACTGCACGCGCCGTGGCGGAACTGGCGACGCTTGCCGAATACTGTCTCCCCCTCTGTCGCATTGGCGGACGGGTCCTGGCGCCAAAGGGACGCGATGTTGACGACGAGGTTGCCCGCGCACGAATCGTCATTGCCCGACTCGGCGGGCAGGTGATCGGCGTCGAGCCGGTGGAGATACCCGGCATTGAACCACGGACCCTGGTGGTCATTGCCAAAATTGCTCCTACGCCTGCCGCCTACCCGCGCGCCGTCGGTATTCCTGCGAAACGCCCCATCCGGTGAGCGCGAAACACGCGGATCATATCACACGGAGGCACAAAGGCGCAGAGTGTGGGGAACAGCATTTCTCATACCAGGTGGCGTTCAGTCCGACACGATGTTCGCGCGTGCGTTGGGCAAGGCGCAACGGTCAACGCGCACCGGCAGTCCAGCGTTGTGGACGCATGACTGCGCAGCGGCATCAGCAGCCTCGGCGGGGCTTTCACGTGCGGTGAGCGCCGTCGAACCGCGTCCTCAGCGAGGGCTTCAGCCCGCAGCGCGCCGGGTGCGCAGCGGCATCAGCAGCCCCGGCGGCTGGTTTTGAAGTCATTGCCTTCGCCTACCCGGTCGCACTTCAGTCAGCGATTTTTCGGATAGGCTCTTAGTGTCACAATGCCGGCGCCCGATGGCAGGGCATGGACTTCAACCGGCTCAGTCCATGCCAGGCTGCACAACAGTTCGTGCAGAGTTCATAGCGCCGTGCGAACGACTCTGTCCCGGCATCCCCTGCAACCGCCACCATTGCCTCGGTCCTTAACCGGAACGTACTGCCACCTGATCGGCGCTGATGCACCCTTCGGTCAGCAGTAGTGCGATGCCGCCGCCATCCAGTCGATCGTCCCGTGCAGTCAGGGTGATGCTGGCGCCGTCGGGAGCGTGGATGACTCCGCTTAAATCATGGCCAGCCACGCGCAGATCAAACGTGTATGGTTGGTCATAGGTCCAGGCGAACGGCGCTTCGGCGAGCGGTGTGACCCCATCGAGCGCACGCACCAGTTGCACTGCGCCCGCTCCGTCAGCTCTGTGTATCAGTAGAAGCGCATAGTAGCGGCGCATACCCTGCACGCGCGCCCCTATGCCAAAGGCTTCCGCCAGGTGCGGCGTCACGGTTGCACCGACGCGGTAATTGCGCCACTCGCGCGCCCCCTGGATCAGTAGCCCCGTGCCCTCGTTCTGAATCAGGCGGTAGGGTGTATCAGCGCCTTGTTCGTATCCATCGACGCCATTCACCCAGGCGCGACGCCACATATCGCCGCCGCCCGCCGGTTTGCCGAATGTCGCCTCTGGCGCACCTTCCCAGGACAGATAGTCGAGGTACACCGTTCCATGGCCGCGACCGCGCAGTTCGATGCCGACCGCTGCAATCGGCTGACCGCCGGTCTCTGGTGCGCGCCAGGCAAAGACGTGTTCTGATCCCGGCGTCAGCGTTGTTACATCACCATATTTCCGAATGAGCGCATCGCACGAGTCGTAGACCATCAGGTAGAGACAGCACTGCACTGGCGAGGGGTTGGCGCTATCGGCACATACGAGCGCCTGGATGTGCTGACCCGGATACAGCGTCGGGGAGGCGAGCATGGCATAGCCAGGCATGTGTCGCGTATCAGGCGACAGAAACGTGGCAGTCGCCGCTCGTGCTGTGCATCCCGGCGCGAGATGACGATAATGGAGCGCCAGACTCCGGTTTCCGTGCATGCTATGGCCAGCGACGTTTTCGATGCGCAACGTCCCTCTGGCATCGGCGCTGTCGTCAACAACAAACCCCTGGACGCTTCCCGGCAACTCGAAGTGGAAGCGCGCGGCGTGCTTCGGCGCCAGCGGCGCCTCACCTGCCAGCGCCCTGCCGATGTTGACGACGGTATACGTCTCACGTACCGCATCGGTCACTGCCCGCCCGCCGTCGGCAGTCGGCAGATACAGCCGATCCGCCACCGGACCACGCCAGTCAGGACCGGCGTCGATGCCTGCCAGCCCGTTTTTGATCCCTAACAGGCAGCCGACGTTGCCGGCGTTGCAGTCGGTATCCCAGCCAGCAGTGGCTGTGATCATGAGCGACTTCTGAAAGTCATCGTCGCCGTAGAGCAGCCCCAACAGAATCAGTGCGTGATTGGGGACGATGTGGCAGTTGCCCGGATAGCGATCATACCCATACCGTGCCACGATCTGCTCACGCGCAGCGCGCCAGTCGGGAAAGCGGGCGCGCCACTCGCGCAGGTCGGCAATCAAGCGGAAAATGGTCGATTCTTGCGGAATACACCTGACAGCGGCATCGATCAGCACGTTCAGATCACACTCGACGAATGCCAGTGACTCCATCGCTGCAATCACCTGTGCGCCGTAGATCGCCTCGCCATCGTGACTGACCGAGGCGGCGCGACGCGCCAGGTCGGCAGCCAATTCCGGGTCGCCGGGTGCAATCATCGCCCAGCCGTCGATGAAAATCTGCGCACCGATCTGTTCAGCGACCACCCGCCCGTTCAGCGCCGCCGAACCGCTGCGAGGCGCGGCTATCCCGCGTTTCAGGCGCAGAAATGCCGTATGTTCGGTCGAACGCCCCATACCGCCCCACCAGAGAATGGCGCGATTCTCGATGATATAGTTGAGCCAGGTCTGTCCAATTTGCGCCGGGGAGAGTGCGCGTGTGGCGCCGTAATCCGGCAGCGCCCGCAAAAAGGTGAATGTGCCGGAAATGTCATCATCGGTCACAACCAGCGGCACACCGCGCCGTTCGTGAACATAGTGCCAGACTTCGCCCAACTCCGCCATGATCCGGTCATACGTCCATCCCTCGAACGGACGTCCCAGGTAAACACCGATGATCTTCCCCAGCACGCCCGCGTAGACGCGCTCAACATAGTCGGCAGGAAGCGGCATGATACAACCTCTTCCTAGCCATTGCGGCGCATGAAATCGGTCATAAACGTCGCCAGCGCATCGCACCCGTCCTGTCCCATTGCGTTATAGATCGACGCGCGAATGCCGCCGACCGACCGGTGCCCTGCCAGTCCGACCATGCCCTGCGCGGTCGCTTCGGCAACGAACCGCTTCTCCAGCGTTTCGTCCGGCAGGCGAAAAGTGACATTCATCAGCGAACGATGCTTGGGATCGGCATGCCCACGATAAAACCCGCCGCTCTCGTCGATCACGCGGTACAGCGTCGCCGCCTTACGCCGATTGCGCTCCTCAATGGCGGCGAGTCCACCCTGCTCCTCGATCCATGCAAGCACCAGGTTCACCATGTATACGGCGAACACCGGCGGCGTGTTGTAGAGCGAGCGGTTTTTCGCGTGCGTGGCATAGCGCAACATCACCGGCAGATGTGCCGACGCGCGCTGGAGGAACGCATCACGAACGACTACAATCGTGACCCCTGCCGGTCCGAGGTTTTTCTGGGCGCCGGCGTAGATCAGCGCAAAACGATGCGTTTCGAGCGGGCGCGAGAGGAGGTCGCTGCTCATATCGGCGACCAGCGGCACATCCCCCACGTCGGGCCAGGCGTGCCACTGCACGCCCTGGATCGTCTCGTTGCTGGTGATGTGGACATACGCCGCCCTTGGATCAAGCGTGACATCCGCCTGAGATGGCACGCTGCGATAGCCTGTTTCGGCGGTGCTGGCAGCCACCCGCGTCTGCCCGACGCGCAATGCTTCCTCATACGCCTTTTCCGCCCATGCGCCGGTAAGCACGTAATCCGCCGATGCACCTGGCGGCAAGAAATTGAGCGGCAGCATGGCGAACTGCATACTGGCGCCGCCCTGCAGGAAGAGCACATGGTACTCCTCGCCGACACCGAGGAGACGTTTGAGGCGTTCCGCCGCTTCGGCGTTGATCGCCTCGTATTCCGGCGAACGGTGGCTCATCTCGAGGATCGACATCCCGCGACCCTGGTAGTCGCGCAGTTCACGCTGCGCGCGATCCAGCACGGGCGCAGGGAGGATCGCCGGACCGGCGTTGAAATTGTAGATGGCGCTCATATGGTATGCCTCCTGATAGTTCCTGGAACAACCACAGTGTAGCATATGCCTCTAATACGTTCGTTGGTTGCGACACTGTCTTGCATATTCCCGCTAGAGTCCGATGCTGCTTGACAACCGGCAAAACACTGATACTCTTCTGACAGAGATTTCACACCATCTCAGATGGGGAGTAGCCTTCCACTCTTTGCGTGGAACTGAGCGTCGCCAGTACGGCTGAAACGCCGTGATGGTCTCGCTTTTTGGTGTGCACGAGACCTGAAACCTGGAGGGCAAACAATGGATTGGGTTACGACTCTGCTGATCCTGGCGACAGGGCTTGCGCTGCTCGTAGCCGGCGGCGAGTTGCTGGTGCGAGGGGCGTCAAGCGTTGCGGCGGCCTTCGGCATCTCGCCGCTGGTAATTGGTCTGACGGTGGTCGCCTTCGGGACAAGTTCGCCAGAAATGGCGGTGAGCATCCGCGCAGGTCTGTCTGGCGACCCTGACATCGCCGTAGGCAACGTGGTGGGATCGAACATCTTCAATGTGCTGTTTATTCTGGGCATCTGCGCCCTCATTCTGCCGCTGGTCGTCTCGCTGCGCCTTGTCCGGCGCGAGGCGCCGATCATGGCGGGCGTGTCGATCCTGTTGCTGTTGCTCTCTCTCGACGGGAGGATCGGCTTTCTCGATGGCGCCCTGCTCTTTGCAGGGATCGTGGTCTACATTGTCTGGTTGATCGTGCAGAGTCGCAAGGAGACAGCGGCACGTGCGGCAGTTGCGGAGGCAACAACCATTGACGCCATCGCGGTCAAGAGTCCGCTCTGGCTCGGCGGGGCGGCGGCAGTGGCGGCTCTGGCAACTGCTGGCTATGTTCTGGGATGGTTCAGCATAGTAGTAACTGGCTTCGTCGTCGTGGGCGCCGGGCTCTTCATCGCTGGCTCGCTCTTTGGCAAGGGCGGAACGACGAAAGGCGGCGACATCGCTCATCAGGTCGGTTTCATCGCGGCAGGGCTCGGCGTTCTGGTGCTCGGATCTGACTACCTGATCGCCTCATCCACAAGCATTGCCCGCACCTTTGGCGTAAGCGACGTGATCATTGGACTGACAATCGTCGCCGCTGGCACCTCGTTGCCCGAGGTAGCCGCTTCGATCATCGCCACCATTCGTAAGGAGCGCGACATCGCTATTGGGAACGTCGTTGGCTCGAACATTTTCAACATCCTTGGCATCATTGGACTGTCGGCGATGGTTACTCCGGGCGGGCTCAGTGTTCATCCGCTCATTATTAGATTTGACATGCCAGTAATGATTGCTGTGGCAGTGGCCTGTCTACCGATCTTTTTCACTGGCTTTGCCATTGCCCGCTGGGAGGGGGTTCTCTTCCTGGGCAGCTACATCGCCTACACGCTCTTCCTTATTCTGGTCGCAACCCGCAATCCGGCGCTGGAGACCTTTACCAGCGCGATGTTGCTGGCGCTGCCGCTGATCGCCGTGACCCTGATCTGGACCAGTGTGCAGTTCTTCCGCGCCTGGCGCAACACCCGCTCGCCAAAGAGTGGAAGTGAGGTAACTGTTCACGATTGAGGGAAACGATGCCGCTCCTCAGGATGCCAGGGCGTTTTTTGATCAACTGGCGAAAAAGTCCGGCAAAATATGCGGGTGAGAGCACATGTCGCCCGGTGGCGCGGTGCGCCGACCCGCCCGGCGACGAAGGTCGCAGGCTGCGAGCAGCGCCCCCCGCCGGGCCTGGTGTGCTCCTGCACCAGGACACGCCGCGCTTGCCCGCAGCGCTCCCGCGAGCGCGGGCAGCCCCGCAGGGGCTTGGGCGTCCTCAGCGAGGGCTTCAGCCCGCAGCGCCCCTCTCGCCCGGCGGCTGAAGCCGCGGGCTACGGCGGTTCCCAACAAACCAAAACAGCGCTCCATCTCTCTACTTGACAACCAGAATAATCGGCGCTATGATTACCTTCGCTATGAATCAAACGCCTGACAACCTGCGCACATTGCGTCGCTTCCGTCGTCCGGGTCGCACCGGTCTGGAGGGTTAGCCGCGCGTGCGCAGCACGAGTGCATCGGGCAAGAGAAGCGTCAGCGTGATGATCCACCCTTCGGACACAGTAATGGTCCGAAGGGCTTTTCTTTGGAGGGCGCATGATCCGCGTCGGCATTTTTGGCGCAACCGGTTATGCCGGGTATGAATTACTTCGCTGGCTGCGACGCCACCCAGAAGTGCGTATTGTCTTCACCGCCTCCGAGTCGTCGGCCGGAGCGTCGCTCGCTGATGTCGTGCCTGGTCCCCTCGATGCACCGCTGGTTGCGCCCGATGATGCACCGCTCGGCGATGTCGATCTGGTCTTTCTGGCGTTGCCACACGGCGCTGCGGGAACGATGGCGCGGCGCGCGCGCGCGGCTGGCGTGCGGGTGATCGATTTCTCCGCCGATTTTCGCCTGACCACGCCTGAAGCCTATCGACGCTGGTATGGGCACGACCATCCGGCGCCTGAGTTGCTGCCGGCGCCCTATGGCTTGCCGGAACTCAACCGTGAGGCGCTGCGTGGCGCTGCGCTGATTGCCAACCCCGGCTGCTACCCGACCGGTATGCTGCTGGGGGTTGCGCCGCTCCTGATGGCGGGCGCATTGACCGATCCGCTGATCATCGTCGATGCCAAGTCGGGGGTGTCGGGCGCAGGGCGCGCGCCGAAGCAGAATACGCACTTCGTCGAGGTGAACGAAAATCTCGCGCCATACAATATCGGGCAGGTCCACCGGCATGTCGGTGAAATGCTCCAGGAAGCGCAGCGGATCGCGCGCGGCATGACGCCGGAGATTGTGTTCACGCCGCAGTTGCTGCCGGTGAGCCGCGGCATCCTGAGCACGATCTATCTGCGCATCCCGGACGACTGGAGCGAAGATCGGGTGCGGACGCTGTACCGCGAGCAGTATGCCGGTGAACCGTTCGTGCGGGTGCTGCCGGCGGGCGAGCCGGCAACTCTGGCGCATACAACGTACACTAATGTCTGCGCCATCTCGCTGACCCTGGCGCGGCCCGGGTTGCTCATCGTCGTCTCCAGTGAAGATAACATGGTCAAAGGCGCAGCCGGTCAGGCGATCCAGAATATGAACCTGATGTTCGGACTGGACGAAACAACCGGGTTGGCGTAAGGGTCGAGGCGAGAGGTGAGAGGTGAGAGGGGAGAGGCGAGAGGTGAGAGGTGAGAGGTGAGAGGTGAGAGGCGAGAGGGGAGAGGGGAACGTTGAAAGCGCAACGATACACAAATGCGCAGCAGCAGCCCGGCGGCTAAAGCCGCAGGCTACTGCTACAAAGCCCGCCTGCGCGGGCTGCACCGGGCGATGCCGGATGATGTGCTCAAAAACCATTGCTATAAAAAGGCTTAACCACCAAGGACACGAAGCGCACGAAGGTAAATAAACATGAAGTGCATTTCCTTCGTGTCCCTTTGTGACCTTCGTGGTTACCGCTTTTTGCAGTGAAGTCATATATTGTACAAAGACCGCGCATTAGTATCCGTTCTCAGTTCTCAGTTCTTGGTTCTCAGTTCTCGGTTCTTGGTTCTACAGGAGAGAGGAGATGACAGACCTGAACGATCGCCAACCAACGCTGGTGATCAAAGTCGGCGGCAACGAACTCGACGACACAGCGTTCGTTGGCGAACTGGCGCGTATCGTGGCTGCGCTGCGTCCGTATCCCGTTTTGGTGCACGGCGGCGGTAAAGAAATCGGCGTTTTGCAGGAAACGCTCGGCAGCACCCCCCGGTTTGTCGGCGGGCTGCGCTACACCGATGCAACGGCGCTGACCGCTGCGGAGATGGTGTTGTGCGGTAGCGTCAGCACCCGCCTGGTTGCGGCGCTCATTGCTGCCGGCGCCGATGCGATCGGCATCTCCGGCGTGGATCGCGGTCTCATCCGGGTGGTGAAACAGGAGCATCCGGCGGGCGATCTGGGGCGCGTCGGACGACCAACCGCCGTGCGGCGCGAGGTGCTCGCTGAGTTGCTCGGGCACGGCGTCATTCCTGTCATCGCGCCGATTGCGCTGGGGTCGGACGGACCATACAATGTGAACGCCGATGAAGCGGCAGGCGCCGTCGCCGCTGCTCTCGGCGCCGACGAGGTCGTCTTTGTGACCAATGTGCCGGGAGTGCTGGTGAATGGCGATGTGATGCGCCTGCTGACGCGCAGCGACATTGAACGGCTGATCGCCGATGGGACCATCAGCGGCGGGATGATCCCCAAAGTGCGCGCGGCGCTCACGGCGCTCGACGCCGGTGTGCGCGCTGCGCGGATCACCAATCTGGAAGGTATGCTCGAACACGGAACGACCATCGTTACGGAAAGGGAACCACACGAATGACCGTACACGTCCGCGAATCGCAGGTCTTTGTCGTGCCGCCGCGCGCGCCGAACATTATCGTGCGCCGCGCTGAAGAGGACGACATCAACGCTATTGTCACCATTGTCGCCGAAAATGCCCGTCAGGGACATCTGCTGCCGCGTAGCGCCGACAATATTCGCGCCACGTTGTCGTCGTGGCTGGTTGCGGAAGTGGAAGGCAGCGTCGCCGGTATCGGTTCGCTGGTGCAGATGAGTCCGACGCTGGTTGAGGTGCGTTCACTGGCTGTTCTGCCTGAGTATCGCGGGTTGCGCATCGGGCAGGCGATTGTCCGCGGATTGGTGGAAGAAGCGCGTCGTCGCGGGTTTCCAAAGGTGTTTGCGCTGACACGCGCCGTTCCTTTCTTCGAGAAACTGGGTTTTCGCATTACTTCGAAAGAGGACTTCCCTGAAAAAGTCTGGCGGGATTGTGCGATTTGCCCGCTTCAGCATGCGTGTGATGAAACGGCGGTGGTGGTTGAGTTTGAGGGGTGAAAGAGGTCTGGCATGAGACAACGCACACCGGCGATGCTGGCGCTGGAAGATGGCACGATCTGGCATGGGTATGCGCTGGGGGCGGTCGGCGAACGCGCTGGTGAGGCAGTGTTCAACACCTCGATGACCGGCTATCAGGAAGTGTTGACCGACCCTTCCTACTATGGGCAGATCGTGGTGATGACGGCGCCGCATATCGGCAATACCGGCGTCAACCATGAGGACGAAGAAAGCCGTCTTCCCTGGGTGGCGGGGTTCGTGGTGCGCGCCGCCAGTCCGTATGTCTCCAACTGGCGCGCGGCACAGTCGCTCGACGAATACCTGGCAGCGCATGGCATTGTGGCGATGACCGGCGTCGATACCCGCGCGCTGGTGCGCCACATCCGCACAAGGGGTGCGATGCGCGCCGTGATTTCGTCGCAGAACCTGGAACCGGATCGCCTGATTGCCGCTGCGCGCGCCGCGCCGTCGATGAATGGTCTCGATCTGACGCCGTATGTCACCTGCGCTGAGCCGTACCACTGGGTCGAAGGCAATCCGGGGGAGTGGGGTCCGGGCGAAACGCCGGCGCAACGTGGCGAGCCGACGTTCCATGTTGTGGCTTACGACTTCGGGATCAAGCGCAATATTCTGCGCCTGCTGGCGGAGCATGGCTGCCGCGTCACTGTTGTGCCCGCGACAACGCCAGCCGCCGATGTGCTGGCGCTCGAACCCGACGGCGTGTTCCTCTCGAATGGACCAGGCGATCCGGCGGCGGTGACGTATGGCGTTCAGGCTGTGCGTGATTTGCTGGGCAAAACGCCGGTATTTGGCATCTGCCTGGGGCATCAGATTTTGGGTCTGGCGCTTGGCGGCACGACCTATAAATTGCATTTCGGTCATCGCGGCGTCAATCAGCCAGTGCGTTTCAGCGACACGTTGCGGGTGGAGATTTCCAGCCACAACCATGGCTTTGCAGTCGAGGAGGCGTCGTTGCCGGAGGGGGTCGAGATTACGCATATTAACCTGAATGACGGGTGTGTTGAGGGGTTGCGTGCGCCGGATCAGAGCGCCTTCAGTGTGCAGTACCATCCTGAAGCCGCGCCAGGACCGCACGATGCACGCTATCTGTTTCGCCAGTTTGTCGAGCTCATGGCGCAGGCGCGCAACCGGCGTTCAGCGTCGAGCGGTTGAAGAATGAAGCGATCGCTCGCTGCCTGAAAGCGCCGTTCGCTCACGTTACTCTGCGGTTCATGCTATGCTGCCAGGAGCATGATCCCGACATCAGGGAGAAACGCCATGTCGCTCTACCAGCGCCTGCGACCGTTCTACCAGCGTTCGCCGGAAGAGCGTGTGCAGATCATGCAGGCGGAACTCGTCGCGCCGCTCGATACGCTGCGCCGCGCCATTGGCGATTTGAGCCGGTTGCGCCCGGATCAGACAGCATCATTGATGAGAGGACGTTTTGGGGAATTGCTCGATGTGCTGTGTGAGTCAATGGCGCGCCTCGATGCGCTCGTCGCCGAAGGTGTCGAACGCTGCGACCATGCGCGTGCGGTCGGCGGGTTGAGCGACCATGAGCTGCATGCCTATCGCCACGATCTGCTGACGCCGCTCAACAATCTGCGCGGCGTGGCCCGGCTGACGGTCCGCATCAGCGATCCCGGTCTGCCGGCGAGTTTTACGCAGATGGTTCGTGACCTGGACATGGCCTCCCGCGATGTCCTCGATGTGATTGACGCCCTCACCTCGTCGCAGGAGCGGACTGGGTGAGGCGAGCGGCGAGAGGCGCACAGGCAGAGACGTTGCACCGTAACGTCTCTTCTGAACCTGACAGGAGATTGTTTCAGCGTCTTTGGATCGGATTCTGGCGCATGCCACATACCAGGACATCGAGAAGAGAGACAGATTATCAATGCCGCGACGAACTGATATTCATACGATTCTGATCATTGGCTCCGGTCCGATTGTTATCGGTCAGGCGTGCGAATTTGACTATTCCGGCGTTCAGGCATGCAAGGCGCTGCGCCGCGAGGGGTTCCGCGTCGTGCTCGTCAATTCCAATCCAGCGACGATCATGACCGATCCGCAGATGGCGGACGCGACCTATATCGAACCGCTGACCCCTGATATTATCGAGAAAATTATCGAACGTGAACGCCCCGACGCGCTGCTGCCGACGGTCGGCGGGCAGACGGGCCTCAACCTGGCGATGAAACTGGCGGAGAGCGGCGTGCTCGACCGGTACGGCGTTCGGTTGATTGGCGCTTCGCCAAAAGCGATTGCGCTCGCCGAGGACCGTGAACTGTTCAAACGAGCCATGCTCGATGCCGGCTTGCGCGTGCCGCTGGGTGAGACGGTTTCGACTGTTGATCAGGCGCTGGATGTGGCGGCGCGGATCGGGTACCCGGTGCTGGTGCGCCCGTCCTTCACCCTCGGCGGCAGTGGCGGCGGTGTGGCATACAACGAAGCGCAATTGCGCGACGTTGCTGATCGCGGTTTGCGCGCCTCACCGGTGACGCAGGTGCTCATCGAACAGTCGGTGATCGGCTGGAAAGAGTACGAACTTGAAGTCATGCGCGACCGGATGGACAACTTCGTGGTCGTCTGTTCAATCGAAAATCTCGACCCGATGGGGGTCCATACCGGCGACTCGATCACTATCGCCCCGGCAATGACGCTGACCGACCGCGAGTATCAGCGGTTGCGCGAAATGGCGAAGATTGTCATTCGCACCGTTGGCGTGGAGACCGGCGGCTCGAATATTCAGTTCGCCGTTAATCCGCGCGACGGCACGCCGCTCGTGATCGAGATGAACCCGCGCGTTAGCCGCTCGTCGGCGCTGGCATCCAAAGCCACCGGTTTCCCAATTGCCAAGATCGCGGCGTTGCTTGCCGTTGGCTACACGCTCGACGAAATTCCGAATGACATTACCCGTGTGACGCCGGCATCGTTCGAGCCGAGCCTGGACTATGTCGTGGTCAAAATCCCGCGCTGGGCGTTCGAGAAGTTCCCCGGCGTCGATCCAACCCTCGGACCGCAGATGAAGAGCGTCGGCGAGGTGATGGCGATTGGCGCGACGTTCAATGAGGCGCTCCAGAAAGCGATCCGTGGTCTGGAGATCGGCGCCGTTGGGTTGGGTGCGTTTGCCGGGAAACGCCTGAGCGTCGAAACGCCATCGGAGCCATTAGAAGAGGACCTGCGCATTCCGACCGCGCAGCGCATCTTTCACGTCGCCAATGCCCTGCGCGCCGGGTGGGACATCGAGCGGATCGCCGCGCTGACCGGCTATGACCCATGGTTTGTGGCGCAGATGCGCGCGATTATCGACCTCGAAGCGGCGCTTGCGTCTCACACGATCGAGACGCTCCCCGCCGATCTGCTGCGCGAGGCGAAGGAAAACGGCTTTTCCGACGCACAGATCGCACTCGTTCTGCAACCGACCGTGCGCGATGGCGCGCCCCACGCTCCCACCGAAATGGATGTGCGGACATATCGCAAGGCGCTTGGCATTCTGCCGGTCTACCATCGGATCGATACCTGCGCCGCCGAGTTTGAAGCCTATACCCCCTATCTCTATAGCACGTATGCGACATCCGATGAATCGGCGGTGACTGACCGACCCAAAGCCATTATTCTCGGCGGCGGACCCAACCGCATCGGGCAGGGGATCGAGTTCGACTATTGCTGCGTCCATGCCAGTTTTGCGTTGCGCGACCTCGGGTACGAGACGATCATGATCAACTGCAACCCGGAAACCGTCTCGACCGACTACGATACCAGCGACCGCCTCTACTTCGAGCCACTGACCCTCGAAGACGTACTCAATGTCTGGGAGAACGAGTCGGGCATGCGAAATGGCGGAACAGGAACGCCTGTGCCAATGCTCGTGCAGTTTGGCGGGCAGACGCCGCTCAACCTGGCGAAAGGGCTGGCAGCGGCTGGCGTGCCGATCTGGGGCGCCTCGCAGGACTCAATCGACCTGGCGGAGGATCGCGGGCGCTTCAGTGAATTGCTCCGGCAGCTCGACATCATGCAACCGGAGAGCGGCATGGCTGCTGATCTCCAGGCTGCCCGGCGGGTGGCGCAGCGAATCGGCTACCCGGTGCTGGTGCGCCCCAGTTATGTGCTCGGCGGACGCGCCATGGCGATTGCCTACGATGATGAAGGGCTGGCGCAGTACATCCACGAGGCGGCGCAGATCAGCGCCGGTCAACCGGTGCTGATCGACCGTTACCTGGAAGACGCCTTCGAACTCGATGTCGATGCCGTTGGCGACGGTGAGTGCGTGGTGATCGGCGGCATTATGGAGCACGTCGAAGAGGCTGGCGTTCATTCCGGCGACTCGGCGATGGTTATGCCGCCGTACAAGGTGAGCGCCTATCACCTCTCGATCATCCGTGACGAAACGATCCGCATCGGCGAGGCGCTCGGCGTCAAAGGGTTGATGAACATTCAGTTCGCCATCAAGGACGACGAGGTCTATGTGCTCGAAGTCAACCCGCGTGCGTCGCGCACCGTGCCGTTCGTCGCCAAAGCCACCGGTGTGCCGCTGGTGCGGATTGCCGCGCAGGCAGCGGCCGGCAAGAAACTGACCGAACTGGGGTTTACGCGCGAGCCGTCACTCAACGGTTTCTTCGTCAAGGAGGCCGTCCTGCCATTCGATAAATTCCCCGGCGCAGCGGTCTTCCTCAGTCCCGAAATGCGTTCGACCGGCGAGGTGATGGGGCACGCTTCGACCTTCGGGCATGCTTTTGCCAAAGCTGAGATGGGCGCTAACCAGCGTATTCCAACCGGCGGCGGCGCGCTGCTGACCGTCAACGATTACGACAAGGGCGCGATTGGGCGCATTGCCCGCGACCTGGTGAAACTCGGTTTTACGATCTACGCCACACGCGGCACGGCGACATGGCTCCATCAGATTGGTTTGCCCGCCATCGTCGTCAACAAAGTCTCCGAAGGCTCACCCCACACCGTCGATCTGATTGCGTCGGGCAAGGTCGGGCTGGTGATCAGCACCCCGCTTGGATCGCGCGCGTATGCCGACGGTCAGGCGCTGCGCTCGGCAGCCATCCGCTACGGCGTCATGCTGGTGACGACCCTGACCGGTGCAGCGGCGACGGTCAGCGCCATCAAGGCGTTGCGCCAGAAGGAATTGCGCGTCCGTTCCTTGCAGGAACATTATCGTCTGACGATGACGGCAGAACATCATACAGCGGGTACATCCCTGAAGATCAACAAGGAACAATCATGAGCATCAGAGTCAACAAAGTCGTTCTGGCATACTCCGGTGGTCTTGACACCAGCATTATCGTTCCGTGGCTCAAACAGAACTACGGCAACCCGGAAGTCATCTGCTACTGCGCCAATATCGGTCAGGACGATGAACTGAGCGGGTTGGAGGAGAAAGCGCTTGCAACCGGCGCCTCGAAGTGCTATGTCGAAGACCTGCGCGAAGTGTTCGTGCGCGATTTTCTCTTTCCACTGCTCCAGTCCGGCGCGGTCTACGAACGCACCTACCTGCTCGGTACATCGGTGGCGCGCCCGCTGATCGCGCGTCGCCAGGCGGAAATTGCGCTACAGGAGGGCGCCGACGCGCTGGCGCACGGTTGCACCGGCAAAGGCAACGACCAGGTGCGCTTTGAACTGACCTATATGGCATTTGCGCCCCATCTGAAGGTCATCGCCCCCTGGCGTGAATGGAACATCCGCAGCCGCGAAGACGCGCTCGACTACGCCGCCGAACACAATGTCCCGGTGACTGCGACGCTCAAATCAATCTACAGCCGCGACCGCAATATCTGGCATATGTCGCACGAAGGCGGCATCCTCGAAGACCCCTGGCAGGAGCCGGAAGAGGCGATGTACACGTTGACGACCGCGCTTGAAGCGGCGCCGCACGAACCGGAGTATGTAATCGTCGGGTTTGAACAGGGTGTGCCGGTGAGCGTCAACGGCGAGCGCCTGGGACCGGTCGATCTGCTGCTGATGCTGAACGACATTGGCGCACGACATGGCATCGGACGCGTCGATCTGGTCGAAAACCGACTCGTGGGCATGAAGAGCCACGGCGTGTACGAGACCCCTGGCGGGACGATTCTGCGAGTGGCGCACCAGGGTCTCGAACAACTGACGCTCGATCGCGATACGCTGCACTACAAGGATGTGATCGCCCATCGCTACGCCGAACTGGTCTACTATGGGCAGTGGTACACGCCGCTGCGCGAGGCGCTCGACGCCTTTGTGCGCGTGACTCAGCGCAATGTCACCGGCGAGGCGCGCCTGAAACTGTACAAGGGGAACGCCACGCTCGTTGGGCGACGCGCTGCGAAGAGTCTCTACAACCCAGACATTGCCAGTTTTACGATGAGCGATAGCTACAACCAGAAGGACGCCGAAGGGTTCATCAAGATTTTTGGGTTGCCGATGAAGGTGCAGGCGTTGCTGGAGGGACGGTAGGGTTGAAGGTTGAAGGTGCGAAGGTGGAAGGTGGGGCAGGTAGGGGCGCTGCACCGCAACGCCCGCGACAGCATTGCCTGTTGCACGTGGGACGGTGACGGGTAGGAGCGCGCCGCCGGCGCCTCCCCACCCATAGTGGTAGGATACGGCGGTCTGGGGAGAAGGGCGCTTGGCGCAGGTGACCGTCACCGCAAGGCGCGCGCCATCGCCTGATGTCTGCGCCGTGCAGCGCCGCCGGCAGGGCGATGTGGTTGATACGCGCAGTGACGGTCGCCCTGAAGCCCTCTCTGAGTTCTTGGTTCTTAGTTCTTAGTTCTTGGTTCTTAGTTCTTAGTTCTTGGTTCTTGGTTCGTGGTTCTTGGTTCTCAGTTCTCGGTTTTCCCTTCGAGGAACGACAATGCTGGCAGACACGTTTTCCCTTGCCTTCGGTTTTACCGCCACCGCGACCGCCTGCGGCTTGAAACCGAACGGCGCGCTCGATATGGCGCTGATCGCGGCGGATGCGCCCTGCAGCGCCGCTGGTCTCTTCACGACCAATCGCGTCAAGGCGGCGCCCGTCATCTATGATCAGGGCGTGCTGGCAACGAATGCCGCGTCTATCCGTGCAGTGGTTGTCAATGCGGGCAATGCCAATGCCTGCACCGGACCGCAGGGCGTCGCCAATTGCCGCGCGATGGCGGAGATGACCGCCGAACGCCTTGGATGCCGCGCCGAACAGGTGCTGGTGCTTTCGACCGGTGTGATCGGCAGGCAACTCGATATGGCGAAGGTCGCGCAGGGAATCGCCAGCCTGACCGGACCGGGCGCGCAACGTGGGGCAGGCGCTGCTGCGCGCGCCATCATGACCACCGACACCCGCCCGAAAGTCGCCGCGCGCACGATTGGCGTTTCCGGGAAGACAATCACGATTGCGGGAATGTGTAAAGGCGCCGGCATGATCCACCCCAACATGGCGACCATGCTGGCGATTGTGACAACCGATGCGCAGGCGTCACCCGCGATCCTCAACCGCGCCCTGCGTTACGCTGCCGACCGCAGTTTCAACCGCGTCAGCGTCGATGGCGACACCAGCACCAATGATACCCTCCTTCTGCTGGCATCGGGAGCGTCGGGCATTTCGGTAAGCGATACCGACGCGCGAGATGGGCTGGCGTTCGAGCAATTCACGGCAACGCTCACTGAGGTGTGCATCGACCTGGCGAAGCAGATCGCGCGCGATGGCGAAGGCGCCACCCGGCTGGTGGAAATTACGGTCCGCGGCGCGGCGGATGAGCAGCAGGCGCATCAGGTGGCTAACGCTATTGCGCGCTCACCACTGGTGAAAACCGCCATCCATGGCAACGATCCGAATTGGGGTCGCATTGTGTGCGCCGCCGGGTACAGCGGCGCCGCCATCGATCCCGACCGGCTGGCGCTCTGGTTCGGTCCGCCGTCGTCGCCGATCCATCTGGTGGCCAACGGGCTGCCGCTCGACGCCGACCTGTCGGCGGCTTCGGCGCTTCTACGCCAGGACCCGGTCTTTATCACGCTCGACCTCGGACTGGGCAATGCGCACACGACGATCTGGACGTGCGATTTCAGCAAAGAGTATGTTGAAATCAATGCGCACTATACCACGTAGGGGTGTTGCAGTTGCCGTCATCTGTCTGAGCGCGGTGATGTTTCTCTGGCGTCCGCTCATTGGCGGCGAGGTCTTCCTGCCGCTGGATGCGCTGCTGCACCTGCACCCCTGGCGCTATTCGTATGAGCGTGTGCCGGTCAATAATCATATTTCGACCGACTCGATCCGCCAGATCTATCCCAGGCGCCTGCTGACGAACGAAATGGTGCGCCAGGGCGCCTGGCCCCTGTGGAACCCGTCGATTCTGAGCGGCGTCCCGCTGCTCGATGACGGGCAGATCGCTTTCTTTTACCCGCCCAATCTCCTTTTTCTCTTCGTGCCGCTCGATAAGGCGCTTGGTGTCTACGCCTGCGCGCAACTGATCATCGCCGGGCTGGGAAGTTATGCGTTTGCACGGCGCATCGGGCTGGACGAAGGACCGGCGACGCTGGCAGGCATTGCATATATGTTCACCGGGCACATGCTCACCTACCTGCCGTTCCCGGAACTTTCGGGCGCGACCGCGATGCTACCGTGGTGTTTCTGGGGCATCGAACGCGCAATATGCGGCGGTGAATGGCGAAGCTGGTCAGTTGCAGCCGTGATGCTGGGGCTTGTCGTGCTGGCGCAGATTCAACTGGCGTTTTACACGTATGTGGCGACCGGCTGTTACGCGCTATTCCGCATCGTGCAGCGCGACGAAGGGCGCACGACGCCACGCTGGCGTCTGCTGATCGGGCTGGCGCTGGCGTATGCGCTGGGTCTCGGCTTGAGCGCCGTACAACTGTTGCCCGCAATGACGTTGTCGGTGCAGGGGCAGCGGAGTAACATTGGCTTCTCGCTGGCGCCGCCGGAAGATTATTTCGGCAGTCTGCTGCGGCTTGTCTTTCCTGCCCTCGGCGGCTTCGAGCGGATCGGCCCGCCGCCGACGTGGGGACCGCCGACGCTCCAGGTTCCTTATCCCTATGTCGGGCTGGCGCCGCTGGCGCTGGCGATCACCGGTCTGGCGCTGGCGCGTCACCGTCTGGCGGCGTTCTTCGGCGTCATGGCGGCGGCATCATTCGCGCTGGCGGTGCGCACACCGCTGCTGAAGGTCTTTATCACTCTCATCCCGCCGTACCGTCAGTTCGAGGACCACGCCCGCTGGTATATGGTGTGGGGCTTCGCCGTGGCTGTCCTGGCCGCCATTGCAGCACAGCGGCTCTATGCGCCTGCCGGCGCTGGCGTGTGGGAGAGCGCACCTCCCGGAATGGGCTGGCGCGCCCGTCTGCCAGCCGCTCGCCTCCTGCTCCTCGCCGTCGGCGTGTTCATTGCCGGATGGTCGCTCCACCATCTGGCGCTCTTCACGCCACAGTCGCGGTTCGGTCACTATCTGACGATGATCCGCACCCAGCAAGTTCTTCCGCCGCTGATCTTCGGCGTCATCGGGCTGGCGAGCATCGCGTTCCTGCGGTTCTACCGGCGCAATGCCGCCATCGCGTTTGCGCCGGTGATCGTCATTACTGTGCTGGATATGTGGTGGTACGGCGCAGGATTCAATACTTCAGTCTCACCTGCTATTGCGCAACCGACGACCGATCTGACCCGCGAACTGGCAAACTATCCGCGTGATCTGCAACTTTTCCAGGTCCTCTACCCGCCGACGCGCCAGATCGCATTTCTGCAAGCGCAACCAGGACCGTTCCGCATCCATGGCGCCGACTACGACGCTCTGCCGCCGAACCTGGCGAGTGCGTATGGATTGGAAGATGTGCGCGGCTATCATTCGCTCTACCCGGCGCGCTACAATCGTCTGGCGCGGCTGATCGACGGCAAAGACTACCGCCGCACGAGCGAGGGAAACGTCAGTCTGCGCGCCTTCCTGACATTGGCGTATGAACGTCCACGATTACTCGACATGCTCAACGTGCAGTACCTTATCTTCCCGCCGGGCAGTACGACTGAGGCGCGCTATCCTGGTCTCGAACTCGTGCATGAAAGCGATGAGGGTCGCATTTATCGCAACCCCAGAGCGCTCCCACGCGCATGGCTTGTCTACAGCGTCGAAACCATTCCCGATGACGACGAGCAGCTCGATTTTCTGGCGCGCCCCGATTTCGATCCCGCGACGGTTGCGGTTGTATCGCAGCCGCTGCCCGCCGTCGGACCGGCCCCTGCAACCCTTGACCCGACTCCGTCCGTGCGCTATGCGCCGAATGCCGTCACCGTCACCGCTGCGCCTTCTGTACCGGCGTTGCTGGTCCTGGCAGACAACTACTACGACGGATGGGAAGTCATTGTAGACGGTAAGCCGGCGCCAATCGTGCGCGCCAACTACACGTTGCGCGGCGTCTGGCTGCCGCCTGGAACCCACACCGTCGAATTCGTCTACCGTCCGCGCTCATTCCTGATCGGCGGAGCGATCAGCCTGGCGACGCTGGCAATGGTGGCGATCGGGGGAGTGGTGCGGCGATACCGTGGTTGACCTTCCCTGGCGGAGGAATATGCCTGCTTCATCTTGCCTTCGCTTGCCCAACTGCGCCTCGTGAGGCGAGATTTCAGGCACGCTCTCATAGAGCGATCAACCTGATGTTGCACAATCATTGCTCGTATTGACCGTCTTGCGGCTGACGGTGGCTGAGCCTGTCGAAGCCCACGGTGGCCGCTCCACGTCCTTGATGGTCCAGGTTGTGGGTAATCGCTCTACGTAGAGCCTATTCGAAAAATCGCTGACTGAAGTGCGACCGGGTAGGCGAAGGCATTGCCTTCGCCTACCCAACCTTAATTGGCAGTACGACGTTGCCGCACGTTTTGACAGAACCAACAAATGCGCCATCATGCAGGCCCTTTCAAATGGATGGTAAACAATATCTCTCTGTTGATGAAAATTGCCAAAACATCTTGACTTTTTCTGGTGGCATGATAATATATTGCAAAGAAATGGCCTGAAACGCCATTCAGGTTGAAAGGAGGTGAACGCAATGCTGCTGACCTTTGAGCAATCACTGGACATGGCACGCGAACGGTATCAGACCTTGCTCGCCGAGGTGGCCGCCGCGCGGAAGGTGCAGCAGGCGCGCACCTCGTCCATCCATCGCCTGGCGCAACGTGCAGGGCGCGCCTTTGCCTGGCTGCGCACACGTCTCCTTGAAATCGGGCAGGACGAACCGATACGCGCTGCTGGCGCTTGATCATCGGCGCCATTCACATTTGGGGGTAGGCGCCTTACGGAGGCGGGTTTTCCAGCGCGTTTCTGTGGTCTATCGCCCATTGGAGCATCAGAATGCCGGTACGAGCGAGGCGCCGCTTTGACCCGACGCTCCCTTTTCTCCCTGGGTGAGCGAAGGGAGCAGGGGAATAAGGATCAACATGACCAGGCAAAGTCTGGACCTGAACAGGTGTGATAGTCGCCCGACAATCAGGCGGCACTGAAGACAGGAGATGCCAACGATGAACCCGCTCCTCACCACATGCCCGGTTTGCGGTGAGGCGTTGCACGTTACTCGCTTCGAGTGCGACGCATGCCACACTGCCATCGAAGGACGTTTCGCGCTTGGTCGGCTGGGGCGCCTGTCGCGTGAGCAACTCGAATTCGTCGAGTTGCTTGTCAAAAATCGCGGCAATATCAACGGCGTCGCTAGCGATCTTAAAGTCGCCTACAACACGGCGCGCAGCCGCCTCGACGACATTGTCGCCGCGCTTGGGTATGGTCCGCCAGCGGAAGCGGCGCGCCCTGATCGGCGGGCGATCCTCGACCGCCTGGCAGCGAAGGAGATTTCGGTCGAGGAGGCGCTGCGGCTGCTGAAATCGTAAGGGGCATCCTATGACTGCAAGCGATGATCGTCTGCGCATTCTGCAGATGATCGAACATGGTCAGATCTCCGCCGAAGAAGGGGCGCGCCTCCTCGAGGCGATTACCGACGATGCGACGCGCACCCGCACCGAGGCGCGCGCCCGTTCGTTGCGCGTGGTGGTGACCGACATGCACTCGCGTCGGCAGAAGATCAATGTCACAATCCCCGCCAGCCTGGTGACTGTCGGTCTCAAACTGGGGGCGCGCCTCTTTCCGCGCAACGCCAGCGTCACGAACGACGATGTGCTGCGCGCTATCGAGCGCAACGCACCGGGACGCATCTTCGAGCTGCAGGACCTCGAAGAAGGGGAGCGTATCGAGATTTTCGTAGAATAGGAGCATCGGAATGCCAGTCAGACACATATCTGTGGGTGATGCGCCGCATATTCGCTTTGACCGCTGCACTGGCGCGTTACGTGTCGAGCCGGGCGAATCCGGCATAGTCGAGATCTGGACCGAAGAGGAGCGCGAGATTGCCCTGCAACAGGACGAGCAGATGCTCGTGATCACCGGCGACATCGAGGGCGATCTCCGGCTGCGCACGCCGGCAACGGCTACCATTTCCGGTGGAACTGTCGAGGACGCCGTGCTGGTAGCCGGGATTGCATCGTTCACCCTCGATGCTGCTGAAGATGATGTGCGGATCGAAGGCGTCGGCGGAACGGTGACGCTTGGCGATGTCGAGGGGGATCTTACCGTCAATCGCGCTGCGGCGCTGAGCGTCGTCAGTGTGGCAGGAACGATGCAGGCGTCAGCAGTGGACGGGTCTGTTGTGGTGCGCCGGGTCGAGGGTGATCTGACGGTCGGCAGCGTCGGCTCGCTCGAAGCGCAGTACGTCGAGGGTGATGTGCGCGTGGCCGATGTGCGCGGCGAAGCGTTGTTCGAACACATCGCCGGTGATGCGCTGGTCGAACGGGCTGGCAGTCTACGGGTCGCCGGGTCTATCGACGGTGATGTGCAGGTCAATCGATCAGGCGTGGTCGTGTTGAACGATGTCGCCGGCGACGTCGGCGTCGACGAGGTGCAGAGTCTCATGGTTGGCGCGATCGCCGGCTCACTGCACGCCAATAGCGTTGCGGAGGTTGTGCGCTTCCGCGATCTGGATGGCGATCTGCGTCTGCGCCGGAGCGACGGCGCTGCTGTCGAAGGAGGGAGTATCGGCGGCGATGTGCGGATCGACCAGGCGCGGAGTGTCAGGCTTGGTTCCGTCGGCGGCGATGCCGATATGCGTACTATCAGTGGCGACCTCAGCATCGGCAGCATTGGCGGCGATGCAACATTCATCGATATTGGCGACACGCTGAAAGCCGGCAGCATTGGCGGCGACCTGACGCTGCGCAATGTGACGAATGCCACCCACATCGGGCACATCGGCGGCGACCTGACACTGGCAATGCGCTTCCCTCCCGATAGCGTCACCAGACTGAATATCGGCGGCGATGCGCGGGTCGAACTGCCGCCCGACGCCAGCCTGACCGTGCGGGCAACCGTCGGCGGGTCGGTGCGCGGTTCGGGCGTGACCGCCGGTAGCGGGATGTTCAGCGCAGTGTACGGCGAGGGGGCGGCATTGCTCGAACTGTTCATCGGTGGAGACCTGTCGCTGCGTGGACCAACGCCGCGCAGCAGCAGTTCCATGGGCGAAGGCGCTGCCCGGTCTGCCGGCGCCGGACGAACGCCTGATGACGACATCGGACGCTGGGCGGAGCGGTTTGCCGAAGAAATGGGACGCTGGGGCGAGCAATTTGGTCGGGATATGAGCCGCTGGGCAGAGGAGTTCAGCAGAGAGATGGGCGGGCGCAGCGACGAATGGGCGCGCCGCTCGCAGCGCAAAGCCGAGCGTCTTCGCCAGCGGATCGAGCGCGAGATGCGTGAAGCGACGGAACGTGCCCGCGAAACCGCGCAGCACAAAGGGCGTCCCCGCGAAGTTCGCGTGCGTATCAACGACCGTGAGTGGCGCTTCGACGAAGAGCGGCTCGAACGGATGAAGCGCGAAGCCGCTGCGGCCGCGCAGGCCGGGATTGTTGGCGCACTCGAGGCAGTGGAACGCGCACTCGAGAGTATGGGCATCCCGCGGACGCGACCACCGGCGCCGCCACACCCGCCGCACCCGCCGGAGAGTGCGGGCATCCCGCGTCCTCCGACGCCGCCACCTCCGCCCGAAGCGGCAACGGGTGTCACGACTCGGATCCATGTCGAGCAGGTTGCCGGCGAACCTGAGCCTGCTGCGGTGGAAGAAACGCCGGCGCCGCCAGAGGGGGCCACGCCATCCGATGTGACGACTCAGCCGTCCGGGACAACCCTCGAAGAGCAACGCGCCGCCATCCTGCGCATGGTTGCCGAGGGACGGATTACGCCCGAGGAAGCCGATCTACTGCTCGAGGCTTTGGGTTAGGGGTTATCCCCAGGGTGACCATCACCTGCGCCCTGAACGGCAGCGATCCGGGAGTGGTGTCGGGCGGCGGGCGCCTCCCTCAGTCGCCTTCTGTCGTCGAGTGGCGGTCGCCTGCGCCCTGAACGGCAGCGACCCGGGAGTGGTGTCGGGCGGCGGGCGCCTCCCTCAGTCGCCTTCTGTCGTCGAGTGGCGGTCGCCTGCACCTGCAAAGTGGTATAATGATCGTGCAGGTTGCAGGAGCACGCTATGGATGCTTATATGTCAGATGATGTCAGTGCCGAGCTGGAGCGACTGGCGGAGGAGCAGATCATCGACCTCGACGCCGACGCTGAGGATCGCTTCCGGCGCGGTCGGCAGCGTCGTGCTCGCGTCGCAACCTTGTATGCGCAGGGGAAACTGCAAACCGAGCGCGACTTTTACCATGCCTCGCTGGTGATGCTCTACGGCGAAGAACCGGCGCACTGGGAATTGGCGCGCCTGCTGGCGCGCCGCGCGGCAAACCTGGGCGATCCGCGCGCATGGTCGATTATTGCCGCTGCCTGGGATCGATCATTGCTGGCGCGCGGGCAGCCGCAGCGCTTTGGCACACAATTCATCCGCGAAAATGGACGGTGGACGGTCGGGCGTGTCGATCCCGCCGTCACCGACGCTGAACGCGCCTTCTACGGCGTGCCGCCGCTCTGGGTGCAACGGCAGGCTGCCGAACAACTTCAGCGCCGCGAAGAGAACCAGTGATACATCCCGTTCAGCGATGGGTTGCGTCGGCTGCGCCGGTCACGAAGAATGATCGCTGCTCCTCATAGCGCTGCGGCGTCATAACATCGAGCGACGCCAGCACCTTTAGCAACTCGGCTCGTGTATACCCCTGCGCCTCTACTTGCGCAACATATTCCCATAGAGGCGACCGTCTATCTGCGAGAGTCGCCCGATATGTCCGTGAATATGCGTCGCCGCCATCTCCAGGCGCTCCCCATAACGGCGACTCTCCATCGACGACAATCGCCTGATAATTCCAACGGAGACCTGGACGTAACCAGACGCCATACGCTCCCACACGAACCTGCTCGACATCGGCATTGATGAACTCGTCTGGCGCCTGGGCGTTTGATGCAGGCAGCACCTTGATGCTCAACCGTCGTCCTGAACCCGTGTAGATTGCGATATACCTGTGCCACATCCCATCATCAAGCATCGGTGCGCCGTGTATCAGGATTGCCTCAACGGTATCGGAAGGCGGGTCAGGGAGCACGCTTATCTCACGCATTGCCCGGGGCAGCGAGATGAATGACTCTGCTGGAATGAGCGGAAAGTACGGCGATACGATTTCATCCTGCCTGATAAACTTCCCCCGCCCATTCCAGGCAAATGCTATGCCGAAAAGACGCGCTTCCTCGCGCGGATCCACTTCGCGCCCGCCGTCAAATGTCCAGACTGTGCGGCTCACCTGCTCGCCCTCAGATGGACCGATCAGTTCACGGATTTCGCGCAAGGAACCGGTCGCTCCATCGATCGCCAGCAGAATCGTGGCGCTTGTGTCGCCAGCATTGGGTGCATCGGGAGGGAAACCAAGCAGGCTTACGCCGCGAAATCCGATCACCTCGACCTGTGTGCCGTCGTCAAGGTGCTGTCGTCCCCAACTCTGCACCTCTGCCGTGCGCGCCTGCGCCAGATAGAGGCGCGGCGTCGCCCACGCTCCGCTGTTCAACCGCGCCCCTAACAGACGCTGCCGCATGTCAGGGTCGGCATTCGCCTGAATGCCCTGTGAGTCTTCGCCCGCGAACGGCAGTCCCAGCGTTGCGCTGTAGGCTGGCGCGACTGCGTACCACGCTTGATCCCGGCTATCGGCCAGTTGAAATTCGTAGGGAGCGCCCCCCTGCTGATGAACCAGCTGGATGCGGTGCTGCCCGGTCTCGCGGTCGATCCAGAGATCGCCGCGCAGGTTGGCATACGTCTGGTCGACAAACGTCCAGCGAATGAGATACCTGCCCTGCCAGCTTCCCTCACCAGGCGATGGGGTATACAGGGTCTGCTCCACGCGTGCGAGCAATTCGCGGGGCGAATAGGCGGGAACAGCGGGAACGGACGACTCCTCCGCCTGCCCGCGGGGCCAGACGATCAGTACGATCAGGAATAGCACTGCCAGTGGCAGCAACGCGCGACGCGACCAGCGACTTTCGATCAGGCGCCGTCCAATTGGACGCGGATCATGACGCGCTGCGGCGATTGCCTGTGCCGCAACGTCTTCCGGCAGCCGACATGGGCGCAACGCATCGCGCAGCGTCTCTTCCACCTGCACCACGGCGCGCCGCCAGTCGCGCGCCGCCTGCCGGCACGTCTCGCACAGCGCCAGATGCCCGCGCACCTCGGAACTATCGGAGGCTGCCGTCAGGTCGAGGATCAGCGCCGCTCGCGTTGCCCGACATTCTTCGGGCGCCTGATCGGGGTCGAAGCGTGATGGATCGATGTCGGGATCAATGGCCGGCAACGACGACAACAGCGCATCCCTCACCAGCGCGCGCCACTCTTGCCCGACAATGGCGTATGCTGAACGATCCGCGCCATCGAAGGCATGCAGCACCGTCATCCCCAACGCGAACCGTTGTGCATCTGGCAGGCGCGCAATTGCAGTAAGCAACGGCGCGGCCTCGGGCTTGACGTCAGGCGCAGTCGTCCAGCCAGGTGATGCGTTGCGACGCAGCGGGTTGTGTCGTGTGTATGCATGTTCGAGCAGGGCGCGCGCCACTTCGAGCACATCGGCAGGGTTACGATCACGAAAACGGCGGGCGACCCGCTGCGTGAGCGCATTCGCTGCGGTTGGATCGGGCGTCAGCAACACCGCAAGGCGATAGAGATCGTCGCCGTGTTGACGTATGATCTGTTCAAACGAATCCACGTCTGTTTCTTTGCGCCTTCGCGCCTTTGTGTGAGAGATGCCTGCAATGCAGAACCGTTGCAACGGCGCTACGGACCGACGACCACGGTATGTTCCGCCTCCGTCTCGTTTCCCGCGCTGTCACGCGCCGTCATGCGAATATGGTATGCGCCGGGTGTGAGGTTATCCAGCATCAACGCCTGCCCTGCATCCGCAGGTGTGCCGTTGACGCTCCAGGACAGATCCGCGATAGCGCCATCCTCGCGGTCCGAAGCCCGCCCGTAGAGGAGCAACGGCGCGCCGGCTGGCAGCGTGGCAGGACCATTGATCCACACCTGTGGCGGTGCGTCATATGCAGCGACCATCGGCGCTCCATCGACGGTGAGCGTGGCGCCGTCAGATTGCACAACCTCGAACCGCCCTCGACCGCCGCCAGAAAGTGTGTCGGGATCGATGGTCAATCGCCCGCCGACCAGATCAACGCCAAGGGTCGTCCAGTGCACGTCGTCGTGCGTGTAACGCACGAGCGCTGGTACAGTCGCATTCGACCAGGAGAGCACCCAGAAGGCGTTCTCCTGCGCAAGCGCTGCCTGAGTGACTGCCGGCGCTGCGCCATTCCTGATCGATCGCTCCGCGATCACGACGCCATCGCGCACCAGACGCACCCGCATCGCTATTCCCGCCGGCGCAGGCACGATGGCGATCACCGAACGATAGGTATGGTCATGGTCGTGATGCACCGGCGCCTCGCCGTAATAATACGGTCCTTCGGCTTCGACGGCTGTGACGGTGTGAGAGGCAAGCACGGTTCCGGCGGCGTCCAGCAATTCGATAGTATACTCGCCGGACTGCGGCGCGTCCAGGGCAACATGGTCGAGGGCGTACACCGGTTCCAGCGTAGCCGAACCATCTTTCGCCAACACAGCGCGCACCAGATACCCGGTTCCAACCGGCGCAACGCTGGCGCCATAGACGCGCTGATTGTTCAACAGCCCCTGGTAGGTGAAATCCGAGACCCACTGCGGTCGGCAGTAACTCATCAAGTCCTTCGTGTTATCTGGTGCGGTTGAGGTCCAGACGCGCGCGCGGCTGATATCCAAACCATACACATCTGGTCCAATCGAGCCATTCGCATAGGGAAAAGGTTGCCGTGGATCGCCGCTGACGCCGCATGGCGCGTGGTAGCGCCCCAGGTTGTGCCCGATCTCGTGCGCCGCTAATTGACCGGCAGCATCCGCAGCGCCGGTCAGATCAAGTCCCAGCGAGGCGCGCAGGCCAATCCAGCCAATGCCGGCGATGCCGCTGCTGAACCAGCGGTCGCTGCCGTTTGCAATCGGTATCAGACCGTAGTACACCCGCGAGGATCGCGCACCATCACCCTGCTTGACTGACGTGATCACATTAAGGAGGCGCTCCCATTCAGCGCCGCTCCGCAGATCGCCGGTGAACGATAGTGGCGCACGCAGCCGCACGTTGACGCCGTTGATCGGGTAGGCGCGCATGATCCAGTCGCTGACGGTATCGCGCGTCGGCGCCGGGTACGTGCGTCCGTTCGGCGTATGCGTATACTCGATCGGCACAATCGTCAGATCGAGCTGCGGCACTGCCAGAAATTCCAGTGTGCGCGTCAGGCGATTATTTGACTCGTTCAATTCCACGATCCGGTTGTCGGGATCAACGACAACGCTGACTTGCACATTTCCCGACAGCCATTCAGTTGGAAGGGCGATATTGAAACTGCTGGCGTAGTTCGCGCGCGAAGCGCTCGTTGTGACCGTGCGCGGACCAGAGCGGCGCGGCGAACCGGGCAACGGCGCGCCGTTGCGCGTTGCTGAAGCCTCCACAACCACATCGGACAGTTCCGCCGCACCGGATACGGTCACATACGCCCGCATCACGGTCGCGCGTCCGGCAACCAGCGGCACGCTGTTACTGCTGTTCTGCACCGATTGGGTGATCTCGACCTGGTTGAGAACCAGATCGACCGCCGCGGGGCGCGTGACGAACGGGAGATAGACCGATGCGCCAGATGCGGGATATGCCACATCCGCGCGCACCGGCGGATTGCTCAATGTCAGTAGCAATCCAGGCAGCGCGATCAGGATCAGCGCCAGGAATGAACGACGTGAATGCATGCAGGTTCCTCTCTTTTCGTGGGTTAGGGGTTAGAGATAAGGAACCACCTTCCCGCCTGCAACCTGCAACCGGCAACCCCTCCACCCTCCTACGTTCAACGTTCAACACCTTGCCCCTTCAACATCCATGCCCCCGCCACACCTGCCGCCAACACCACGCCGATCATCAGCGCCACAACTGCTGCTGCACGGAGCGGACCAACCTCGCTCCGCAGCAAATACCCGATCCACAGGTCGGTTGTGTGGCGGACGGTTGGGACGAAATACCACCCCCAGCGGTAGCGTGGACTTGCCGGCGGCGGTTCGATGGCGGCATCGGAGAAAGGCAGGCGACCGCCACGATCATCAACAGCGGAAATCTCATCGACGCGCAGCCCGACCATCCGCTGCCGCTCCGTTCCTGGTATCGTCTGCGTAAACGGCTGCGCCCGCAGCACGAGCGACTCGCCCGGCGGAACCATTATCCGCACCACACTCCCCTGACCGCCGCGCAACGCTGCCTGTCGTCCGGCAATGTCGAGCGTCGGGTTGCCCGGCGGCGCGCCTGCCGGACGGTCGTCGTTGATGCGGATCGTGAGGAGCGCCGGTCTGTTGTTGTGACAGGCGATCACCCCCCAGCCGCCGGTCATGCGCGGCAGCAGCGCATTGCGCGCTTCCGAAAAGTAGAACCCGTCGCCGAGGACGCACTGCCCGTCGCCGTATCGCGCCTGCCAGCGTTCCGCCGCGATGCGCCAGTGCGCCAGCAGCGGCGAGTGCGCCGCGTCGAAGTAGATGAGCCGGCGAGGAATGCCCGTGTTGAGGTAGATTGACGGATTGACAATGACGCCTGCCAGCGCGTTGATCGTCCCCAATGCCAGGATTGCACCGGTGACCGAACGGGTCACAATGCTGCCGCCTGCCGCCGCACGCTCGAACACCGGCGCCGCCAGCACCGCCAGCAGCGGCACGATCGGCAGCAACAGGCGCGGTCCCCAGACGCCGCCGCCGTCCCAGGCGTGCCAGTGCGCGTAAAGTAGCACATTTGCAACGACCAACCCGATCAAGAGCGCCGTCTCCAGGCGCCGGCGCCGCCAGAGGAGCGGCGCTCCCGCCAGCGCCAGCAGCGCCACCGGCGCGTAGAGGAAAAGGCTCTTCCCGGAGCTGAGCAACAACCCGGTCAAGCCGGTCAGCAGCGGCGTCGTGAATGCGCTCGCCTCATCGCCATACCCGCTCGCCAGCGGCATGCCGAAACGCGCCAGGTTGTAGCCGATCACCAACGTCATGCCAGGAACCAGCCCCAACCCCCAGCGACCCAGACGCGCCGCCACGGTGCGCAACCGCGCCGCCACACCAATGGATACACCGTCCAGATCGGGGGATTGGTGCGACCACGCGGCCATTGCGACATACAGCGCCAGGAATGGCAACGCAATGGCGGCTGCGATGCGCGTTGCGATCAGCAGCCCTGCCACAACCCCTGCCGCCAACAGCGCTCGTCGGTCATTCTGCGCCTGAGCGGCATACGCCCGTTCCACCGCGCACAGCAGCAGCAGACCGGTCAGCGGTTCGGAGAAGAACGTCCGGGCATAGGGCCATGCCAGGCTTGCCACGCCAAACGCGGCAGTCGTCAGCCACGCGGCGCGTCTGTCATACCCCAGTGCTGCCACGAATGCGAACAACACAGCGCCGGTTGCAGCAGTCACCACCGCATTCAGGAGACTGACGCCGAAGCGGGTGAGATACTCATAGACCTCGACCGGCGCGCCGCTGGAGAAGAGCGCGCCGAGTGCAAAGAATGGGAGCGCCGCTAATGATGGGAGAATGCCATACGGCGAAAACCTGCGCCCATCACGTCCTTCGCGCAGCGGCATCGGCGTCAGATCGCCGTCTTCGATGGCGACATCGGCGCGAGTTGCGATGGTGCGCGTCACATAGTACATCGCCTCTTCATCGGGGGAGTAGAAATGGCCGCTCGCAGTGAGCAGATAGAGGGCGAGAAGACAGCAAAAAGCGGCAAGCGGGGCGCGTGCAGTCATCATTCGACAGAACATGAACGCTCTGGCAGGCGTGGTGAGCAGGAGCATACGTTCCAGAAAAAATGTCGGGCGGGCGAAGGTATTGCCTTCACCTGCCCGGCGGTCGCTGAGCGGGCCGAAGCGCCGCGCGTCATGTGGCAATGTTTCGGACAGGCGCTTACTCACGCCGGGCATTATACTCCAGGATGTACTGCTGGATCGCCCAATATGCCGGACGCGGCGTGTAATCGGTGTTGATGATGCTGAACGACGCCTGTTCATGCCAGGGTTCGCCATTGCGCGCGCGCAGCGGCGCAAAGTTCAGGTTCCACAAAAACACTGCATCCACCCACGGATACCGTTCAGCCGTCCATTGCATAGCGCCGACGATATACTGCGCCTGCTGTTCATATGATACCTGGTTGCCAAACTCGAATCCTGGCGTGTTGTTGCGCGTCGCCCACCCGAATTCGGTGATCCACACCGGAATATCCGCCAGCCCGTATTCTTCCATCAGGCGGCGAATCCGTTCGACATTGCGGAAGTAGAACGTCGGGTGGTCGGTCCATCCCTGCGCCGGACTCGGCGCATCGGGCCAGAAGGTCTCCGGCGGGTTGGCCGAACCGCCGGGATGGACGCCGAGCGCATCGACGTAATTGCGAATGACGCCGTTCTCATAGGCGAACATGGCACTGTAGTAGCGAATATCGGAAATTGCGACGCCAGGGCTATCGACGGCGGTTGACGCCGGTGCGCCGCTGACCACAATGATCGTCGGGTCAACCTCCTTGATGCGCCGGTACGCAACCTTGAGGATTTCGACGTAGTGCCGGGCATCGTCGGTTGAAACATAGCCGCCATTCTCGTATGCCAGGTTTTGCTCATTCCAGATCTGAATGGCGTGGATGCGCCCTTTATACCGCTGCGCCAGCGCCGCCACGAAGTTCCCCAGCGCTTCGGGATTTTCCGGCAGTCCATCACTGCCGCCGCGCCCATAGAAGTTCGGCGACCGGACGACCGAAATCATCAGTTTCAGCCCGCGCGCGTTGACATCGGCGATCAGCGCGTCGAGTTCTGCGCCCCAGGCATAGAAACCGGGTGGACCCTCCTGGTCTTTCCAGTGGATCTGCTGGCGAATCCAGCCAAAACCGGCATCCTTTGCCAGACGCAACGGTGTCGCGCGATCAGTCCAGAACAGATGGGCATGGACGCCGAATTGCAACCGGCGGACGCGCAGTGGATGCGGCATACCGCCCGGACCAAGCGGCTGCATCGTCGGCGGGATGGGGGTTGGGAATGGCGTGGGGAGGGGTTGGAGCGTTGGAGAAGGGGTCACATTCGCGTATGAAGAGGCCGGCACGCCATCCGGCGCCACTCGTAGCGGAAACGGCGCCTGATCCCAGACAGCCGCAGTCGGAACAGCGGCATCCGGCGGCGGCGCCGTCACAACTGCCGGCGTAGCGACGCATGCCGCGAGTAACGACAGCGCCAGCGACGCTGCACAGGTCGCAATGATGATGAAGCGAGTGAACGAAGCCATACCGACGCTCCTGGACATACAAAACCACACACTCCTGATACTGTAGCCAGACGCGACTGCTTCGACAATCCCCGCAGATAACGCCAGCGTTACGCAAAAATGGCAGATGTCTGAGAAGTGCGTGATACAATGGCGCGCAACAGGTTTCGTACTGAACAAGCAGGGGGACGAGCGTATGGAGCAGCGCGAACGGGTCGGTTTTATCGGTCTCGGCATCATGGGGCGCGGCATGGCGCGTAACATTCTGAAGGCAGGATTTCCGTTGCGGGTATGGAACCGCACTGCCAGCCGCATGGACGAACTGGCGGCAGAAGGCGCCGGACCGGCCAGCAGCCCCGGTGATCTGGCATTCCACAGCGACATCATCATCACCTGTGTCAGCGACACGCCCGACGTCGAGCAGGTCATTCTGGGCGAAGGCGGCGTCATCCATGGCGCACGCCCCGGATCGCTGGTGATCGACATGAGCACCATCAGCCCGCAGGCAACCCAGCGGATCGCCGCGCGCCTGGCCGAACGCCACATCCACATGCTCGATGCGCCGGTCAGCGGCGGCTCGGAGGGCGCCGCACGCGGCACGCTCAGCATCATGGTCGGCGGTGATGCCGCACAGTTCGAGCGCGCATTACCGGTCTTCCAGGCGATGGGCAAAACCATCACTCACCTGGGTTCAATCGGCGCCGGACAGACGACCAAACTGGTCAACCAGATTCTGGTGGTGGGGCACGCGCTGGCAATGAGTGAGGCGCTGCTGTTCGCGCAGGCAGGCGGCGTCGATCTGCATAAGGCGCTCGAAGCGGTTGCAAGCGGCGCAGCGGGCAGCTGGATGTTGAGCAACCGCGGACCGCAGATCCTGGCGCGCGACTGGCGTCCCGGTTTTACCATCGATCTCCAGCAAAAAGACATCCGGCTGGTTCTGCAGGAAGCCGACCGTCTTGGCGTACCGTTGCCCGGAACGGCGCTGATCCACCAGCTCTACCGCACCCTTCAGGCGCGCGGTCTTGGGCACGAAGGCAACCATGCACTGATCAAGGCGCTCGAAAACCTGGCCGGGATTGAGGTGGGGGTATGGGGCGAGGGGTTGTAGCCATGCAACCGTCGTCTCGCGTGTGCTATACTGTACAGTACAGAGAAGAATAGAAGCGTGGCAGCACGCTCCGGCAGGCAGTTATCGGGCGTGGAAAAGTTCATTGCCGTCCGCAAGCGGACGCGAAGCGCGGCATTTGCCCTGCACGAAGCGGCAACTGCCGAAAAGCGCGTGGAAATCATGCGCGACGCGCAAACATCGCGTCGCGCGATGGAATTGATCCGGCTTGGTCTGCGTCCCCATCTGCCCGGGCAGCGCAAGCCGGTCGGACACGGGTTTGAGCGCCTGGGTCATGTCAGTTGCTACATCGTCAACGCCCCAACCAGTCAACAGGCGGAACAGGCGCGCGAAATCCTCGCGGACGACTACCTGATCGTGCCGGATGTGTCGCTTTCGTTGCCGGTCGCGCGTGTTGGCGCCGAAACCAGGGTTCGCCGGCCACGCGCACCAGAGTGGCCAGCCGTCAGCGGCATTCAGGAAGCGCACCGCCTGGGCATCAGAGGAAGGAACGTCATCGTCGGTGTGCTGGATACCGGTTGTGACGCGGATCACAACGAGTTTCTCGGAAAACGGATCGAGTTCCGCTACGTTCCCTTCGTTCCCACGCCCGAAAGTATGCGGGCTGTCAATGGCTTCGATACGCACGGACATGGGACGCACGTTTGTGGAATAATCGCTGGGCGGAATGTCGGTGTCGCGCCGGATGTCGATCTTCTGGCAGCAGCGGTGATCGAAAGTGAGACGGTCAAAACCAGTCTGGAACGGATTGTGGTCGCATTGGACTGGATGCTGTCGCACTTCAGCCTGATGGAAAATCAGGACAAACCGATGATCATCAGCATGTCACTTGGTTTTCGACCGGAGTGGATCGGCGCGCCGGCATTCAAGACGGTCACCGAAGGTATGCGGTTACTGCTGCGCACGCTGGTGGAGGATTTCGATGTCCTTCCGATCATCGCCATCGGCAACGACGGTCCTGGTGTGATACGCGCGCCTGGTTCCTACGCCGAAGCGCTGGGGGTTGGCGCCGTCGATTTCGATCTCAACCCCTGGTCCAGCAGCAGCAGCGGGCAAACGCCCGACGGACTGCACAAGCCCGATATTGTCGGCTTCGGAGTGAATGTCATGTCGAGCCTGGAGCGCGACCTTCAGCGCCGCAGTTTGTATGCCCGGATGAGCGGCACAAGCATGGCGGCGCCTTATGTGGCAGGCATTGCTGCGCTGATCGCTTCCGCCAACCCTGGTTTGCAGGGGGCTGCCCTGCGTCAGCGGCTGCTGGAAACCGCGCTTCCGCTATCGGCGCCTGCCGAACGGGTCGGCGCCGGGCTGGCGAGGTTTGTCCTATGAGCACGAAGCACGAGCAGACTCCTGCGTCACAATCCAACAACCGTGTGCGCGCTCTGGTTCGTTCGGTTGTGACCCTGCAGCGCCCCTCCGCTGAGGAACTCGCGCACTGCACCCGTGCCGAGAAATACCGTCGCTTGCGCGAACACAACGGGCAGGCGCGCACTCGCCTGCTGCACTGGATCGATGAGCATGGTCTCAGTGACGAGGTTGTGCAGGTCAGTGAACCGACGGCCTTCAACACCCTCTTCGTCGTTGGCACCCAGCATGCCATCAATGAACTCTCCCAAGCCCCCGATGTGCTCCACGTCGCCGAAGACGGCGACATCACCACCGACCTGCCGCGTGCCGATAGGCGCAGCGTCCCGACCCATCCGCCTGTCGATCAGTCCCGCGACGAAGAGGAAGGATGAAGTCCGGGCGGATGATGCGGGTTTGGAGGTGACGGTTGGCGTCAGCATCGGGTTGCAATGTCCGGCTTGTTCAGAGGAGTAGACAGGATGGACAGAGTACATTACGGTCGATCCTGACATTTGCCACGGTAAGGCATGCATCAGTTGTTTCGATGATTGCTGCCTGGCAGTTCAAATCCCAGCGCAGGGTGGATCGGCTACGAACCAGATCGATCTTGCTGCGGCGCATGCCGCTTCGCTCCTGATTGCCGAGTGCAAAACAGAAGCACGCCCATTTCGTACTGCGCACCTCGATCAACTACGGGCAATCACCAGTATGATTGGCGGCTCATTCGTGGGCGCCCTCTTTATTTCGGCGTGCAGCGCACATCGCGCTAATGCGCAGGCGCTCGCGGCGTTCCGTCAACAGGCAAGGATGCGACAGATTGTGGTCGTGACGGGCGATCAACTTAGAGATTTGCCGGATATCCTGAGGTACGAGGCGACCAGACCTACGTACCCTCGTGGCTGACCTGCGTCTCACCCCCCCGACGTCACGTTGCACACCGCCACATACCCTGCCACCTCGCGTCCCACGGCATGCTCGGCATTGTCGAGCCGCACGGTCAGCGGTCCGCCAAACGGCGCCACTGCAACGACGGTGACATCGGCGCCGGGGCGCAAGCCGAGTTCGGCAAAATAGCGCAACATCGCCGGGTCATGGTCGCTCACCTCGGCAACCGTCGCCGACTGACCGCTCTGCAGGTCGCACAGACGGGTGGTGTGGGGTGGCGGTAACGTGCCGTCGCGCCCTGGAATCGGCGCACCGTGCGGGTCGGTCGTCGGGTAGCCGAGCACCGCATCGATCCGGTCCTCCAGGTCCTCCGACAACACGTGCTCCCACTTTTCCGCTTCGGCATGCACCTGATCCCATGGCACACCCAACGCCTCGGCGAGATACCGCTCGATCAGGCGGTGGTGGCGGATCACTTCCAGCGCAATCTTTTCGCCTGCTGGGGTCAACACCGCGCCCTGGTACGGTTCGTATTCCACCAGATTGAGCGCGGCGAGTTTTTTGATCATGCCGGTTACCGATGCAGGTGAGTTGCCCAACCGCTCGGCAAGCATCGTCGTCGCCACACGCCCGTGCTCGCGCTGGATGTCGAAAATGCTCTTCAGATAGTCCTGGACGGACTCGGTGTGTTCTGACAGTGGCATGGCTCTGGTATATTTAGGTATTCCTAAAACCGCCCCATTATACCTTTCCGGCAGCCAGTATGTCAAGGCGCCCCTTCCTCACCCGGTCGGCGTGAAACTCCGGGGACCCGCCGCCGGAGTAATGGTACAATACCGGGTATGGATACGAACTGTACTATTCTGGCAATTGAGACATCGTGCGATGAAACGGCGGCGGCGGTCATTCGCGGCGGTCGCACGATCATCTCGAATGTTGTCGCATCGCAGATCGAAGAGCACCGTCGCTACGGCGGCGTTGTTCCCGAAGTTGCGTCGCGCCAGCATATGCTGACGATCAATGCCGTGGTGCACGATGCACTGCGCCCGCTTCCCGGCGGATGGAACGACATCCACGCCATTGCGGCGACGTATGGTCCTGGGTTGGCAGGTGCGCTGATGACCGGTCTGAATGTCGCCAAGGCGATTGCCTGGATCCGTGAACTGCCGTTCGTTGGGGTCAACCATATCGAGGCGCACATCTATGCGAACTGGTTGCTGACCGACGCGCAACCTGATGCGCCCGAACCGCAGTTTCCCGTCGTTGCGCTGGTCGTCAGCGGCGGGCATACGCTGCTGGCGCTGCTCGAAGGGCACGGTCGCTACCGTATGCTTGGGCAGACGCGCGATGACGCGGCTGGCGAAGCGTTCGATAAGGTCGCGCGGTTGCTGGGGCTTGGCTTCCCTGGCGGACCCGCCATTCAACAGGCGGCTGAAAACGCGCCCGGCGGCGTCACCTTGCCGCGCGCCTGGCTGCGCGACAGTTACGATTTTTCGTTTAGCGGGCTGAAAACCGCAGTGCTGCATCAGATCCGCGAGTATCGGGCGCGTGAAGCGGCGCTTCAGCCTGGCGCCGGCAAACGTGGCACACCCGCAGCCGCCAACCCGCCCCCCCTTCCACCGGCCATCGTAGCGCGTCTGGCGCGCGCATTCCAGGAGTCGGTCGTCGATGTGCTGGTGACCAAGACGGTCGAGGCGGCGCGCGCCTTCGGCGCAACCGAAGTGCTGTTGGCGGGCGGCGTGGCGGCCAACCTCCGCCTGCGAGAAGAACTTCGTCGCCGTTCACCGGTTCCGGTGCGCGTCCCGCCAATTGCCCTCTGCACCGATAATGCCGCCATGATCGGCGCTGCCGCCTTTTACCGCTTCGACGCCAGCAAACAGGATGGCTGGGATCTCGATGTGCAGCCAAATCTGCCATTGCAGGCGGGGTAGGTAGGGGATGTGGGCGCGCCACCGGCGCGTGGGCGCGCGCGGGGATGTGGGCGTGCCACCGGCACGCCCCTACTACGCCGCGGGCGCTTCGGCGCCCGGTGGGGTGCTGCGGCGGAACCAGCGGTTCCACTCGCGGTTCTCCCACACCACCAGCAATTGCGCAGCGTTGAAGATCGACGAATACGTGCCGCTGATCAGCCCGATCAACAGGATCAGCACCAGATTGCGGATGCTCTCGCCGCCGAAGAGCAGCAGCGCTACCAGCGTGAAAAAGGTGGTCAACTGCGTATTCACCGAGCGCGGCAACGTCTGGACGATGCTGTGGTTAACGATGTCATCAAAGGTCTCGGTGGGACGTCGGTTGATCAGGTTCTCGCGGATGCGGTCGAAGACCACGATAGTATCGTGCACCGAGAAACTGATAACGGTCAGCAGCGCAGTCAGAAACAGCGCGTCCACCTCCAGCCCGATGGTGATGCCCAGGATCGAGGCGACACCCAGCACCAGCAGCACATCGTGGATCATTGCCAGAATGGCGCAGACACCGTAGCGTACCGGATGCGGCGCCCGGCGGAAGGCGAGCGTCAGATAGACGAGAATCGCTACACACGCGGCGATGACCGCAATCACTGCACTACGGGTCGATTCGGCGCTCACCGTGGCGCCGACCGTCTGCAACGCCTGTTGATTGACCTGACCATACTCTGCACTGAGTGCCTGGAGCACCTGTTGGCGCTGCGACTCAGGGTCGGTTTCACTCAAGGAACGGGTGCGCACCACTGCGCTGGCGACGGTGCGCCCATCGACCTGCGACTCGGTCAACTGTACCAGCGCCCCCTCAAACCCATGGGTGGCAAAAATCGCGCGAATCCGCTCAGTATCGAGTTGACCAGGCGAACGCTCGACGAATTGCAGATCCCACAGTGCGCCGCCGCTGAAATCGATGCCCAGACGCAACCCGAAGATCGCCAGCGAGACCAGACCAGGGATAATGAACAGCAGCGACAGTGCGAACCACCAGTAGCGCAGTTTGACGAGTTTATCCATACGTCTCTCTTGAAGTCATCTACGCCGCCTCACGGGCGTGGCGCATTCCCGGTGCATCCTTCAGTTCGTAGAGCCATGGGTTCTGAGCGAAGGGCAGCGGATTGATCGTGTGCAGGAAGGTGCGGGTTACGACCATAGATGTGAACAGACTCAGCAAAATACCAAGCCCAAGCGTCAGGGCAAACCCCTTGATCAGGCTGACGCCGAAGGTATTGCCGAACATGAACAGGATTGTGCACGTAATCAGCGTAGCCACGCTCGAATCGCGAATGGCGGGCCAGGCTTCGACGAAAGCGGCGTCAATTGACGCATTCAGCGACCTGCCACGGCGTAACTCTTCCTTCAAACGGGCAAAGATCAACACATTCGCATCGACTGCCACGCCGATCGACAGGATGAACCCTGCGATACCCGGCAGCGTTAGCGTCACCGGTATCAACTGGTAGAGCGCAAAACTGATCAGCGTATAGAGCAGCAGCGCCACCGTCGCCAGCACGCCTGGCAACCGATAGAACAGAATCATAAATAGCGCCACCGTCGCCAGACCGACAACGCCTGCCACAATACTCGCATCGACCGACCCTTGCCCCAGTGACGCTGAGACTGTCCGACTCGATTCGACCTGAAGCGGCACCGGCAACGCGCCAAACTTGAGTTGCGTGTAGATCTGCTCGGCGTCCTGGCGTGTGCTGGTCGTGATTTCCCCACGCCCGCCAACCAGCGCCGCCTGGACGATCGGGCAACTGAACACCTGATTGTCGAGCACGATACACATCGGGCGCTGGATGTTGGCGGCGGTGAACTGCTCCAGTCGGCGCGCCGACTCGCCGGTGAATGCGAAAGGCACAGCAAACTGGTTTTGCAGACTCTGACCGGCGATCTGCGGCGGCTGCACCGAGTTCAGATCCAGGTCCTTGCCGTCGGTAATGCTCTCATAGATTGGACCTTCTGGAACCGTCGGCGATATCGTTTCAGTCGAAGTGATCGACTCCGTGTCGGTGACTGGTGTTGTGGGGCGCAGCGCAATCGGATTGGGGCTGCCGGTGGTGCGCACGATGGCGCCCGGAGAAAGGAATTCGCCTTTGGTGTCGATGAACTCCAGTTTCCCGGTGCCGCGCAACGTTTCAATCGCCTGTTCAGGGTTGGCAATGCCTGGTATCTCGACGATGATCCGGTCATTTCCCGACAACTGGACGACCGACTCAGCCACGCCGAGACCGTTGATACGGCGCTCGATGACGCCGGCCGCTGTCTGCATAACGCTGCGCTCGACCGGTTCAGCCGCACGGAGCAGCACCTGTGTGCCGCCGCGCAGGTCGAGACCCAGGCGAATGCTGACGTCGCGGTTGAACAGCCAGCGTCCTTCGGGCGCAAAGACGATCGACAGCGCGACTCCGGCGATCAGCAGGATGAAAATGAGCGAGTAGATATCCCGGTTACGCACGATGGTATCTCTCTGTTGCGTGCAACAACAATCGCTTGTACAGGCTGCCCCGCGCAGATGTGGAGCAGGCGTCAGACCCCGGCATTATAGCCATGCGGCGAGGGGATGTCAATAGAGCGACGCGCCCCTGGGCGACAATCGTCTGAGTTGTGTCGTGGAGCGATGGACGTAGTTCAACGCCTCTTGCCTCTTGCTTCAGGCTTGCGCTCTCAGCACAGACCTCATACTAACGTGCGGTCAGTCAGACAGGATGTTCGAGCGCCCGGTTCGCAACGCACACCAGCAGTCCGTATCGTGAACGTATGACTGCGCAGTGGCGCCAGCAGCCCCGGCTGGGCTTGCACTTGCAGTGAGCGCAGTCGAACCGCGTCTTCAGCGAGGGCTTTCGCCCGCAGCACCCCGGCGCCCCGGCAGTCTTGTATAAATGACCGCACATGAGTATCAAGGATTCGGGTGCGTTAACCTGCCACCTGCAACGTTCAACTCTCAACGTTCAACATTCAATGGTCCTACCGCCCTCCGAGCGCCGCATCGACCGCCTGACGCATGCGGGCGTAGATTTCTTCCACACTGGTCGCGCCGGTGGTGTCGACCAGTTGACCATTCACAGCGAATGACGGAGTTCCTGGCAGGCGCAACGCATCGCCTGCCGCCTTCGCCTGGTTGATGGCGTCGCGGAAGCGGTTGCTGGCGTAGCACTGCTCGAATGCAGCAGTATCAAGACCAATCTGGCGTGCATAGGCGACAAACTGCGCCCTGGGGTCCGGCTGTGCGCCCCACTGACGCTGATTGGTGAAGAGGTAATCGTGCATTGCCCAGTATTTGTCGGCGCCCTGCTCACCTGCACAGCGTGCCGCATATGCGGAAGGGACGCCGTTCATATGCCCGCTCAACGGATATTCGTGGTACACGAATTTGACTTTGCCGGTCGCAATATATTCCTGCTCGAACTGCGAAGACAACACAGTTGCGTAATAGGCGCAGCCGGGGCACTGGAAATCCGAGAATTCGGTCACGACAACCGGCGCGTTGGCATTCCCTTTGAAGAAAAAGCCATTGTCGTCCACCCCCGTGGGAATATTCGTCATCGGGCGCGCCGGTTCGCGCCCGGGAGTCGCCGCAGGCTGCCGGTTCTGCAGCGCAACCGTTGCGGCAATTGCAATCACCAGCAGAACGGCAGCGCCCATCACCACGTAGAGTGCGCGGGAAGCGCCGCCGCTTTTCTTTGTCTGAACCGCTCGACCACGCTGCGAACGTGTACTCATAGTGCAACTCCGCGTATCGTGTATCAGTAGATCGCTGGACTCCGGCGCGCCTCCAGTGCATCCCGCCGGACGCGCAACAGGCATTATACCATCACTGCAAGGGGGACACACGTTTGCGGAGTTGCACGCAGGATAAGAGTCTGATGAAAAAGCGCCATGATATAATACGCATCTGTCAGCGCTATCGCTCCAATTCCCTGTACCCGCATTCGAGGGCGTCGTCCTGCCGGGTGTGCGCTGACCCGCAATATCAGTATCAATCTCGGGAAAAACACTGCCAATGTTGAATGTCCTTTCCGCCGATATACTGAATAGTGATCGGCTGTTTCAGTCGGCTTCGCAATCCGTCGTTCGGCAGGGAGAACAGTACGTCAAGCGCGGGCAGGTTATCATCGATTATGTGGATGCGCAAAACGCGCAGATTAGCGTCTTCGAGTCGCCGGGCGTGGCGCACCAGGTTACTGTTCGCATGCACAACCATCAGATCTTTGCCAGTTGTACATGCCCGCAGCGCCACTACTGGACGCTCTGCCGACACCGCGTGGCGGCGCTGCTGGCGCTCCGCGATTACCTGATCGAGCGTCCTCCAAGCCTGTGGCGCGCTGTGATCGGCAAAATAGTCGAAGCGCAACCGCAGCGCGCGCCGACTGTTCATCATGCCTGCATTGTGTTCAGTGTGCAGCGCAGCAATTCCTCATGGACGATCGTTCCCTATGCGATTGCACACCGCTCCCTTCCCTCTGAAGCGCTGCGCGACCCCGAGGCGCTGGCGGAAGCCATCGCGTCGTTGAACCTGTCGAGCGAGGCGCGCCCGATCTCATCACGCATCAATCGGGCTTCCTATCCGGGCGTCGCTGTGGAAACGATCAATGCCGTCAATATGATCGTGGTCACCAACAACAGTGCGCCCTACATTTCCTACTTGTTTGGCAATGATCGAAGCGCTGTCTATGATCCGATACTCCCGCTGCTCGCCGATCAACTCGTCTATATCGGCGAACAGGACAATCCGTTTCAGTACCGTGTGCGCGTGCTCACCAGGCCAGCATCGGTCGAGATGTCCGTCGAGCAGGGCGATCAAGGCGCGCTCCGCCTCAGAGCACACCTGAACGTCGCCGGTGAACGCATTGCGCTCGATCCGCGCGATGCCACGGTCTTCATCCGTAGACCGCTCCGGCTGATCGTCGGTGAATGGCTGTTGCCGGTTGATGCGCCAGACGGCGCCGCTGAAGCCCTGATCGAATACCCCGACCTGACGATTCCTCCGAATGAGCAGGAAGAGTTCTTCGATCGGTATCTGCTGCCGCTGGCGGAGCAGTTGCCGCTCAGCGGCGATCTGCTGCGCTGGGAAGACATTGATGTTGCGCCGACGCCGCGCGTTTACCTGAGTGAGGCGGAAGGAACACTGCGCGCGCAGGTGCGCTTCGCCTACGGCGATTATGAAGTGCAGGCGGACAAATCGCCGCCACAACGCATCATCCGGCGACATCCCGGGACGATGACCATGGTACGCATCCGCCGCTATATCGAAGAGGAAATGGTCTTCCTGCAGGACCTGGGAGCGTCCACATATGGGCTGAAAAAGTGCGCCGACGTTGGATGGTTCGATCTGCGCAGGACGGTCCACCCGCTTGATTTTCTGCTGCACCGCATCCCGCTCCTGACGCAGCGCGGGTTCGAGATTTTCGGCGAAGACCAGATCAAGACGGCGCGGGTCAACCGCAATCGTCCGCAGATCTCGTTTCGTATCAGTTCCGGCATCGACTGGTTCGACCTTGAGGCGGTCGTCTGTTTCGGCGACCTCGAGGCGCCGTTCAAGGAGGTGCGCCGCGCCATTCGTCGCCGCGAGAAGTATCTGAAACTGGCGGACGGCGCCATCGGCGCGATTCCCGAAGAGTGGCTCGAACGCTATCGCTACCTGTTCGCCCTCGGTGAAGAGACCGACACAGGCGTGCGCCTGTCGCAGAGTCACCTGACCCTCATCGATCAACTTCTCGCTGACGCCGACCGCGCGCAGACCGACGCTGAGTTCGAGCGGCGTCGTGAACGCTTGCGTTCGTTCGAGCACATTCAGACGCAGCCATTGCCGCGCGGTTTCCGCGGCGAACTGCGCTCCTATCAGCGCGCTGCGTATGAGTGGCTCCACTTCCTCAACGAGTATGGTTTCGGCGGCTGCCTGGCGGACGACATGGGCACCGGCAAGACCGTCTGCGCGCTGGCGTTTCTGCAATCGCTCGAAGAGCGCCACCCTGATGGCTCCGCGAGCCTGATCGTGATGCCGCGTTCGCTGTTGTTCAACTGGGAGCGCGAAGCCGCAACCTTCACCCCCGATCTGCGCGTCTATGTTCACCACGATACTGACCGCATCGGCGATCCGGCGCTGTTCGACCGTTACGATCTGGTGTTGACCACCTACAGTACCATGCTGCGCGACATCGAGTTGCTGCGGCGCTACTGTTTTCGCTACGTCATTCTCGATGAATCGCAGGCGATCAAGAATCCGCTGGCGGAAACTGCGAAAGCGGCGCGCCTGCTCAACGCCGAACGGCGCCTGGTTCTTACCGGCACGCCGGTTGAAAACTCGACGCTCGAACTGTGGAGCCAGTTTGCGTTCCTCAACCCTGGACTGCTTGGCAATCTGGACTATTTTCGTGAGGAGTTCGTCACTCCCATCGAAAAGAAGCAGAACCAGGAGACGGCGCAGTTTTTGCGCAAAATGGTCCACCCCTTCATCCTGCGCCGCACGAAGGATCAGGTGGCGCCAGAATTGCCGCCGCGCAGCGAACGGTTGCTCGAAATCGAGATGGAACCGGCACAGCGTCGCATGTACGTCAAACAGCGCGACTACTACCGCGCGTTGCTGCTGGGGCTGATCGACAACGAAGGAATCAACAATGCGCGCATGAAGGTGCTCGAAGGGTTGCTGCGCCTGCGCCAGATCTGCAACCATCCGAAACTGGTCGCCCCCGACTTCCGCGGTTTGTCTGGCAAATTCGAGTTGCTCCTGGAAACGCTCGAAACCCTGGCGGCTGAGGGGCGCAAGGCGCTGGTCTTCTCGCAGTTCGTTCAGATGCTGACCCTCATCCGCGAAGCGCTCGATGCGCGTTCCATCCGGTACGCCTACCTCGACGGTCAGACCCGTCGGCGCCAGCAAGAGGTCGATCGCTTTCAGAACGACGAGACGCTGCCGTTCTTCCTGATCAGCCTGAAAGCTGGCGGCGTCGGGCTGAATCTGACCGCTGCCGACTATGTCATCCATGTTGACCCCTGGTGGAATCCGGCAGTTGAAATGCAGGCAACCGACCGCACCCACCGCATCGGTCAGGAGAAACCGGTTTTTGTTTACAAACTCATCACCCGCGAATCGGTCGAAGAGAAAATCCTGCACCTCCAACAGCGCAAACGCGATCTTGTTGGGCAACTGATCACTGCCGACGCCAGCATGCTCAAATCGCTCACGCGCGAGGATGTGGAGGTGTTGTTTGGGTGAGGCGCGGAACGTCCCGACCCTTGAGGTCTCCCCGATTGAGTGGGGTATGGCGATGAACCCTTCCCGGCGCAACGGTTCCTGCCTGCCGTTCAGATATGACGTGACCTCAAGGATCTCAGGGAATCTATGACGACCTTCAACCTTCAACGTCAACTCCTGCCTTTCCTGGTCCTTCTATTCCTTATCCCGATCTCGCTCTACGCCGCGCCGGTGCGCCAACCGTCCGTGGCGGAACTGACCATCGGCGCGTCGGCGCAGGGGCGCCCGATCTCTGCGCTGCGCATCGGCGATGGCCCGATCAAACTGGTAATCGTCGGCAATACGCATGGCGCGCCGGAAGCCAACACCCACGCGCTGGCAACCATGCTCGCCGACTATTTCCGCACCAACCCGCACGAGGTTCCGCCTGCCGTGCGCCTCTACATCATCCCCACCATCAACCCGGATGGACTGGCGCTCGGGACGCGACTCAACGCGCGTGGCGTCGATCTCAACCGCAACATGAACACCAATCTCGACGCCTGCCCCGATAATGACTGGCGCGTGACAGTGTTCGGGGCGTATGGCATCGTGTCCGACACCGGCGGACCCTACCCTGACTCGGAGGTCGAGAGTCGTGTGCTGCGCAGTTTTCTGCTCGACGCCTGGGGCGCGATATTCCTCCACTCGGCGGCTGGCAACGTGTTTCCTGCATTTTGTGAGCACGCGCCATCCATCGACATGGCGCACGTCTATGCCGCTGCCAGCGGCTACCGTTACACGCGCTTCTGGGAGCAGTACGTCATCACCGGCGGCATGCACGATTGGGCTGCCGGTCTGGGAATTGCCGCAATCATTCCCGAACTGATCACCGGTACGGAACCGGAGTTCGAGCAGAACCTGGCAGGCGTTCAGGCGGTGCTGGCGGCTGTGGAAGAACTGCTCCCTGCGCCGGAGGATCGGGTCGAGAATGGTATTGTCGTACCGGCGGTTCTCTGGCGACACTGGCGTATGCACGGCGGCAACGATCTGTTCGGTCCGCCGCTGGCGCCAGCCGTTGTCGAACATGGGGTCACACGTCAGATATTCGAGCGTGCCGTGCTCGAACTGCATCCCGAATGGTCCGACACCCCGTACCTGGTGCAGGTGGCGCCGCTTGGACGATCCTACGCGCCGGTTGGCGCTGCGCCGCAGAACGATTGCGCGCCGCCGGTGTGCCTTCGGTTCACGGAGACGCCTTACGCAATACGCGGCGCTTTCGCTGCGTACTGGGAGCGCCATGGTGGAACGCAGACGTTCGGCTTCCCGCTCAGCGACGAGGTGACGGCATACGCCGCCGACGGCGAATGGCGCGTGCAACAGGTCTTCGAGCGCGCCGTGTTGACCCTGAATGATGATGGGAGCGTGGTCCTCGAACCGGTGGGGTGGGCATTTCTGGTGCGTGAACGATCGCTTGCGCCGACAGCGGCGCATCAGGTGAGGTGATCCAGTATGTTGACTGAACTGTTTTTGATCCGCCATGCTGAACCGGATCGCACGACCGGTCTGCCGTATGCTGTCATGCCGGGACCGCCGTTGACCCTGCGCGGCGAAGAGGAGGCGGTGCAGGCAGGGCATTGGCTGCGCGAGCGTGGCATTGAGCGGTTGTTCTCATCGCCGTTCACCCGCACCAGCGCTACTGCCGCCACTATCGGGCAACTCATTGGATTGGAACCGATCCTTATCGAGACGTTGCGTGAAGTTGCACCAGGGGAAACGCATCCAGAGGTGCGCACGCGCATCGCCGATCTGCTCAATCAGCTCGATGATACGCCATTGCAGCGTGTGGCGCTCGTCACCCATGGCAGTTGCATTCTCGCTGCTCTCCAGCACACCACGAACGATCGTATCGATTTGAGCGGGCATCGCTACGACTATGGGAATCATACACCTACCGCCGGCGTCTGGCACGGTATTCGCGCCGACCAGGGCTGGCGCTGGGCGCTGGCGTTTCATCCGGGGATGGCAGTGGAGAGTTGAACGTTGCAGGTGAACGGTGTAAAGGTGTTGACAGCGGGCAGGCGGTCGTTGCACGCGGCGCGTCGGAAGGCTCGCGCCGGGCGCAGCGCAGGGGTGACAGGGAGCAGGGCGGGTCATCATTGCACGCGGCGCGCCGGAAGGCTCGCGCCGGGCGAAGTGCAGGGGTTGACGGGGTACGGGTACGAAGATGGAACCGTCGCACGTGAAATGGTGAACGAAGGTTGCAGGTGCGAAGGTAATAACGTAAGTTGGGGATCAGGGGCCCCATGGGATAAAATTGGATTTGCAAAAACAAGCATTCCAAGGAGCCCCTTTATGGATAGTCTCATCGAATTGTTTTGCGATGTCGATGATTTTTGTCAGTCGTTTCTCCCTCTGTGGCGGAACCAGATGCTGAGCGCGGGTGAAATCCAGCGACAGCGCGCAAGGAGTCTGAGCATGAGCGAGATCATGACCATTTTGATTCATGTTCATCAGTCGCATTATCGTCATTTCAAAGCGTACTCCACCGACTATGTTTTGGAGCGCTTGCGCCCAGAGTTTCCCGGTCTGGTCAGTTATAACCGCTTTGTCGAGTTCATTCCTTCTATCCTGGTTCCTCTGTGCGTCTCCCTGTGCACGACGTGCTTGGGAACGGGTCCTGGCATTTCCTTCATCGATTCGACCGCCCTGGCCGTCTGCAAAAATCCCAGAATCCACTCCTACACGGTCGTTGCAGGGCTGGCGGCACGCGGGAAAACGTCCACCGGCTGGTTTTTTGGCTTCAAACTCCATCTGATGTTCAATGACCGCGGCGAATTCCTCAATCTCATGCTCACACCCGGCAACGTTGATGATCGTCAGCCCGTTCCTAAGTTGGCCTGCAACTTCTTCGGAACGTTGTTCGGCGACAAGGGGTATCTCTCCAAAACGCTCCGCAACGAACGCTTGCGCACCTTCGGTGTGGACCTGGTCACTGGCGTTCGCTCCACTATGAAGCACGCGCTCATGCCATGGTATGGACAACATCCTGCTTCACAAACGCGCAATTGTGGAGACCATTATTGACCAACTCAAGAACATTTCGCAGATTGAGCATTCACGCCATCGCAGTCCAATCAATTTCCTGGTCAATCTGCTTTGCGGCCTGATTGCCTATTGCCGTCAGCCCAAAAACCTTCTCTCCGCTTAGAGCCTGTTATGCACTTCAGAGATAAACGTGGTATGATTTCAGCATGACACGTCAACCCTATCCCAGCGATGTGAGCGACGAGGAGCGGGCCTTCGTCGCTTCGACAGGCTCAGGCGCCGCGCTCCCTCCCTGACCTTCATGACCGAAGACGCCCCGCAGCGCGACCACGCGCTGCGCCCCCCCCCTGCCCCCCCCTACGGGGGGGGGCAGGGGGGGGCGATTGCATCGTCCGCGCTTCGGCAGGCTCAGCGCATCGCACGGGAGCGCCCTGGCGCATGATGCCCAACGCTCCGCCGCCGTGGTACACCGTCTATCAGCAAACCCAGCGCTGGCTGAAGGCCGGGGTCTTTGC
>CALGYB010000035.1 GCA_937935075.1 uncultured Roseiflexus sp. | reverse complement strand
GGGGGGGCGCGCGCCTGCGCCGCGCGCGGTGATCGTTGACGCGCGCACGATGCAATCGCCCCCCTGCCCCCCCCCGCAGGGGGGGGAAAGAGGGGGGGCGCGCACCTGCGCCGCGCGCGGTGATCGTTGACGCGCGCACGATGCAATCGCCCCCCCTGCCCCCCCGCAGGAGGGGGAAAGGGGGGGCGCAGCGCGCGCCGGCGATGACGGGCATCAACGTCCCCCCCTTTCCCCCCCCCCCGCATGCGGGGGGGCACGTGGCGGTTGATACGCTGGGCCAGTTGCTGGCCGCGATGCGCTGAGCCTGCCGAAGCGCGGTTCATTACCTTTATGCTCGAAAGTACATAACAGGCTCTAGCCCGCGCACCGACATCAGCAGCCCCGGCGGAGCTTTCGCGTGCGGTGAGCGCAGTCGAACCGCGTCCTCAGCGAGAGCTTTCGCCCGCAGCGCCCTGGCGTCCCGCTGCGCGCCCTGGCGGTATTGCCCAAAAGACCGCGCATTCGTATCAGTTCCGCAAAGTCACGGCAATATGTCGTGATAAACGTTGAATAGAGCCAGGCGGAAGGTTCAGTCCAGCATCTAACCCCTAACCCCTACATACACCCGCTCCGCAATCGGCGCCAGCGCGTCCCAGGCGTAGCGCAGAGCTGCCCGGCGCACCCCGATGCTCAGGCGCTGTCGCAGATCGGCGTCGTTCAGCAGATGGATCGCCGCTTCCGCCAGCGCCCCGGCATTGCCTGGCGGAACGAGCCAGCCGCTCACGCCGTGCTCCAGATACTCGGCAGCCTGCCCGACACGGCTGGCGATGATCGGCAGACCGGCGCCCATCAACTCAAGCAGTTTCGCCAGGCCCCGCGCGCGGTTGATCAGCGAATCCTGCATTGGCATGAGCGCAACGTCGGCGGATGCCAGCGTCGGCGGGATCTGTTCCGGCGACAGCCAGCCGCGATATTCGATGGCGTGAGACAGACCGGCGCGTTCAGCCAGGTGCAGCAACGTCTGCTCCTCGCCGCGCTCGCCTCTGCCCGCCACGATCAGGCGTGCGTCCGGGTGGCGAGCCGTAATCCCGACGAGCGCCGCCACGACCTCGCGCACATCGAGTTCCCAAAAGCGGGTGTAGAGGAGGAGGTTCGAGGTTGCACGTTGCACGTTGCGCATTGCGCGTTGCATGTGCAACACTGAAGGTTCGATGCCGTTGGGAAGGTAGAAGACGCGATTAGGCTGAATGCCGAGGCTCCACATCAACGTTTCCAGCGCGCGACTGGCAACCGTGACAGCAGCAGCGCGACGCGGCAGATCGCGCTCCTGCCAGGCGAACAGGCGCTTTGCCGCCGGAGGGTACGGCAACAGATCGTTCCAGCCGCCAGAACCTTCCCAATCATCGGTATCTACGACCAATGGTATTGCCGGGCGGATGGTTCCCAGCAGCAAGGCGGCAAGACCGCTATACCCCTTGGGTTTGAACAAATGCACAACGTCTGGTGATCGCTGCACCGTTTCACGGAGCAGCGCCAGCGTCTGCTGCGCGACAGTCGCAGCGCCAGGCAGCGATGGCGCTGCGGTGTGGATCACCGGCACATCGCCGTGAACCACGCACGTCGCAGCATCCTCTGGGTTATGCACCGGCGGCGCAACAATCACGACCTCGTGCCCGCGCCGCGTCAGCGCCTGCGCCAGCGGCAACATGCGCGCCGCCAGCGTGCCCTTGGGACGGATGCCAAACGGAGCGAGCATCACGATTCGCATGACTGGTCATTGCCTCTTTGCCTGATGGGATGTCTTCTTTACGGACGGATTATATCCTGATACTACTGTGCGGTCATTCGTACAATATACCGCCAGGGCGCTGCGGGCGAAAGCCCTCGCTGAGAACATGAAAGCCCCTCTGGGGCTGCTGATGTCAATGCGCAGTGCGTCCGCGACTGCCAACGCGCGTTGTGGATCGGTGCGCCGTGCGAACCGGGCGCTCGAACATCTTGGCTGACTGACTGCAAGGTAGTATGAGAACCAGGGATTAGGGGTTGAGATTGCTGTCCTTATAGAGCGAACAACCAGATGTTGCACAATAATGGCCCGTGGTGACCCTCTTGTAGCTGCCGTTGGCTGAGCCTGTCGAAGCCGGCGTCAGCTGCTCCGCGACCTTGATTGTCCAGGTTTTGGTTGATCGCTCGATTAGCCTTCCGCGTCCAACCTTTGGACCTTTGCGGGACAAAACGCGCAGCGTGTCGTGCGCGGCCTTTGCACCTCTCTCCTCGCACTTGCCCGCCCTCGCGCCTCCTTGCCCTGCGCCTCACGCCTGGTTCCGCCTTCCCGTTTGCCGCCCTGCAACGCTCTCACCCTCTGCGATTTTCCATCATACGATACTGTCTCATACGAAGAAACCTCGTGAACGCTGTTGACGATCCCGATCCCTTCGTGTACAATGATGCAAGCCATCGACTGATGGCACATTCTAACCAATCGTTTACTCCTGAGACCCTTAAGGAGCCGGGCAATGCCTGACGAGCGTGGCAGCGCAGATGAACTTGAGGTGCGATACTATCCCAATCTGATCGGCCGCCTGTACCTCATCAGCCTCGAGGACGTCATGGGGCGAAATGGCGTCAATGCGCTGTTGAACCTGGCCGGAACCCGGCATCTGGTCAACAATTACCCGCCGAACAATCTCAAGCGCGAATTTCCGTTCTCGGATTTATCGGCGATCTCCAAAGCCACCGAGACGATGTACGGGCCGCGTGGCGCGCGCGGCATGGAACTGCGCGCCGGGCGCTATGCATTCAACCTGGGGCTGAAAGAATTCGGTCCGCTGCTCGGAATGGCTGACCTTGCGCTGAAACTCATGCCGATGACGATGAAGATGAAAATCGTCCTCAATGCGACAGCGCAGACGTTTGATCGCTTCAGTGATCAACCGTCTCATGTCGAGGAGCGCAAGGGTCAGTTCCTCTACATCATCGACAAATGCCCGATCTGCTGGGGACGCAAGTCGGATCGTCCTGTCGGGCACCTTGCACAGGGTATTCTCGAAGAAGCGCTCACCTGGGTGACTGGCGGTCATTCGTTCCGTATCGAGCAGACCGAGTGCCAGGGCATGGGATGCGAGCGCTGCATCTTCGCCATCGATAAAGACCCGATCGATTAGTCTTCACCTGGCAGTTATCGGTTTCTGGAGGTGCAGACGTCTTGCGCAACGGAGACAGGGCGGGCACGCTCCATATGTCCTGTACAAGCGCACGTTCGATAGTCCGGCTCTGTCCGTCGGGCGTATCGCTACGTGTGTTTTTGTGTTTTCAGGATTAAGCGTCTGTCAAACGCCGCCTCTCGTGCGTATCATCGATCTCCTGGCGCGTAATTCGACTGTAATCTCATGCCCTTGAAGGGGTGCTTCCCTATCCTGTATAGTACAGGTCAGAGCCTGGAAGGAGGTTGTGCTTCTCCTTCAAATCCGGCTATCGTTGCGGGGAGTTCCGTCTATGAAACGCATTATCATCCGTGAGCGCACGCTCATTCCCCCGTTCGGCGAGCCGGCGCGCGATCTCCGCGTGCTGAATAAACCGCTCTGGCTGTTGCAACGTGACTTGCTCGCTCCCTACTGTCGCGGCGCGCTGGAGGTCGACTCGCTCGAAGAGGCGCCGCCGGTCAATGAAGAATTGCTTGTTCATCGTGACAATCTGTTCTTCAACGAGCACCTGATCGACGCCTTTATCCGCGAGGCGCGCAAGACCGGTCGCGCCTGTCGCATCGCCTTCGCGCGCGACGACGCGGCAATCGTCACCCACGCACTGCACCTGCAAGAAGGTATTCGTCTCGATGAACGCCATGGCGTGTATGTCGCCGATCTGTTCTATTACCCGCACGGTCCCGATGCCGACCCGGAGCCGCTGGTGATCGATACGCTGCCGCGCGAAATGGGTTACTACCACATCCCCAGTTATATGGCGCGCCACGGCGACCTGGTGTTCCAGGTGCCAATGCGCGCGTTTCTGTCGATCGAAAACTGGGTGCACCTGTTTCTGGCGAACTCGCCGTTCGGCGTCTTCTCGTGGGGGCGAATCCACGAGCAACTGGTGGAACAAAGCTGGAAAGAAAAAATTGCAGTATCATTAACAACGCTGGCTGAACGGCTCAACCCGCTTGCTCCGCCCTGGCGCAATCACTTTCTGTCGTGCTCGCGCCTGGTGAAGGTCGGAAAAAACTGCTCGATCGATCCCACGGCGGTTATTCACGGTCCGACGGTCATCGGCAACAATGTCTATATCGGCGCTGGCGTCGTCATTACCAATAGCCTGATTGGCGACAATGTCAATATTATGCAGGGGTCGCAGGTGATGCTGAGCGTGGTGAGCGACCGCTGCTACCTGCCGTTCAACGCGGGTCTGTTTATGACGACGCTGATGGAGAACTCGATGGTCGCGCAACTCAGTTGTTTGCAGTTGTGTGTGGTGGGGCGGAACACCTTTATCGGAGCAGGAAACATTTTCACCGATTTCCACCTGCTGAATCGTCCTATCCGCACATTCCATCGCTGGAAAGGCGCCGAGAAACCAGAACTGGTCGAGGTCGGATTGCCGGTCCTGGGATCCGCTGTCGGTCACAACGTCAAGATCGGAAGCGGCTTTGTCATTTACCCGGCACGTATGATAGAATCAAATACCGTGTTGCTTTACTCGTCGCCAAATAGCGCCATTGGGCACAATGTCGTGCATCTGGCAGGCGATGACGAGAGCGATGCCGATGAGTACGGCGAGCCGCGCCGCACCGTGTATCGCTGGCCCCATCGGTATGATCTCGCTACGCACGATGGCGACGATGAGCCGCATGGTCCGATACTGGTATCGATGTCGCTTGCGCAATCCATTCCTGCGCGACGCTAGGAGGCTGTTTCGTGAGCAAAGAGAAGATCCTGGTCGTCGAAGACGCCCCCGACATTTCCAGTCTGCTCAAGATTTATTTTACGTCGCAGGGGTATGAGGTCATGACGGCGCTGCGCGGTCAAACCGCGCTCGAAATCTGCCGGAAGACCCCCCCAAATCTGGCGTTGCTCGATGTCAATCTGCCCGATATGGAAGGGTATGAGATTGGGAAGGCGCTGCGCCAGAGTGCGCGAACGCGCCATATTCCGATCATCTTCCTGACGGCGCGTGGTGAGAAGCAGGATCGCCTCAAAGGGCTTGGCGAAGTTCAGGCGGAGTACTATATCGTGAAGCCCTTCGACATCGAAGAAGTGCATACGATTGTCAAGGGCGCTCTTGATCGCGCACGGCAGAAGAATCTGACCCATCCGGTCACCAACCTGCCAACCGCCGAGTTGATCAATGAACAGTACCGCGCATTGCTGTCGAGCAGCGGATGGGCGCTGGCGCTGGTGCATATCAACGGCTTCGACGCCTTCACGCAGTCCTACGGCGCAATGGTGGGGGAAGAGGTGCTGAAATTTACTGCCCTGCTGATCAGCGAGGCGATCAACGAGTTGGGGCGTCCCGAGGATTTTGCCGGGCAAATGATCGTCGGTCCGTCGTTTGTCATTACGTCGACGCCCGATGCTATTCAGGCGATTGGTCAGCGCCTGTGCGACCGGTTCGATGCCGACATTGGGCTGCACTACGACTACAAGGATCGCCGCAACGGGTATATCACGATCCAGGCGGAGGATGGCAGTGTGCGGCAGTTGCCGTTGATGTCGCTCTCGATAGGCATTCTGACCAGCAACGACGGGCCGTTTTACGATATTCGCGAACTGAGCGAAAGCGTCGAAGAAGTTCGACAGCGCGCCGTCGCCGAGGCGCGTGAGCAGGGGCGGAAAAGCCACATGAGCATCGGACGAGCGTAGGAGATACGGCGGTCTGGCAATACGCTGCCGCTGATGTTGCGATAGGTCTCCATCAATGGACGCCACAACTGTTACGTCACCGCACGTTCGCGCATGGGAGATTCTGACGGCGCTGGCAGAGTACGGCCGATCCGATATCGATGCGCAGACGATGGTCCGGCGGATTGTCGAATTGGCCCAGGATCATCTGCCCTGCCCCTGGGGTGTGATTGCGGTGCAAACCGGCGGTGTCACGCACAGCGCCGGTTGGGGTGTCAGCCCGGAGTGGCGTCAGCGCTTGATCGAACGATCGGTCTCGATTCCAGACCAGACGATCGAACTGCCGCTCTACTACCAGGATGCCCCGGCAGGCATGGTGTGGCTCGGCATGCCTGCCGCTCATCACGAACAACTCACTCCTGGCTTCCTGACAACCTTGCGCCATCAGATCGAACTGCTGATCGTGCTGCTTCATCGTGAAGCGGCGCCGACGCCAATGACCGACGCGGCTGATGGCTCGCTCGAACGACGGTATGCCGGTGAAATCGATACCCTGCGCGCGCTGAGCGTTCACCTTGCGTCTGGACCGGACCTCGATGAACTGCCTGCCGTCGTGGTTCGATTCACGCAGCAACTCATTCCCTGCGCGGCAGTTGCATTCAGCCTGATCAACACTGAAACCGGGCTGCTTGAACCCGCAGCGTCTATTGGCGTTCCGCTCGAGCCTCCAGCACCCGCCGCATCGAACGACCATCAAACGCTGAGCGAATGGGCGGTGCGTCATCGCCGCACGATCCGCCTTTCCGACCTGCGTTATGCCCCTGTGCCCCCGGCTGTTATCGCTTTTGCCGATGGACGCGCGATCGGCGCCTACATGGCGGCGCCTTTGCAGATGGGAAATCAGGTGGTTGGCGTCCTTGAATTGATGGATGTTCAATATGATCGCTTCGGCGAGCACGAAGAGCGCCTGATTGCGATTGTTGCAGCGCAGGCGGCGCAAGCCTTCGTCAGCGCGCAACGCTATGCCGAAGACGATGTCCATCTCCAGAGTCGCCTGTGGCAATTGCGCTCTTTGCAGCGTATCAGTCGTGAACTGACATCCACTCTCTATCTTCACAACATTCTCGATTTTGCACTGAAAGAGGCGCTGCGCGCCACTCGCGCCACCCATGGATATGTTGCGCTGCGCGGCTATGTGGTGGAGCATGAAGCGTTCGAGCTGGAGCAGTCCGATGCGCTTGGCGTCACAACGTCACCCCAAACATACGTGGCGTTGCGTTCGGTCGGCGAACGTGGTCCGGTGCGCCTGATCGTTGCCGCAGGGTATGCCCCCGAGGATGACGAACAATTGATCAATACGGTCCTCGACGGGGGACATACGATTGCTGCGGGGGTCGTGATACGCGGCGAGGCGCGTATTGTCGAGCAGTTGACGGATGATGATCGACCTGCGGCGGTTGGTCCCTTGCCAGCGTCCACGCTGGCAGCGCCGATCTATTACGAGGAGCAGGTCATCGGTGTCATCAATCTGCACAGTTCACGGGCGCACGCCTTCAATCGCGATGCGCTCGATTTTATCCGCGCAGTCGCCGATCAGATTGCGCTTGCCATTGGCAATGAGGAACGCTATCACGAGCAGCGCCGTCAGCGCGACTTGCTGGCGCAACGCGCGACGACCCTCAATGAAGTGTTGCGCATCGGGCAGGAAATGCGCGCCGACCGCTCGCTCGATGATGTGCTCGAACAGATTGCCTTTAGCGTCGCCGAAACTGCGCGCTTTCGCTCGGTTGCGTTCTACCTGATCGACAACGATGATGGCGCGATGGCATCGCTGGTCGCTGCGGCAGGGTTGCCGCTGGCCGACATCGAGCGCCTGCGCCGTCGCTATCTGCCGGTGTCGTTGCTCGAACACCTGCTTGATCCCCGGTATCGCATCGGGCGAAGTTTTTTTGTTCCCGGTCAGCGCATACGGGAACTGATCGATGGCGCCGATCTTCGCCTGATCTCGCCCCTCGAAACAGAAGGAACGCGTACATCGGAAGAGTGGCAGGCTGATGATGTCCTGATTGTGCCGCTCTACCGGAGCAAGTCGCGTCTGGTTGGCGTTATGGTGGTGGACGAGCCGTATGATCGCCAACTCCCGACCCCCCGTTCGGTTGAAACCCTCGAGATTTTTGCCGATCAGGCGGCGATTGCCATCGAAAATGCCACGCTGCTGCGCGAAGCGCGATCACAGGCGGAACAAATGGCTTCGCTCTACCGCGCCAGCGCAGCGATGGTTTCCTCGCTCGACCTCGACAGCCTGCTCGAACGGATCTATGAAGAGATCGTCGCCCACGTCGGCGTGCCGTCGTTCTGCTTTGTGGCATCGTACAATCCGCTCCGCGATGAACTCTGCTTCGAGATGTTCAAGCGTGAAGGGATGACAGCGGCGCATCTGCACAAACGCAGAATACCCCGTAGTGGTCTGAGCGGTTGGATCGTTGAGCACGGGAAGATGCTCTACGTTAAGGATTATCTGGAAGAACAGGATCGCCTGCCGGCAACGCCGGTCAACCTGGGAGAGCCGATCCGTTCATGGGTTGGCATTCCGCTGATGCGTCAAAACCAGACCATCGGGGTGCTCTCGGTGCAGAGTTTTGAACCGCATGCGTTCAGCGCCCGCGATGTGCAGTGGTTATCGACGGTTGCGAACCAACTGGCGGTGGCGCTCTCGAATGCACAACTCTTTGCCGAACGTGGACAGCGGATTAATGAACTGAACCTGATCAATCACATTGGTCACATTACCAGTTCGACGTTCGACATCGAGCAGATGTTCGCCGGCGTCTACGAGGCGCTTGCCGGCTTCCTCCCGGTTGATGCGTTCGCGGCATGCGTGTACGACACCAGAACGGATCGCATTGGTCAGACCTTCGTTGTTGCTGCGGGAGAGCGTGTGTGTCGGCGCGTCGACCGCGCCCCATCGCCTGAGGGGCTGATCCGCCGCGTGGTCGATGCCCGGCAGTCGATCCACCTGGACAATCTGCGCCATGCGACCGTAAATGCCTGTCTGGACCTGGGGGTCTCTCCTCCTGTTGACGTCGACCAGATGTCTGGATCGTGCGTCGGCGTGCCGCTTGTGGTGGGTGAGCGTGAAGTCGTCGGCTTGATTGTGCTTCAAAGTAATACGCCACATGCTTATGGCGATCGGGAACTCGCGTTCCTGAATACGGTTGCGGTACAGGTGGCGCTGGGTGTGCAGAATATTCGCCTGTTCACCGAAGCGCGCGATAGTGCGACGGCATTGCAGCAGAAAGTCGGCGAATTGTCGGCGTTGCTGCGAGCGGCGCAAGTGCTCAGTTCCTCGCTCAAGCCGGAGGATGTGCTGCAATCGCTCATGGCTATCGTCGCCGAACAGTTACAGGTCGATACTGTCGCGCTCTGGAAGATCAATACAGATGGCTTCCTCACTCCAGCCGCCATGCAGGGTATTCCATTCGATATGGCGCGCATCCTGCGCGTGCCCATTGGGAAAGGGTTGACGGGGCGCGTTGCCGCGAGCGGGCAGCCGCTGGTCGTGGCGGATGTCGAGGAAGATGGCACGTCGCTCTATCCGCAGTTCAACCGTGAACATCGCTACACGTCGTTTATGGGCGTGCCGGTGGTCTACCGCGAACAGACAATCGGCGTCCTGAGCGTCATGACCGTGCCAAGGCGTGCGTTCAGCGCCGATGAGGTGGCCTTGCTGGCGGGCATTGCCGATCAGGCGGCGATTGCGTTCGAGAATGCGCGATTGTTTGCGGAACGCGAGCGCCGGATCGCCGAACTGACGGCGTTGAACCATATCAGCCAGGCGATCAATGTTTCGCTCAGCACCGAAGAGATCCTGGAGGCGCTCCATCGCGGCATGAGCGAGGTGCTCGATACGTCGCAGTCGTTTATCGCGCTGTACGACGCGAAAACCCGTCGCCTGACGTTCCCGCTGGTCTATGAAGATGGATGCCGCGCTCCTGAAAGAGAAGCCGAGGTTGTGGTTCTCGATGAACTGACCGGCGGATTGACGCCGACCGTGATCCTTGAGCGTCGGCCACTCTTGCTGCGTACACAACAGGAAGTCGATGCCATTGCCCTGCTTCCGCTCGATCCGGACGAGCCGCCAATCTGCTCATGGTTGGGCGCGCCGATCATTCAGGGCGACGACGTCCTCGGCGTGCTCAATGTCCAGAGTTATGAACCGGCTCGGTTCGATGAGGACGCCCAGCGTTTCCTGATGACGGTTGCCAATCAGGCGGCGATTGCGTTGAGCAATGTCCGTCTGTTCCAGAGTGAGCAGGAACGCCGCCGTGTTGCGGATACGCTGCGCGAAGTGGCGCAAATGATGACCGGCGTACTTGCGCTCGACGACATCTTTGGATTGATCCTCGATCAACTGGCGCGGATTGTTCCCTACGATACGGCATCGCTCATGTTGCGCGAAGGGGATATGCTGCGCATTGTGGCAGCGCGCGGCTTCGATGAGGCGATCCGTGATCGTGTTGAGCATCTCCAATTGCATGTTGATGATGACCCGTCACTGGCGCAGGTGGTGTATACCCGCCGTCCCCATATCCTGATCGATGCCCGCGAGGCGCCAGAGTCCAGCGTCGATGACGGCACGGAACATATCCGCGGCTGGGTCGGCGCGCCTTTGCTGCTCGGCGATGAGGTCATCGGCATTCTCAACGTCGATAGCGCAACGGTCGGCGCGTATGACGAAGAAGATGCACAACTCGTGTTCGCGCTGGCAAGCCAGGCGGCGCAGGCAATCCGCAATGCGCGCCTGTTCGCCGAAGTACGGCGCTTCAATGCGGAACTCGAGCAACTGGTCAGTGAACGCACAGCGGCGCTCCAGGAAGCCAACGCCCGCCTCGCCGCCGAGCGCGACCGGTTGCAGGCAATGCACAAGATTACACTGGAACTGACCGCCAACCTTGATCTGCAAACAACCCTGAATCGCACGCTGGAGCTTGCATCTGCAGCAGTCGGGGCGCGGCGCGGATCGATTATGCTCAAGGACCTCCAGAGCGGCACACTGATCTGTCGTGCCGTGCTGAACACTGATGGTACGGTTGAGTCAAATCACTTGCCGATTACCTTTGAGAAGGGATCGGGGCTGTCAGGGTGGGTCATGAATCATAAGGAAGCGGTTTGTATCGCCGATGTGCGCGACGATGCGCGCTGGCTGCACGAAGAAGGACGCGCCGAAGAAGTACGTTCGGTGATTGCCGCGCCACTGATGACCCAGGATGGTCCGCTTGGCGTCCTGATCCTGACAAGCCCTGAGGTTCATTTCTTCAACCAGGACCAGTTGCAACTGTTGGCGACCATTGCCAACGAGGTGGCGATTGTGATCCACAACGCGATGCTCTATACCATCATCAACGAGATTGCCACCCAACGCGGCGAGTTGTGGTCGCAGCAGCGCGAAGAGAACAGTAAGAACCAGGCGATTCTGCAGAGTCTGGGCGAAGGCGTGATCGTGGTTGATGAAGAACAGACTGTCGTGCTCTACAACGCCGCTGCTGAGCAGATTCTGGGCATTCCTGCCAAATTCGTCGTCAAACAACCACTCGCGCGGATTGCTGAGTATGGCGAAGGCGAGCAGGGCGCCGAACGCGCCCGGCGCATCTATGAGGGGCTGCGGCAGGGGTTGCAGGCGCTTGTCGAAGCGCAGAAGAATCATAACCGCGTGTTGACCCTTCCTCAGCCGGACCAATCGATTGTGCTCAATTTTGCGCCCTGGGTCGGGCCCGAGCCGCGAAAAGCCATGTATGGCAGCGTGATCGTGCTCCACGATATTACCCGCGAAGTCGAAGCCGACCGCGCGAAACGCGAGTTTATCTCCAATGTTTCCCATGAACTGCGCACGCCGCTGACATCGATCAAGGGATATGTGGACCTGCTGATGCTCGGCGCCGGTGGACCGCTCAATGAGGGGCAGATGTCGTTCTTGAGCGTGGTGAAGAACAATGCGCACCGGCTTATGAGCCTGATTAACGATATTCTGGAGATTGGGCGGATCGACGATAACAAGGTCCGATTGAAGTTCGAGAATGTCTTCATCGGCGCTATCTTCGAGGAGGTCGAGAAGACGCTGCGCGCCGAGATCGAGCGAAAGCGCCTGTCGTTCAGCATCGAGGTCGCCGAGCACACGCCGTCGGTCATGGCCGATGAGACGCGCCTGACACAGATTGTGCTGAACCTGGCGTCGAATGCGGTGAAGTACACCTATCCCGGAGGATCCGTCAAACTGCGCGCCGGACTGAACCCCGCCGGGTTGCTCCAGGTCGATGTCATCGACAACGGTGTAGGCATTTCAGCCGAGCAGCAGCAGCATCTCTTCCGTCGCTTCTACCGCGCCGATAACCCGCTCCGCGATGAAGCGGGCGGCACCGGTCTTGGATTGTCAATCGCCAAGTCGTATGTCGAAATGCACGGCGGCCAGATGTGGGTCGAAAGTGAACCGGGCAAAGGGAGTACGTTCAGTTTCATCATCCCGCTGACCCAGCCAGCGTTAGAAGCGGAACCGGCAACGACCGGGCAGAGACAGCAATGAGTGCGATTCATATCGACAATCGATTGGTCCACTATGAGGTGGTCGGTCGTCGCGGCGCACCGGTGATCTTCCTGCACAGCTGGCTTGGATCGTGGCGCTACTGGTTGCCGACGATGGAGCACGCCGCCGAACGGTATCGCACCTTTGCCATCGATTTCTGGGGGTTTGGCGAGTCCGATCGGCGCGATGGCGCTTTCTCGATCGCGGAGTATGTCGATCTGGTGCTGCACTTTATGCATCAGCTTGGCATCGCCAGAGCCAGCATTGTCGGGCATGGTCTGGGCGGCATGGTCGCGCTCCGCGCCGCAAGCCAGCATCCCGACCGCTTTTCGCGCCTGATGATTGTCAATACGCCCATCCAGGGATCGCAGATCCAAAATCATGTCAGGCCTGGCGCGCTGTCGCGTCTCTTCGGGCGCGCCGCTCCAAGCAATATCTGGACGCGCCTGATGCGTCAGCTCAATGTCGATTATCCGCAGATTCTGAATGAAATTATCGAAGATACCGACAGCCTGTCCGAAACAGTGGTGCAGCGCGTCATTACCTCGGTTGCGGAGACCGATCTGCGTGAGGACCTTGAGTGTCTGGAGACGCCATTGCTGGCGGTCTTTGGTGAAAAGGACACGATCGTTTCGCCTGATCAGGCGCGTTTTCTGCGCGATGATCACGCTTCGATGCAACAGGTCATCAAATTGCCGCGTTCGAGTCACTTCCCCTTCCTCGACCAACCGAATGTCTTCAATCGCCTGTTGATGGATTTTCAGGAGAGCAAAGGCACGCAGGTGGAGATTAAGTCCGAATGGCGGCGGCGGGTGAGTCAACTGGAGTATATTTGATAGAGCAATCACCCACAACCTGGACCATCAAGGACGTGGCGCGGTTGGCGTTGGCTGAGCCTGTCGAAGCCAACGTCAACCGCAAGACGGTCAACACGAGCAATGATTGGGCAACATCTGGTTGATGGCTTTATGAGAGGCGTGAGGGGTTAAACGTGGAGACGTTGCATAGCAACGTCTCCACAGATGCTGCACTGTCTCTTGCGGAGAGAGTAAGGTTGTCGGTTGCGGGAAGGGGCGCGCCAGCGGCGCGCCCCGGCGTTTGGTCTCGTTGCATACGAGAGCAGAGACGCAGGGGATCGCGGTCGGGAAGCGCAGGCGCAAAGGCGCGCCTTTGGCATTTTTTGGCATCCTCTATGGCTCGAAAAGCAGGTGTGAAGAGGACAGGTCAAGAGCATGGACAATCACAGTATGGACGCGCTGGTCTGGCTGGGACCTCGCAAGATGGAATTGCGGCGCGAACCTGTGCCGATGCCAGGACCAGGTGAAGTGCTGATCGAGGTTGCGGCGGTCGGGATTTGTGGGTCGGAACTGAGCGGATATCTGGGAGAAAACAGCCTGCGCAAGCCGCCGCTGATCATGGGTCACGAAGCGGCAGGGCGCATCGCCTTCGACTGCGACGCAACGCTGAGCGATGGTTCGCCGGCGCGGGCGGGCACGCGGGTGACGTTCAACCCGCTGCTGACGTGCGGTGTGTGTGATCTCTGCCTGGCAGGGAAAAGCAACCTGTGCCGCAACCGGCAACTGATCAGCGCGCACCGTCCAGGCGCATTCGCCGGGTATGTCGCGGCGCCGGCGCACCTCTGCGTTCCGCTGCCGGATCACGTGTCGCTGACTCTGGGTTCGCTCACCGAACCGCTGGCGTGCGGTGTGCGCGCTGTGGCGCATGCCGGCGCGCCGCAGCGTCTCGTGATCCTGGGCGCCGGACCGATCGGGCTGCTCTGCCTGGTTGCTGCGCGTGCCGTCGGCATCGAACACGTTCTGGTCAGTGATGTTTCTGAGCGACGGTTGGCGGTTGCGCGCGCATGGGGCGCAAGTGCAACCGTGAATGCGCGCGACAATGTGCTTGCAGCGGTGCAGGCATTTGCACCAGGCGGCGCCGATGCCGTTATCGACGCCGTAGGGCTGACTATCACCCGTGATCAGGCGGTGCGCGCCGTCATTCCCGGCGGGCGTGTCGTCTTCATTGGATTGCACGAAGAAGAGTCGATGATTGCCGCCAATTACATTGTACGCCAGGAAATTGCGGTCATCGGCAGTTTCACCTACAGCGACGCCGACTTTGCACGCGCACTCGACTTGTTGGGGGAGGGAAGCGTGTCACTCGATGGCGACTGGCTCGAAGAGCGACCGCTGGCGGCGGGACCGGCGGCGTTCGAGGAATTGATTGCCGGAGCAACGCGCGCGGCGAAGATTGTGCTGCGGGTGGAACAATAATAGCGTGCACCGGTGCGCCGGAGCATTGCTCCATTGCTCCGGCGCACCGGCGCACATTTTTATTTAGAAATGTCTCCCGGCGATGTGTACCATACTTTTGCTGGAATAATGTTAGATATCTGTTAAAAATGGCAAGAGCAGATATAAATGGGTCGATAGCAACCTTGCAATTCATCCTGGAGCGTGCTATACTGAAAAAGCGAGAAATGAACGGATAATGCATCCAATGCATGAAAATGCATTTTCCAGTATATCTCTCGTAGAAGGAGGCTGGCTATGACGCCGATGGTAGTTGGCTTCTTTATTGTTGTGTTTGTCGTTGCTGCCGGGTTCTTCCTATCGATGATCATGTCGGGCAGGCCCGAGTCGCGGTAGGGAAGAAGTACGGCGCCGCCGACGGGCGGTAGCGAGAGGGGGCGGGTGGCGATGCCTGCCCCCTCTGCGTTTTGGGCATCACTGCTCATGAGTCCACTGCAAAAAGGCTTAACCACCAAGGACACGAAGCGCACGAAGGTGAAGAAACACGAAGCGCATTTGCTTTGTGTCCCTTTGTGACCTTCGTGGTTTCGCGGTTCCATCTTTTTGCAGTGAAGTCTGCTCATACTAACTTGCGGTCAGTCAGACAAGATATTCGAGCGCCCGGTTCACAAGGCGTAACGAGCCACAGCGTGCGTTGGCGGTTGTGGACGCATGCCTGCGCCCTGGCATCAGCAGCCCCAAGTGATCTTGCACGTGCGGTGAGCGCCGTCGAACCGCGTCCTTGGCGAGGGCTTTCGCCCGCAGCGTCCAGGCAGTAGTGTACGAATGACTGCACGTGAGTATCAGCGCATTCATTGTGAGACGTGTGCGTTCCGGCGAGTAGTCGCTTGAGCGATAGCGTATCGAGAACGTTGCCTGCACTGGTTACGAACCTTTAACTTCCTGCCATTTCCTCTTCTCTCCACAGCGCGCCACAGCATGCTAGGATTGTGACGGACCGCGCAGCATACCCGTGCAATGTAAAGTGTTTGCACGTGCTCTGTGCATCTTATGCGCTGTTTTGACGCAGTGCGTCGATCGTGATATGCTACAGAAGCATTGACACATCTGCTATCATTTGCACAATGCAGCGCAGTGATGCGCCCCGCCTGAGTCGTAACCATCCTCGCTGCGGCGGACGCCTGGATGAACGCCATCATAGTTCTGGCCCTGAGGCCCTGGGGAGCTCCGTATGACCGAAGCCTTCCGTGAGATTTACTGGAATGTCGGCGAGACGCTCGGTTCACTGACCGTGTACGGTTCTGCGATCATCGTCCTGGCAGTGATGACGTGGGGCATACTGCGCGATGTCAACCGCTGGCGCAAGGGTCGTCCTGATGCGCGGATCAACAACCTCGGCGCGCGCATCATCGAATTCCTGGTTCAGGTCTTTGGTCAAAAGAAAACCCTCAAAGACCGGCGCCCCGGCATAATGCACGCGCTGGTCTTCTTTGGGTTCCTGGCATTGTTCATCGGCACCGACATTATCGCGGTCGAGGAAGACTTTACCGTCCCGCTGATGGGGAAAGATGCCGGGAAAATCCTGGTCGGCGAGTTCTACAAGAACTACGAGTTGATCATGGATTTCATGGGGCTGGTGTTCATTGCCGGCATTCTCTGGATGGCATATCGCCGCTATACGAAGTACCCCGACCGGCTGCACAACCGACGAACCGATCTGTGGGCGCTGGCGGTGCTCGGGTATATCGGTATCAGCGGCTATTTCATCGAAGGGTTGCGCCTGGCGAATCAGACGATCGGCGGCGTTTCGGTTTTCGCGCAGGATTGGGCGCCGCGCGCATTCGTCGGTTATGGTCTGGCGACCGTCTTTCGGGGCATAGGGTTGGGTGACGGCAGCCCGGTTGGGTTGGGGTTGCACCTGTTCTTCTGGTTCAGTCATACGCTGGTCACCTTTGCCTTCATTGCATCGATCCCGTTCTCGAAATTGCAGCACATTTTTTACACGCCGCTGAACACCTTCTTCCGTGATCTTGCGCCGAAAGGGGCGTTGACCCCCATTCCAAATCTGGAGGCGGAGATCGAGAAGGACGAACCGCGCCTTGGCGTTGCGACGCTGGCGGATTTCACCTGGAAGCAGCGGCTCGATTTCGATGCCTGTATGCAGTGTGGGCGCTGTCAGTCGAAATGCCCGGCGTATGCGTCGGGGTCGCAGCTTTCTCCGAAGTTCCTCATCACCAAGATGATGAACCTGCAACGCGGCGAGCCGGTGCTGCTTCACGACGGCAGCCTGGGGCGCGCGCATACCGTGCTGACGACCGACCAGTACAATGAGGCGCCCAAGCCGGTCGCCGAGCGCCAGCCGGTGTATGCCAAGATCGACGGCGACCGCGAGACGCTGCCGTTGATCGAGCACGGGATCTACACCGAAAATGAGATCTGGTCCTGCACGACGTGCCGTGCCTGCATGGAGGAGTGCCCGGCGATGATCGAGCACGTCGATCTGATCGTCGATGTGCGTCGCAATCTGACGATGATCCAGAGCGAGGTGCCGTCGAATGTCAAGCGGGTGCTGGAGGGCATTGAGCGCGCCGGCAACCCCTGGCGCCTGCCCGCACGCGAGCGCACCGCCTGGACCGATGGGCTAGACGTGCCGACGATGGCGGAGAAGGAGAGCGCCGAGGTGCTCTACTGGGTCGGGTGTGCGCCAGCCTACGATGAACGTTCGAAGCGCGTCGCCCGCGCCATGGTGCAACTGCTCGCGCGTGCCGGCGTCGATTTTGCGATCCTTGGCGAAGAGGAGAGTTGCACCGGCGATCCGGCGCGGCGTATGGGCGAGGAGTTGCTGTTCCAGGCGCAGGCGCAGGCGAATATCGAGACGATGCACCAGTACAAGTTCAAGCGGATCGTCACGACATGTGCGCACTGCTTCAACACGCTCAAGAATGAGTATCCGCAGTTTGGCGGGCGCGCCGGCATCGATTATGAGGTCATCCATCACACCGACCTGCTGGCGCAACTGGTGCGTGAAGGCAAACTCACCCCGAAGCGGTCAATCAATCAGAAGGTGGTCTACCATGACCCGTGCTACATCGGGCGCTACAACGACATTTACGACTCGCCGCGCAATGTGCTGCGCGCCATCCCTGGCGTGCAACTCGTCGAAGCGCCCGACTGGAACCGCGAACGCGCAATGTGCTGCGGCGGCGGCGGCGGCAATGTCTGGATGGAAGGGTGGGGGAAACGTGGCGTGAATGCCATCCGCCTGGAGCAGTTGATGCAGGAAAAGCCAGAAACACTGGCGCTCGCCTGCCCCTTCTGCATGGTCATGTTCGAGGATGCTGCAAAGAACGCCGGTGTTGATGAGCAACTGGCGCGCAAGGATATGGCGGAACTGCTGCTCGAATCACTGGAGTAGGGGTGGGAGAACCGAGAACCAAGCGGGCGCCCCCCTGTGGGCGCCCCTGCTGCCGCCGGTGTAGCGGGGCAGGCACAGAGGCCTGCCCCGCGCTGATCTTCACCAACCAAAAACGGCCGCTTGCCAGCGACCGTGAAAGAGGGGATGTGGCGGCGGCAGTGTCTTGTGCTGTTGCGTCTGTTTGTTCTGTTCGTCGTGGTTAGCCGCCGCGATATCTATTTCACTAGAGTAGACGCACTGCACCCCGAAAAGGATGCCATCAAAAGATAAGAGATGTATTAGAAACCGCACTGCACGCAACCACGGGTGACTTTTGCTATAATGCGAACGGAATACGCATCGTCTCAGTAGAGAGAAGAGGTCCTCGATGACCGCGCAACCGCATCGGCGCGCTGTGCTCTTCGTTACGTGCATTGTTGATCAGATCTATCCCGATATCGGGTTTGCCGCAGCAGAACTGCTCGAACGCCAGGGGGTCGAAGTGGTCGTTCCGCGTGGACTGACGTGTTGCGGTCAGATGGCGTTCAATGCCGGGTTCCGCGACGACGCCTATGCTGTTGCGGGACGCACCATCGAGATTCTACGCAACCAGGGGGACGTGGTGCTTCCTTCCGGTTCGTGTGGCGCCACGATCCGTCATCTGTACCACGAACTGTTTCACGGCACACGCCACGAAGCCGCTGCGAAAGAACTGGCGCAGCGCACCTATGAACTGAGCGAATACCTGGTCGATGTGCTTGGCGTCACCGACGTTGGCGCGAGATACGATGGGGTGATCGCGGTGCATGACGCCTGTCATGGGATGCGATATATGGGATTGGGACGGCAGGCGCGCATCCTGCTCGAACACGTCGCCGGCGCGCGCATCGTTGCGCTGCCAGGCAGCGACGAGTGCTGCGGCTTCGGCGGTCTGTTTGCAATCAAGCAGCATCAGATTTCTGAAGCAATGTTGCAGCGCAAACTGACGCATATCGCAGAATGCGGCTGCGACCTGGTCGTCACTGGCGACGCCAGTTGTATGACGCAGATCGCCGGCGGTCTCAGTCGATCGAAATCGCGGGTGCGAGCATGCCATCTCGCCGAGGTGCTGGCGAACAGGGTTGAGGGTTAGGAGTTCGAGAACAGGAGGGATAGGTATGGCGGCACAGACCGTCGCTTTCGTTGAGCGGGTAGATGAGGCGTTGCACGATTCGATGCTGCAAACGGCGCTCGAGCGGGCAACGACGCGCTTTCTCGGCAATCGCGCGAAGGCGGTCGCCGATGTCGATAATTTCGAGGCGCTGCGCAATCAGGCGCGCGCCATTCGCGCCGGGGCGCTGGCGCACCTCGATGAACTGCTGGCGCGCCTCGCCGATAATGTCGAACGCCATGGCGGGCACGTCTGCTGGGCGGAAGATGGCGCAGCGGCGCGCCAGTATATCCTCGACCTGGCGCAGCAGCGCGGCGTGCGCACCATCGTCAAATCGAAGTCGATGGCATCAGAGGAGATCCATCTGAACGAAGCGCTCGAACATGCCGGGCTGGACGTCATCGAAACCGATCTCGGCGAGTATATCATTCAACTCGCGGGTGAAACGCCGTCGCACATTATTGCGCCTGCTATTCACAAGACCCGCGAGCAGGTGCGCGACCTGTTCGTCCGGCATCTGGGTATGGAACCGACCGACGATATTCCAACAATGACGCGCACGGCGCGCACGGTGCTGCGGCAGCGCTTTCTCCAGGCGGATATGGGGATCAGCGGGGTGAATTTCGGCGTGGCGAACGAGGGTGCAATTGTGGTTGTCGAGAATGAAGGCAATGCCCGCCTGACAACCACTGCGCCGCGCATCCACGTTGCGATCATGGGCATCGAGCGCATCTGCGAGAGCCTCGATGACCTGGGCGTGCTGTTGCAGGTGCTGGCGCGCTCGGCGACGGGGCAGCGCCTCTCGGTCTATACCTCGATCATCAGTGGACCTCGCCGCCCTCACGAACCGGATGGACCGGAGGAGTTCCACCTGGTGCTGCTCGACAATCGCCGCTCGGAGATCATCGGCGGGAAGTATGTCGAGGCGCTGATGTGCATTCGCTGTGGCGCCTGCCTGAATGCCTGCCCGGTCTATCAGTCGATTGGCGGGCATGCCTACGGCGGGGTCTATTCGGGTCCAATTGGCGCCATTCTGACGCCGCTGCTCCAGCCGGACCTCCCCGATGCGCACAAACTGCCGCATGCCTCGAGCCTGTGCGGCGCGTGTGAGTGGGCATGCCCTGTCAAGATCGCCATCCCCGATTTGCTGCTGCGGCTGCGCGCCGATGCCGTGAAAAATGGGAAGTATGAAGTGTACGAACCGCCAGCAATGTTCGGCTGGCGCCAGGCAATGACCAACCCGGCGCTCTACCGGCTGGGCGGCAAGATGGCGTCGTTTGGCACGCATCTGCTGGCGCGGAACGGGCGCGTGGGCTGGTTGCCGCCGCCGCTCGACGGATGGACGAAACAGCGCGATTTTCCGCCGTTCGCGCCGAAGACATTCACCGAACTGTGGGAAGAGCGAAAAAAACAGGGGTGAGGTTTGGAACGTTACATTTGTATTCACGGTCATTTTTATCAACCACCGCGAGAAAATCCGTGGCTTGAAACAATTGCACCGCAGCACTCCGCCCATCCCTATCACGACTGGAATGAGCGCATCGCCGCCGAATGCTACACGCCCAACACAGCGTCGCGCATTCTGGACGGCGATGGTCGCATTGTCCACATCGTCAATAATTACGCGCGCATCAGTTTCAATTTTGGTCCGACGCTGCTGGCCTGGCTCGAAAAGCATGTTCCCACGACGTACCATGCCATTATCGAAGCCGACCGGCAGAGTCGCACGCTCTTTTCGGGGCACGGGTCGGCGATTGCTCAGGCGTACAACCATATGATCCTGCCGCTCGCCAACAAACGCGACAAGCGCACGCAGGTCATTTGGGGCATCCGCGATTTCGAGCGACGCTTCGGGCGCATGCCGGAAGGGATGTGGCTGCCGGAGACCGCCGTCGATACTGAGACTCTGGAGGTGCTCGCGGAGTGTGGCATTCACTTTACCATCCTGTCGCCCTATCAGGTGCGCGCTGTGCGGAAGATCGGCGCGACGACATGGCAGGATGTCAGCGGCGGGAAGATTGACCCGACGATGCCCTATCTGCAACGACTGCCGTCAGGACGCTCGATTGCCATCTTCTTCTACGACGGTCCGATCTCGCGCGCGGTCGCATTCGAGGGTCTGCTCTACAATGGCGGCAACTTCGCCCATCGTCTGCTGAGCGGGTTCAATGGGCGTCCGGGAGCGCAACTGGTGCACATCGCCACCGACGGCGAGACCTACGGGCATCACCATCCGCGCGGCGATATGGCGCTCGCCTATGCGCTCTATTATCTCGAACGGGAGCGATTGGCGCGTCTGACGAACTACTCCGAGTTTCTTATTATTCATCCGCCAACGCACGAGGTGCAGATTGCCGAACGCACCTCGTGGAGTTGCTTCCATGGCATCGAGCGCTGGCGCAGCGATTGCGGGTGCAGCAATGGCGGGCGCGAGGGATGGAAGCAAACATGGCGCGCGCCCCTACGCGCCGCGCTCGACTGGCTGCGCGACACGCTGGCGGCGCGTTTTGAGGCTGCTGCCGAGCGTCTGCTGCTCGATCCGTGGGCTGCGCGCGACGACTACATTCGGGTGGTGCTCGACCGCTCGCCTGAGTCGATCAATACCTTCCTCGCTGAACATGCGACGCGCGAGTTGAATGCCGAAGAGCAGGTCGAAGTGTTGCACCTGCTCGAAATCCAGCGCCAGGCGATGCTGATGTACACCAGTTGCGGCTGGTTCTTCGCCGAGATTTCGGGGCTTGAAACCGTTCAGGTGTTGCAATATGCGGCGCGCGCCATTCAACTGGCGCGCACGCTCGACGGCGACGATCTGGAGCCGGAATTTCTGCGACGGCTGGCGGAAGCGCCAAGCAATCTGCCACAGTTCGTTAATGGTCGCGGCGTCTATGAGCAACTGGTGCTGCCGCACGTCGTCGATCTGCGTCAGGTTGCGGCGCACTACGCCGCCACATCGCTCTTCAACGCACAGAGCGAACCAGGGAAAGTGTACTGCTACACCGTCGAGCAACGCCGGCACCGGGTGATGGAAGCCGGTCACGCAAAACTGGCGTTGGGAGTGGCGCGGGTGACCTCGACCATTACGCTCGAGTCGGCGGAACTGCGGTATGGCGTCTTACATCTTGGCGACCAGAACCTGATCGGCGGAGTGCGAACCGAGGATGGCGCAGCGAGTTATGCCGATCTGCTCCACACGATCTCGCCCGCCTTCGAGCGCGCCGATCTGGCGGGAGTGGTTCAGGCGTTGACCAATCATTTCGGGCGGCTCGATTATTCGCTCAAGTCGGTCTTCTACGATGAGCAGCGCGCGATTGTGCAGGCGATCCTGACGCCGGCGCTCGAAGAGACTGCTGCTGCCTACCAGCGTCTCTACGACCGGCACACGCCGCTCATTTCGTTCCTGACCAACCAGGGTATTCCGTTGCCGCCGGAAGTTGCCAGGGCTGCGGAGTATGCCATGAGCATGGCGGTCTATCGCGCGCTGACGGCGGAACCGCCGGACTTCGACCGGGCGCGGTCGTTGATCGACGCTGCGCGCCGGGCGGGGGTCTCGCTGGCGCGCGAGCCGTTGATCGGTGAACTGCGCCGCGCCATCGAACAGACGACTGCGCGACTCCTGACCGATCCCGAATCCTCGGCGCTGCTCGACCGACTGTTGAGCCTGGCGCGGCTGGTGCGCGCGTTACCGTTCGAGATTGATCTCTGGCGCGCCCAGAACGACCTCTTCGCCATTCGCGCAACCCACCACTCGGCGCTGGCAGCGCGCGCGGTCACCGGCGACCAGCGGGCGCGCCTCTGGACGGAACGCTTCGCAACCGCTGCGACGCTCCTCGGCGTCAGTATGAGCGGGCATGGCAGGTGAGAGGGCGATAGAGCGATTGACCACTGCGGACACAGAGGGCACAGAGGCTTCACACCAGAGTTCACGCCCTACACATCGTGGCTGCGCTGGAACCATCCATCGCAGCCATAGATTGTCGCACGTTCACTCCGCCAAGCGAATACGGGCATGCTACAATGCCAGCAGACATTCGTGAAAGGCAGGCGCCTATGACCGTATCAGACCTCCTCGATACCCTCCCCATCGTCACCGTCGTCACGCCGATGAGCGGACCTGCACAGGGGCGCTGGACGTATGCCGACTATGCGGCGCTGCCGGAAGACGGGAACCGCTATGAGATCATTGCGGGAGTGCTTTACATGACGCCAGCGCCAGAAACCGGACATCAGATAACCAGTAACCTGATAGCGACATTTCTGACGATCCACATCCAGCTAACCGGTCTTGGCAAGGTTCTCACTGCGCCAACCGATGTCGAACTGGCGCCTGATACCGTGGTGCAGCCGGATATTGTCGTCGTTCTGAGCGCCAATCTCGGCATCATTACCCGCAGCCGCATTATCGGCGCGCCTGACCTGGCGGTGGAAATCCTGTCCCCCGGCACAGCAGGGTATGACCGGCGCGAGAAACAGGATGCCTATGCGCGCGCTGGCGTGCGTGAGTACTGGGTGGTCGATCCGGCAGCACAGACGGTGGAGGTGCTGGTTCTGGAACAGGGCGCTTATCGTTCCCGTGGCGTCTTTCGCGGTCAGGCGCGTTTGCCGTCGCAGGCGGCGCCGCTGCCGGTTCCGGTCGAGCGCTTCTTTCAGGAGTGAAGCATATGAGCACAACTGAACAAGCCCCTGTGCATGCGGATAGCGATGACGCGCTGACGACCACAGTTGAGGAGCGGGAGTTGCATCTGGTGTGGCCCCAGAGCGGCGTAGAACTCGACCTGGCGGCGATCCAGGGTCTCTGGACCGAAGAGATGTACCTGCGTCTGACCAATCAGACACATGCGCCCATCGAGCTTACTGATGGCGTGCTGGAGATATTGCCTGTGCCTGCATGGACGCATCAATCATGGCATTCTTGTACGAGCATTTTGTCAGTTTCGTTCGTCGTTTGACGCAGGGTTAGCGCTCCACGGAGAATCCGCCCATTTCTCTGCCAGACGAATACGGGCATGCTACAATGCCAGCAGACATTCGTGAAAGGCAGGCGTCTATGACTGTTGCAGACCTCCTCGATACGATTCCTGTCGTTACAGTTGCCACCCCGATGAGCGGACCGCCGCAGGGACGCTGGACCTACGCCGATTATGCGGCGCTGCCGGAAGACGGGAACCGCTATGAGATCATTGCGGGAGTGCTTTACATGACGCCAGCGCCAGAAACCGGACATCAGAGCGTCAGTGCGCGAATGGTCACGTTTCTCGTCACCCATATCCAGTTCGCGGGTTTGGGGCGCGTCTTTGCAGCGCCAACCGATGTCGAACTGGCGCCCGATACCGTGGTGCAGCCGGATATTGTCGTCGTTCTGAGCGCCAATCTCGGCATCATTACCCGCAGCCGCATTGTCGGCGCCCCCGACCTGGCGGTGGAAATTCTGTCCCCCGGCACAGCAGGGTATGACCGGCGCGAGAAACAGGATGCCTATGCGCGCGCTGGCGTGCGTGAGTACTGGGTGGTCGATCCGGCAGCCCAAACGGTCGAGGTTCTCGTTCTGGAGCAGGGGTCCTATCGTTCCCGTGGCGTCTTTCGCGGTCAGGCGCGGCTGCCGTCGCAGGCGGCGCCGCTGCCGGTTCCGGTCGAGCGCTTCTTTCACGAGTGAAGCGGATCAATCCCGGCGGAGCGAGCGTTGCCGCTGCTTTTCCTGCCGGCGGATTCGATTGTTCTGGTGGAATGGTCAATCTTCGCTCAGCCGAAAACGAGGCGTTCCCATGCCTGAAAAAGCGTGGGTCGAGACCATCCCCTACCCCAAAGGTCTCCTGAAACTCCTGTTCAAAACGCCCATCCTGCTCTATCGGCTCGGATTGGGCGTTTTGGTTGGGCGTCTGTTCATGGTGCTGACCACCGTCGGACGCAAGAGCGGACAGCCGCGCCGCACGGCGATTGAATTTCACGAGTTCGAGGGCAAGCCTACCGTGATGAGCGGCTGGGGCGAACGAACGGACTGGTATCGCAACCTGCAAGCCAACCCGCTCGCTACCGTGCAGACCTGGCGCGGGGCGCAGTCCGTCCGCGCGCGACGCATCGACTCGGAGGAAGAGCAGACGCTCCTGCTCATCCTGTTCGGCCAGCTTGTGTTAGACGTCAATTATTTCCGCGAGCCGTTGGGCGTGCTGCTGGTCGCCGCAGCGTTCAGTCTGTGAATTGCCAGCATGGGGCTGTTCATCGGTATGTTAGCCCGAGGGGAAGAGCAGGTCATCCTCTTTTGTCTGATTGCCATGTTCCTGTTCACCTCATTGGGCGGCGCGTGGTTTCCGTTGGAAGTGACCGGCAAGACGTTCTATGCGATTGGGCATCTCACCCCCGGCGCGTGGGCTATGGACGGCTTGCAGAACATCGTGGTGCGTGGATTGGGGATGGCGTCGGCCTGGCAGCCTGCCGGCATTTTGCTGGCTTACGCGTTGGGCTTTTTTGCTCTGGCTGT
>CALGYB010000034.1 GCA_937935075.1 uncultured Roseiflexus sp. | reverse complement strand
CTGAGCCTGTCGAAGCCAACGTTAGCCGCTCCTGTCCTTGATTTCCGGGTTTAGACTGATCTTCCCATTAGCATGTCCAGAGCCGACTTCTGCACGTTATGGGTAGAACATCTGTAGGACGTTTTTCTCTTGCACGCTACTGGCCAGAGGTGGTCGCATTCGTGATACCTCTACTCGTTGCCAGTGCATTGCTTTTTGGATATGTTGGACCACTCAACGGGTTCTGGTCTACCGATCAGGGGGTGAAGCTGATTCAGGTGCAGAGCCTTCTGTTGAACAAATTCAGCAGGAGTGCGCTGATCTACCCCGGTGCGGCGATCGATCAGGATGACAGGGTCAGTCCGTTACGAGGGCAATATTATCAGCACGGCGGGCAGACCTATGCAATGTTTTCGGACGCCTTCGCTCTGATCAGCAGCGTTCCCTTCTTTTTCTTTGGGTTTGCCGGGTTATACCTGGTTCCGCTGGTTTCTCTCGCTGCGCTGTCTTTGATCTGCACTTGCATCGCTCGTCCGTTGCTTGGTCCGGGAGGGGCGTTGCTCTCGGCTCTGGCGCTGACGTTGACATCGCCTTTGTTGTTTTACAGCGTTATTTTCTGGGAACATCTGCCAGCGACGTTGCTGACAACCCTTGCTCTCTGGCAGTCGTTGGAAGGGTATCATCGCAATGAGCGGCGCCGGTTCTTTGGCGCCGGCATCGCTATTGGCGCGGCAGTGTGGTTGCGCAACGAAGCCGTACTGGCGGCGCCGGCGCTGATGAGTGCGGTTCTGCTTCTCCGGCGCTCACAGGCGCTGCGCGCCGCTGGCTGGATTGGCATTGGCGCAGTGGCGGGAATGCTGCCCTTGCTGACCTACAACCAGATCACATTTGGCGCGGCGGTCGGTCCACATGTGCTGGTTGCAGGTGCAGCACAGTATCGGGGAGTGAGCGATCCGTTGATGATGCGCCTGGCATGGGCTGATCTCCTGCTTGTGCCGCAGGGCGAACCGGTTCTGGTTGGCGTAGTGATGGCAATGGCGATGGTCGCTCTCATCACGTCAATATGGCGCACGCAGCGCGTAGCGAATGTCGGATTCGCGCTCACCGCTGTCCTGGCGATAGTGGTTGCTGCGATTATTCAGGCGACGTCGGGCGGCGGGATGCAAACGACGCTGCTGATGACGTTTCCAGTGGTGTTACTGTGTTGTTTTCCGGTTGCCCCGAATGCAGATCGCGCAGAAGCGCCTTTGATTCTGACAGCATTCGGGTTGACTTTTATTACGCTAGCCTGGCTAACGCCACTGCCCGACGGCGGTGCGCAGTGGGGTCCGCGCATGCTGCTGCTGGCGCTTCCGCCGCTGACAATTGCAGGGTTTTGGCGTGCAAGCTCATGGCTGTGCCAGCCGCAGGTTGGCACAGCCGTTGCAGGTGTTGCCGCCATTTTACTCTTCGTCGCCTCGTTGTCGCAATATGCAGGGTTGCGCCAGCTTCGCGCCTTCAATACGGCGAACCATGCCTTGCTCACGACGGTGGCGCAGAGCGGAGCATCAGCGATTATCACCGATACGTGGTACGGTCCGCCGCTGCTGGCGCCGATCTTCTATGACGAACGCATGATTTTTCTGGTTGATGATGGCGCCGATCTTGATTACCTTATCGAGCGGTTGAGCGCCGCAGGGTTCGATACGGTCTACTATTTGAGCGGGCGGCGTGATGAAATTACTCCCAATGCTCGGCGATGGGACGAACTCGTGGCGGTTGGAGAGCCTGCGCGATTGGCGCATCATCTCACTGGACAACTGTACCGAATTCATGTATCAGATCGCTATGGGCTAAGCCCTCGCTGAGGAGGTGAAAGCCTCTGTAAGCAAAGGTTCAGCAGCGCCAGGACGCTGCCTGACCATTCGTGCCCGGACCGGAACCGAATCCGACCATTGACGATCCCGGTTGCAACGAGTATACTACTACGCTATGGTATTGAGGAAAACATCTATTGGAATACGACTGCTGATTCGCTGTCATCTGCCAATCGACGATTGGGCGGATGCCACCTTGCCCTCTGCGTCCCGGTGCGCAGAGGGTCTTTTGTTTCATACCCCGGAAGGAGGACGACGTGACGATCGACTGGGATGATAAGTACGCTCGCGAAGGGTTGACGTTCGACGATGTGCTTCTGATCCCCGCAGAATCACAGGTTCTGCCGAGCGAGGTTGATGTTACTACGCAACTGACTCGATCCATCAGGATCAATATTCCGATTACCAGCGCCGCCATGGATACTGTCACTGAGCATCGCCTGGCGATTGCGCTGGCGCGTGAGGGCGGCGTCGGGTTCATCCATAAGAATATGTCCATCGAGGCGCAGGCGGAAATGGTGCGGAAGGTGAAACGCTCCGAGAGCGGCATGATCATCGATCCGATCACCATGGGACCGGACAAAACCGTTGGCGATGCGCTCGATCTGATGGCGGAGTACCGCATCTCCGGCATTCCGATCACTACGCCGGATGGCGATCTGATCGGCATCGTGACCAACCGCGATCTGCGTTTCGAGACTGATCGCAGCCGCCCGATCCGTGAACTGATGACGACGCGCAATCTGATTACCGTGCCCGAAGGCACGACGCTCGAACAGGCGAAACAGATTCTGCACGAGCACCGGATCGAAAAATTGCTGGTGGTCGACCGGCGCGGCAAGTTGTCGGGAATGATCACGGTCAAGGATATTATGAAGCAGATCGAGTACCCGAACGCCTGCAAGGACGCGCACGGGCGGCTGCGAGTCGGCGCGGCGATTGGCGCCTCCGGCGATTATCTGGAGCGCGCCGATGCGCTGGTGCGGGTCGGGGTGGATGTCCTGGCGATTGACACGGCGCATGGACACTCGAAAGGGGTGCTCGATGCGGTGCTGCGCATTCGTGAGCGCTATCCGGAGGTGCAACTGGTTGCCGGGAACGTGTCAACCGGCGCAGCGACGGCGGCATTGTGCGAACGCGGCGTTGATGCGGTGAAAGTCGGGCAGGGACCGGGAAGCATCTGCACCACGCGGGTAGTGTCTGGCGCGGGGATGCCGCAGATCACCGCAATCACCGAATGTGCGCGAGTGGCGTCGCGGTTTGGCATTCCGATCATCGCCGATGGCGGCATTCGCTACAGCGGCGACATCGCTAAAGCCATCGCCGCCGGAGCATGCACTGTGATGATCGGCTCACTCCTCGCCGGAACCGAGGAGAGTCCGGGCGAAACGATCCTGTACGAAGGGCGCAGTTACAAGAGTTACCGCGGTATGGGGTCAATCGGCGCGATGCAGCACGGCAGCGGCGACCGCTACTTCCAGGGAGGCGCGGGGCGCAAACTCGTGGCGGAAGGGATCGAAGGGCGCGTGCCCTACAAAGGTCCGCTCAGTGATACGATCTTCCAGCTAGTCGGCGGTCTGCGATCCGGCATGGGATATGTCGGCGCGAAGGATATCGAGTCGATGCGGCGCGATGCGCGCTTCATTCGCATTTCGATGGCCGGATTGATCGAAAGCCATCCCCACGATGTGACCATCACCAAGGAAGCGCCGAACTATGAGCGGCGGTGAGCGATGCGAGGCGCGTTCACCATACGAAGGCGCAACGTCGCGGCTTCCAGCCGGCGCCGCACCGCGCCCGGCAACACGTGACTGGCCAGCATGCACCGTAGGCTGTCAGATAGTGTGGACATCTGCGGGTTACGTCACGGCTGCATGACTCGCTCAACGCGCCCATTAACCGGCACGGGTTCCACCAGCGCGCGAAAGACCGGGCAGAGCCGCTCCACATCGGCCTGGATCTGTCGCAGTTCGTCGTCGGAAACTCCTCCCGCCACACGGGCAGTGTAGGCAAGACCCGATGGCGGGATCGGAGCGGCAGCATCGACTTCCAGAATGCCGCGGAAGTCGATCTGACCGGTTACCTCGACTTCCAGCGCATCGAAGCGCACGCCGCGATTGACGGCGACGATCAGATAGGTGTGCGCCAGGCAACTCGCCAGCGACGCCAGCAATAGTTCCGGCGACGTGGGTCCCAGATTGTACCCCGCCAGCGCTGGCGCCGAGTCGGTCACAATCGTGAACTCGCGAATGTTGACCGGACGCACGCCCGATCCGCCTGCGACCCGCGCCGCCACGCGCAACGGCGAAGGAGCGGCGTCGGGCGCGGATAGTTTCTCGCGCAGCGCCGCCATACGCTGTGCCTTGAACTCCAGATATTCGGAAAGGGTTGTCATGGCGCTTCCTCTTTCGTGATACTTCCAGGCGTCGGTTGGTCAGGACACGTCTTTCGCTCGTTGCAATCCTCGCGCCGCTGGCAGGGGCGCGGCGGCGGCGCGATCCAGCGCCCCCTTCTCCCCTCGTGGGAGAAGGGAGTGGGGGGATGAGGGGAAACCCGGCATCGGAACGCCGTCAGGGGCGTGACGGCGGCGTGATCCAACGTTCCGCGTGACTGTCGGAGTCATCGTTCTCATCCTCTGCGCCTTATTGCTGCGCCTACTGCCCCGGGTGCGCGATCAGCCGCGCCAATCGCGGCAAAAAGGCGGGGGCGGGTTCGCGCAACGCCTCGACCGTCAGCACGCCGCCGAGCAGCAGCATACCATAGAACTTGTACGAAACGCCGGCTATCGTCAACACGCCGTGAACGGTTCCGTCGTAAAAACTCCACTGATTGCCATAAGCGATGAGCGCGAAACTAAGCGCCAGCGTTGCGGCATACGGCAGCGACACTGCGCGCTCGCGCAGGTGGAGGATCAACGCGCCGAATGGGACAACCAGCAGCGTTTCGTAGTGCATCCACGCCGCTGGCGACGCCAGCACCATCAGCAGCAGAAACATGCTGTACTGGAGCGCATACCCCGTGCTCTCGCGCGACGCCGGGCGCAGCGCCAGCACACAGACCGCCAGCGACACAGCGCCAGAGATCAGCGTTCCCAACAAGCGTATCATCTCATTCTGGTAAATCGTGGCGCTGCGCGGCGAATCGGTCAGGCGGGCAAAGAACCCGGAGATCGTCTGGTTCTCGACCCACGAAGTTGTGCCGCCAATGTTCGGCAGCACCTGCGTCAGATAGATCAGGTGTTCATTCCAGCCGACAACTGCGATGGCGATGCCGTTGCACACGACCATTGCCGTGGCAAAACCGATCAGTGCGCGCCAGTGACCTTTCACGACAAAGAACGCCAGCAACAACACCGGATAGATCTTGAACAGCGTTCCCAGCGCCACCAGCGCACCTGCTGTTGCATCGCGCCCGCTGCGCAATGCCCACAGCGCCAGCGTCAGCAGGAACAGCAGCACCAGATCGATCTGCCCATATGCCAGTGTATCCGCCAGAGGGCGAAAGTTGAAGACAATCAACAGGCTGGCGGCGCTCAGGGAAACAAGCGGCAATCGCCACATGCGCAGCCAGATGAGCGCAGTTGCAATGATCAAGAGCGTGTTCATGATGCGGTGCCCCAGCAGCACCGTCAGTCCGTCCATCGTCACGAACGGAACGAACAGCATGCCGTAGAAAGGCGGCACCTTGAACACATGACCGAAGTGATTGGTCAGCACGGCGTCGATGTCGTACATCGAACCGCCGCGCGTCCATTCGCGCGCACCGCGGAAGAGG
>CALGYB010000033.1 GCA_937935075.1 uncultured Roseiflexus sp. | reverse complement strand
TGGGTGCTTCCTCAAAGGCTGCGGCGGCAGGGGGTATCGGGGGGGCTGGGGTGTCCAGGTCGAGATCGAGGTCAAACTCGATATCGTCCATGGTGGGCGCTGCCGATAGGGGAGACGGGGTCGGTGTGGGAGAGGGGGCGGATGGCGTGGTGGCCGGTGGGGGGGGCACCAGGTCACCTAGCTGTACCCCCTCCTTCTGCAAGGCTGCCTGGGCCTGGGCCATATCGGGGATAGCGCCAGGTGGGGGGACCATCTCTTCAGGGGCCGGGGGTAGGTTGACTTCACCCGCCATGACCCTTGCCAAAAAGGCCAGAATATCCCGTTCGACCACCGTACCATCGGGGCCGGTGCCCCTAATCTGACGCCAATCTATGCCGTTTTCTTCCGCCAGACGACGGGCCAGCGGGGTGATTTTGACTTCGCTCATGCTTTCTACATCATAGCGCAGAAGTGGCGAGTTTCACGTGCATGTGCGCAAAGAAGCAATACTATAGGCCAAATTGCCTGAAATTACCGTTCAAATTAGGCGTTACGGATTCTCCAGGGGGGTATAGTTTTTCGGGCTGGCAGGTATAACTGAAGGGTATGGAAACCCGTTTTGCAGCCCTGTTGACCGAGTACTGCCTGGACTTGCAACCCGGCCAGACGCTTCTGATTGAAGCCGAACCGGCTGCGTTGCCCTTGCTCGAGGCCCTGCAGGAGGCCGTCTTGCAGCGCGGTGCTTACCCCATTGTGCAGCTCTTTCCAGCGGCCACCTCGAGGCCCTTTTTCCTGCATGGAGGCGAGTGGTTGAACCAGCCCCCGCTCCCGCAGATGCGCCTCATGGAACATGTAGATGCCAACCTGCGTATCGAGAGTGCCCAGAACCCCCTCGAGCTCGCCGAGGTACCCCCGGCGCGTCTAGCCCAGTTTCGGGCAGGCTGGCGGCCCTACCAGCAAATGCGGGCCCGCAAGCGCTGGTGCCTGACCCTCTACCCCACCGCCGGTTATGCCCAGCAGGCGGGGATGTCCACGGCGGGCTTTCGGGCGTTTGTGGAGCGGGCCATGTACCTCGACCGCCCCGACCCGGTCGCGACCTGGCGCGAGCTGTCGGTCTTTCAGGCTGCCCTTATCAAGCGCTTACAAAAGGTCAAGGAAATCCGCATCCAGGCCGAGGGAACCGACCTGCGGCTCAGGGTGGAGGGGCGCACCTGGATCAACTCCGACGGCAAGCGCAACATGCCCAGTGGGGAGGTTTTTACCGGCCCCCTCGAGACCTCCGCCGAAGGCCGGGTGAGCTTCAACCTGCCGGTAGTAGTTTCGGGGCAACGGGTGGAGGGGGTGCACCTCTGTTTCCAGGGCGGGCAGGTGGTGGAAGCCAGCGCCCAGGTAGGGGAGGCCTACCTGCACAGGATGCTGGAGGCCGACCCTGGGGCCCGCTACCTGGGCGAGCTAGGCATCGGCACCAACTTCGGCATCAACCGCTCTACCGGCCTGATCCTCTACGACGAAAAAATCGGCGGTACGGTGCACCTGGCCCTGGGGCAAAGCTACCCCGAGACCGGCGGCACCAACACCTCCTCGATCCACTGGGACTTGATTCTGGATTTACGCCAGGGGGGGCGGATACTGGCCGATGGCGAGGTGTTGCAGGAGAAGGGGCGGTTTGAGGGCTTGTGATACCAAATCTGCCCAGAAGTGACCCAAAAGCGATATACAAGTCCCACGGACGCGCCCCCTGGCGCGGCAAGTGAGGGGCGCGTTTAGCGCCACTCACGTGCAGAGTTGGTATAAAAAGCCGCCCGAGAACGGGCGGCTTAGCGTTTGAGGCTCGAGTTCAGGCCTTTTCCTTGTCCTTATCTTCTTCTAGGCTAAGTTGGCTCAGCAGGTCGCCGAACACGTCGCCGAGCTTGACATTGGTGTTGGAAGCAGCGGCCACGTTGGGGTCATAGTTGGTGTAGGCGGCTGCGCCGGTGGAACCCCCGTAGTCGAAATCGCGCTCGCGGCCACGCCCTTCACGCGGGCCACCCTTGCCCTTGGGACGCTTGGGACGCTCGCCTCCCTTGCCGTCGCGGCGGCCCTTGCGGCCTTCGCCCTCCTCGTCGCCGGGGACGCTAACCGCCTGGGGGGGCGGGGTCAGGAGGCGCTTGCGCGAGAGGCTGATGCGCTGCTCTACGGGGTCGATCTGCAGGATGGCTGCCTCGACTTCGTCGCCCTTCTTGAATAGCTCGGAGGGTTTCTCGACGCGTTCGTAGGCCAGCTCGGAGACGTGAATGAGGCCTTCAATGCCCGGCTCGATCTCCACGAACACCCCAAAGTCGGTCAGGCCGGTAACCTTGCCCTTGACCGGAGTACCCGGCGGGAAGCGGTCGGGCAGGCTCTTCCAGGGGTCGGGCTGGGTTTGCTTGAGGCCCAGCGAGAGGCGGCGCTCGGCGGGGTCAATGCGCAGCACCTGGGCTTCGACCTCCTGGCCTTCCTTCAAGATTTCGCTGGGGTGCTTGGGGCGTTTGGTCCAGGACAGCTCGGAGATGTGAATGAGACCCTCGAGGCCCGGCTCCACCTCCACAAAGGCCCCGAACTGGGTCAGACCTACCACCTTGCCGTTCAGCTTGGAGCCGATGGGGTAGCGCTCCGAAACCGTCAGCCAGGGGTCTTCGGTGAGGGCCTTCATGGAGAGGTTGACCCGCTCGCGCTCGGTGTCCACCGAGAGCACCTTGGCTTTCACGGTCTGGCCTTTGTGCACCACGTCCTTGGGGTGGTTGAAGCGGCCCCAGGTAATCTCGCTACGGTGTACCAGGCCATCCACGCCGCCCAGGGCCACGAACACGCCAAACTCGGTGACTTCGACCACCTGACCCTCCACGACATCGCCTTCTTTGAGCGAGGAGAGGATGCTGGAGCGGGCGGCTTTTTGCTCGGCTTCCAGCACGGTGCGGCGTGAGAGGATGACCCGGCCCTTCTTGCGATTGAGTTCGATAATTTTGACCAGGAAGCTCTGACCGACGTACTCGTCGAGCTCCGGGGTGCGCTTGAGGTCTACCTGGCTGGCAGGCAGGAAGGCGCGGATACCCTCGATGGTCGCGACCAGACCCCCCTTGACCTTTTCTTTCACCTCTACCATCACCGGCTCGCCCTGATCGAACAGGGCCTGCACCTTGACCCAGCTCTGGTCGGCCTCGGCCCGCTTCTTGGAAAGCACCACCTGGCCGTTCTCGAGGTCGGCCCGCACCACATAGGCAGTTACACTATCGCCGGGCTTGAGCAAGTTCTTCAACTCTTCCTCGGAAAGCGGCTCCTCGGTGAGCTGATTAAAGGGGATGATGGCTTCGGTGCGCGCGCCGATGTCCACCATGACGCCGTCGTTGGTGATGAGCACCACTGTACCGGTGACGATCTGACCGCGCTGCACGGTCTTCTCGAGGCGAGCCTCTGCGTCTTGCAGGGCTTGCTCCATGCTAAACACTTGGGGTTCTTTTCCAGTTTCCACTGGAGTCTGGGTAGCTTGGTCTTCCATTCGCCTGTTTCCTCTCTGCCCTTACCTTTTGTCGCGTCAAAATTCCCGCCCAGATTGCTCTGGGTTTGGTTTGGGATGGTCTGCGCGACGGATTGTCTCCCCAGGGTTCTTAAGCCCTAAGTTAAGACATACCTGTTAGTTATAGCACAGGTTTCTGGGTTTGTCCAACACGCCTAGCGCAACTGAGCCAATAAAGATACTCAGTCCAGGGCGGAGTTTCTCATACTTCATTCGGCTCATAAGAGCCACAGAGTTGAAAATCTGTTGAGGTCGCGACGTGGGCCGTGGCGTTGATGGCTGACCAGACACTCAGAACGGTGACGCGAAAGACGCAAAAATCCAGTCAAAAGTGTCATATAAAGGGAAAGCCCCGAAAGGGGTGGAAAATAAAGAGGAGGAGAGACGAAGTCGTCAAAGGCTAGAAGCCACTCGGAATGACAGGTGTTTTCGTTGTTAGATTCGACGAACCTTGTGCCGCTGTTGCGGGCGTTCTCAGCATGGCGTGACCTTTACTTGGGCCATCAGTCTTCAGCGCTGGGACATCCGCATCTCACTAGAGCTTGTGTGCTTCGGATGCGTGCCCCTCCACCCAGTGTGACCCATCGGGCAGGAATTCCTTCTTCCACACCGGCAGGATTTGCTTGACCCGCTCAATGGCGTAGCGGCAAGCCTCAAAGGCTTCGGGGCGGTGGGGGGCCGAGACCACTATCAGAATGGAGCCTTCGGCGGGCAACACCCGGCCCAAACGGTGCCACAGGGCCACCCGGCCCAGCACCCAGCGTTCGCGCATCTCGGCGATAATTTGCCGCATAACTTTTTCGGCCATGCCCGGGTAGGCCTCGTATTCCAGATGGGTCACGGCAAGACCTTTGTTCGGGCTGCGGGTGGTGCCCAGAAAACTGACCACAGCGCCATAAGGGTCATCCGAGGCCCAGTCCACCCAGGGTTGAACGGCCAGAACTTCATGGGTCAGGCCGTAGCTTTCGTTGTCCTGTACGCTCTTCGAAAGAGAAGCCGAGCCCCCCGAAACTGGAGGCAAAAAGGCCAGCTCATCCCCTTCCTGCAAGGGGTCGCCAAGCTGGGCTAGACGCTCGTTGATGGCCGCCAGTCCCCCCGAGAGTTGTAGGGGATACTGCTGCTCCAGCAGGGTTTTGGCATCGGCCACCGTCGAACCGGCAGGGAGGTCGAGCTCGAGCCGGGCCTGTCCGGCCTGCTCACGGAAAAGGGCAAATAGCAACACCCGAACACGCATGATTATAGATTGTCCAGGCTCGAGGGCCAGGTGTCTAGAGGTGATACCAGATTCGGTTGGGTATACCGTTGTAGAGATACCCATGCACTATACTCACTTTCCCATATACGCTTGGCTCATGGTGAAGGCCACCGAGAGGGCCTTTTCGTAGCGCATCCGCACCGGGCCTAGCAGGGAAAGCTCGCCTACCTGATCGTCAACCCCGATTCCGGCCTGTACCAGCGAGACCCCCTCGTCCTCGCCGACCCGGACGTTCACACCCCCAGGAGGGGTGAAGGTGGAGTCGCTGGGGGTTTCAAAAACCGCTATAGCCTGGCGTAAAAACATAGGGTTTTGGGCCTCTGGCTCGCTTAGCAACAACCCCACTCCTTCGCGGTATTCCTCCTGGCTGCCTTGGGCAAAGGCTCTTCTGATGGATTCATACAGCTCCATCATGGCCGGTGTGCTGGCTGTTACAGGCTGGGTTGCCTTGAACAAGCGGTGTTCTGCCTCACTCAGTTGGGCTTCGTTAGGGGTGAAGGATAGCTCAATACGGGCTTCGCGCACCCGCCCACCTTCCAGAACGGCTACCGCCAGTATCTTGCCAGGTGTCAGGTTGGAAAGGTGCACTTGCAATAGTTTGGGTGCACGCTGGGGTCTGAGCCGGAGCAACGCCGGGTAGCCCGAGAGCCTGGAAGCCACCTGCACAAGCAGGGCTTCACGCCTCGAGCCCGCATCTTCTAGTACTTGAGCCAGCTTGTCCAGCGTGGCCTGGGGTAGGGGGTTGGGCGGCAGCTTGGACAGGGCGTAGTGCTGGAATCCGGTTCGCGTGGGGATGCGGCCGGCCGAAGTGTGGGGCTTGCCGATCAGGCCTTGCCGCTCGAGCTCTATCAACTCGTATCTGATGGTTGCCGGCGACAACGACAGCCGATCCGCCAGTACGCTCGAGGGTACCGGGGTCTGGGTCTGGATATAGCTATCCACCAGCAGATGCAGAATGCGCCGTTGCCGCTCAGTCATAGTTGGGTACCAGTTTAGAACCAAAATCTGTTGTTTGTGGTATGGCGGGTTGCTTTGTGGGGTTCGCAGGGCCCCACCCTCCCTGCTGCGCGAATCTGGGTTTGCACGGAATGCCATATCGCTTGCTCGCCATCTTCGTAAGATGTTTGTTGAAAATGCGCAAATTGCAGGATCTGCGAATGTATTTGAAATATAAGCAGATTCTTTTGGTAAAGTGTTACAAAGTATATGTACATATGTCACAATTGAGATTGACAATATGCTAAAGCTCGAGTAATCTCTTGCCCAGGAGGTGAAAGGTTGATGAAAAACCTTCGACTACCCATATTCCTAGGGACCATGATGATGGGCCTGGCCTTCGCCGAGGGCCCCGAGTTCAGTGCAGCAGACACCGCTTGGATGCTGGTGGCAACCGGATTGGTGCTTTTGATGACCCCGGCCCTGGCCTTCTTCTACGGGGGGATGGTGCGCTCCAAGAACGCCCTCAACACCATGATGATGAGCTTCTCGGCGCTGGGCTTCGTGGCGGTGGCCTGGGCCTTGCTGGGCTACACCCTGGCCCTTTCGGGCGACGGCAACTTTATCGGCGACCTGCGCTACATGTTCCTAAACAACGTGGGTATGGAGAACAAGGGGGCCATTGCCGAGATCACCATTCCCCACATGCTCTGGATGATCTTCCAGGGCACCTTCGCCATCATTACCGCTGCGCTGGTCTCGGGCGCAGTGGTGGAGCGGATGCGCTTCCCGGCCTTTTTGTTGTTCATCACGCTGTGGGGTCTGTTTGTCTACGCCCCCATTGCCAAGTGGGTCTGGGGGGGCGGCTTCCTGGCCGACCTGGGGGCCTGGGACTTTGCCGGCGGCACGGTGGTACACATCAACTCCGGGATTGCCGCGGTGGTAGCGGCCCTGGTGCTAGGAGCGCGCAAGGATTTTGGACGGCAGGCTATTTTGCCTCACAATGTGCCCTTTGTGCTGCTGGGGGCGGCCCTGCTGTGGTTCGGCTGGTTTGGCTTCAATGCGGGCAGCGCCTGGGCGGCCAGCGCAACCGCAGGGCTGGCCCTGACCAACACCATCCTGGCCCCGGCGGCCACCATTGTGGTCTGGTCGCTGATTGACCTCATGCGCACGGGCCGGGTAACCGCGGTGGGGCTGGCCACGGCTATTGTGGTGGGTCTGGTGGTGATTACCCCAGCCGCCGCGTTTGTCTCGCCCTTCTTTGCCCTGGTGATGGGTGCAATCGGGGCCTTCCCGAGCTATTACGTGCTGTTGTGGCGGGCCAAGAGCGGCATGGATGACTCGCTCGATGTGTTTGCTGCACACGGTGTGGGCGGTATTACGGGCGCTATCCTGACCGGGGTGTTCGCTCAGGAGTCGGTGAATGGTTTGTTCAACGGCCTGATTGGGGGCAACCCGGCCCAGGTGTTGATACAAGCCTTTGCGGTGCTAATTGCGGTGGTCTATAGCGGCGCCATGACCTTCGTGCTGCTGAAGCTGGTGGGGGCCATCACCCCGCTCAAGGTTCCGGTCAAGGAAGAGGGTGTGGGTCTGGATATTACTCAGCACGGCGAGGAAGCTTACACCAGCGGCGAGGGCGCCATCCTGGTTAAGAGTGAGGCTCCCATGCCGGTGGCCAGGCCCAAGCCGGTGGGCGGCACCGATTAAGGAGAACTGCGATGAAACTGATTGTGGCCATCGTTCGGACTGAGAAGCTCAACGATGTGTTGGAGGCCCTCTTCAAAGCCGAGGTGCGCGGCATTTCAATCAGCCGGGTACAGGGCCATGGTGGCGAAACCGAGCGGGTCGAGACCTACCGGGGTACTACCGTCAAGATGGAGCTTTCGGAAAAGGTGCGCCTGGAAATCGGCGTCTCCGACCACTTTGTGGAGCCCACTGTGCGGGCCATTCTGGCGGGTGCGCGTACCGGCGAGGTGGGGGACGGCAAAATTTTCGTGCTGCCGGTGGAGAAGGTCTACCGGATTCGCACTGGCGAGGAGGATACCGCAGCCGTCACCCCGGTTTCCTAGACCAAGCGCGTTTTGGCGCTTCAGGCCAGGTGGAGATTATCCACCTGGTTATTTTCTGTTTGATACCAGATTCGGTTAGTTTGTTACCGAATGGTAACCAACTAACCCGACCGAAGGGAGTGCTCTAGGATTCAAAAAGATAGCCCCTGGGGTTTTTGGTTTGGTGAAGTATCTTTTTGAATCTGATATGACAGGTAATAAAATCCTACATCCTACCACCTACTCCCACCTTGTTCGCTAAAAGTTGGGCATACGGTTAGAGTTGGTATGAAACGCCAAATCACATCGTCTGAACGCTCAGCAGGCCGATAGCGCCCCCGCTGAGGTCGGAGATGTAAAGCGTGTGACCCGATGCCACGATCTGACCTGGGTGGAGGGCTTCTTTGCCCTCGAGGTACAAGCACAGGTGTCCGGGGATGTGAAGAATCTCGAGTCCCCCAGGTTTGGGGCGCACCCGCAGGCGCTCGAGGGCCGGATCGCCGATGGCTTGCCCTAGGTCATACTCGCCCATCATGGCTGGGAGGTATTTGCGCCGTTGCTCTGGGGCTGCACCAAAAAAATCCAGGCTAATCAGACTGGGCGTGGTTGGAGGGCGTAACACCTGCGCCTCGCCCCCCTCGGTTGGCCCGTAGCTCATGCCCTGGTTGGTGCTCGCTGGTTCGGCCCGCAGGGCGGTCTGGGCCCTTTGGCGCAGGCGAGGCCACAATAGGCCCAGTCCTGTTAGAAGTATCACCCCCAGTAGCCCGATCAAAGCCCATTTCCACTCCGGCCAGCCCCGCGAGACCCCGAGGGGGGGCACGGTTAGCCGCAGCACTGGGGGCAGTTCGACCAAAGCACCAGGCGCGCTCGTCACTTTGAAGACCGTCTCGAGGACGGCTGCTTGCTGGCCCGGGTTGGATACGCGAAGCTCGAACTGTTCGCCGGGGCGCAAAGAAATGGCCTCGAGGTGATCATCATAGCTCACACGCAGTACGGGAGGGACTTCCTTGAGGCTGAGCTCGAGGGGCAGGGTAGCTTCGGGGCTGCCCTCGAGGCGGTACACCACCACCACTGCGCCGTCTACCAGGCTGGGCGAACCCACCGCTTGCAACCGGTACTGGGCAGGCTGAGGGGGTGAAGGGGCAGGCGGCACGGCGAGGGGTGGAGTGGGCTTGGCCGGCGCGGCAGGCGGCGTGGCTGCAGGGGGGTTGGCGGGGCGGGGCTTGGTCGGTTGGGCAGGCTGTTTAGGGGCAGGTGGGTCTGGCTTAGATGGGGCGGGTGCTGTCGGTTTTGGACGTGTCTCGGCCTGGGGTGTGGGAGGCACTTGGGGAGGGTCTGACCGGGTTTCAGGGTTGGCTGGCGCGGGGGCTGACGTGGGCTCGGAGCTGGGCTGCTCACCGTATTCTTTTTGCACTCCTGCTAGGACAGGGTTCGTAGAGGTCGGGGTTTGTGGAGTTTCAGGCGTACCGGATGCTTCATTCGGGGCGTTATTTTCACTCTTGGCCGGGTTTTCTGGGTTAGGCGGTGCGCTTTGGGGCTCCCTGGAAGGTTGGCTGAGCAGGTTGTTCTGGCGTAATCCTATCCATGCCTCGGAAAAGCCTTTGGGTAGTGCTGCCAGCGTAACCAAGGTAAGCGGGCACTGGCTCTTTAGCTCCGGCATTTGGCCGGGCTCCGTCGAGTTGTCCAGGCCATCGGTAAAGAGAAAAAAGGCTCGAGGTTCGTTGCAAAGCTCGCCATAGACCTGCTTCAGGCTACCAAAAATATGGCTGGCACTGCCCTCGGCCCGCAGGATGCGAATATAGCGCAGCATCTCCTCGCGCTCGCGCGGCAGCACAAACCGAACCGCGCCCAGGGGCTCTTTACTAAAGGGCACCAGGCGCACCTCGGTCTCGTTGGTAACTCGTTCAGCAAAGCGCATCAACTCGCGTTGCACCAGCGGGAAGATCACCGTGCGCCCATCTTCCCGCCCGATCATCGAGGCCGAAACATCCACCACAAACACGTACTGCGTGGGGTCCCTGGCTTCGGCAACAGCCCCCGCCAGCAGAATCCACCAACTCAGCAAACCCCATGCCAATTGCCCGATTCTCATAATTTCCTTTGCCCAATGCAAACCTACGTGTACCACCTTACTCTATAGTGATGTGGTTCAAAGTGGGTTAAATGCAGGCGAGGGCAAAGTACCTGTAGGGCAGTGAATGCCTTTAAGGCCGCCGAAAGCAATGACCTTTAGGCACGACAGGGATAGTCCTTACGATGTGTGCTAGAGGGCCTGGGGCCAAGATGGCGTTCTGGCTATCAGCTACAGGCCATCGGCGATCGGCTCAACTACGCTCGAGGTTTGCTATCAGTTCAGCCACCGGCTGCGCTGATAAGGGCAGCGGGCCATTTCGGGGCATTTGCGCCTGCCCTGGCGTAGGGCGGCCACTTCAGCCGGGTTGAGTACCTCCTTGCAGACCGTACATTTCTCGGTAGCCTTGCGGGGCACAAGGCGCATTCCCAGGGGGCGGAAGCGGGCCCACAGACGAGCGGGCAATACTCCCCGCAGCACCCGAAAGACGAAATAAATCACCAGGCCAAGTAAGAGCGCCGCAATCAGAAAGTCCATTCCGACGATTGTACGCTGCCTGCTCGGCCCGAAGTTGGGCGGATGACTGCAAGTGTGTAGGGTCAATACCAGATGCCTTTCAAGGCCCGCCCCTCTCGACTACTCGAGGCCCAATAGGGTGTCTGGTTTGATGGTCAAATTGCGGCATCTGCTCTTGTCTTCTTGTGAAGGAAGAAGCAAGTTGAGTAAGTTTGGGGTTGTGCTTTATGTTTGCCCGCCTTGCCCGCTTCGTAACCCGGTATCCGTTACAGGTTGTTGTCGTTTGGGTCTTGGTGGTCTTGCTGGCCATTCCGGCGGCTCGCATGGCCCCCGGGCGTCTGGCGGCCAATGCAAGTGACGTGAAAAACAGCGAGGCCCAAAAGGTCACGCAAATCTATACCGAACAATTCGCTCAGCAATCAGTAGACCGTACGGTGCTGGTGAGCGAGTCTAGCCTGCCCGAAAGCGACCCCCGGTTTCGAGCGGTCTACAACCAGCTAATGGCCCGAATCCAGAGCCTCGAGGGGGTGGTGCGCCTGAGTCGCTATGATACGCCCAGCCCCTTGCAACAACAAAGCCCCGATGGCAGGATTACCGCTACCTTGCTGGACACCCGCCTCGAGAACAGCGAGGCCGTGATCGAGGCCCTGCGGCGCGAGGCCAGGGCAGCCCAGACCCCCGAGATTCGCTTTTACGTGACCGGGGCCACTGCCGTCACCAAGGACTTCTTGCACCTGCTAGAGGCCGATGTCAAGCGCAGCGAACTGATGGCCCTGCCCCTGACCGGGCTGGTGCTCTTGCTGGCCTTTGGGGCGCTGGTCGCCACCGGGCTGCCCCTGATGGTGGGGGTGGTGGCCATCACCACCGGCCTGGCCGGCTTGTTTTTCCTCACCTATGCGGGAGAGGTTAGCAGCTTCGCCCTTTCGGTCATCACCATGCTTTCGCTGGGGGCCGGCATCGACTACGCCTTGCTGATGGTCAACCGCTTCCGCGAAGAGCTGGCCTCGGGGCGCTCGGCGCAGGCTGCGGCAGCCATCACTACCCAGACCGCCGGGCGGACGGTGGCCTCGAGCGGGCTGGTGGTGGCCATCGCCATGGGGGCTATGCTGGTGCCCGACCTGACCTTCATCCGCTCGATGGGGGTGGGCGGGGTGATGTCCATTACCCTCACGGTGCTGGCCTCAATTACCCTGCTCCCGGCCATCCTTTCAATGCTGGGCGAGCGGGTGAACTCCCCGCGTCGCCTGGCCTTCAAGCCCACCAGCAGTGGGCAGGTGAGCCCCTTCTGGGGCCGCTGGGCCGGGGTGGTGATGCGGCGCCCCTGGATGTGGGCGTTTGGGGTGGCCGGGCTGCTCTTGGCCCTGGCCTGGCCGACCACCCAGATGAAGCTGGGCTATACCGGGGCTTTTGGGCTGGGCCCGAATGTGGAGTCGCGCAAGGGCCTCGAGCTGATCCGGCAGATGGGGCTGGGGGGTGCCCTGGATTCCTTTGAAATCCTCCTGGACCTGGGCGAAGAAGGCTTCACCCCCGAGAACCGGGCCCGCTGGCGCGACCTCGAGCAGCGCCTTTCGGCCTGGCCCGAGGTGCGGCTGGTGGTCTCGCCTTTTCTGGCCGGGCGGCTCTCGGGCCAGGGCGGGTTTGCCGAGCTGGTGGGCCTCTCCACCCAGTACGTGAGCCAGAACCGCCGCTACCTGCGCCTGACGGTGATTCCCCGCGATGCCGTACAGGCTCCCCGTATTCCCGAGTGGTATGCCAGGCTCAAGCAGGAAGCCCGGAACGCGGGCTTTGAGCGGGTGCTGCTGGGCGGTGCGCCGGTGGGCTCCATGGAGTTTACCCAGGCCCTGGTGGGGGCCATGCCCGCAGCCATCGGGACGGTCTTTGTGGCCACATTTCTGCTGCTGGCCGTGGCCTTCCGCAGCCTCTTGATTCCCCTCAAGTCCATCCTGATGAACACCCTCACGGTGGGGGCGGCCTACGGCCTGATCACCCTGATCTTCCAGGAGGGCCTGGGCGCCGGACTGGTGGGGGCGCCTACCGATGTGGGCGGCATAGATAGCTCGCTCCCCATCCTGCTCTTTGCGGTGATTTTTGGCCTCTCGATGGACTACGAAATCTTTTTGCTCTCCCGCGTTCAGGAGGCCCATCTGGCCGGGCTGGATACCCCCCAGGCGGTGCGGTATGCCCTGGAGCGCACCGCCGGGGTAATCACCAGTGCGGCTCTGATCATGATTATTGTCTTCTCGGCCTTCGTCTTTGGGCAGGTGGTCGCCAACAAGACCATCGGACTGGGTCTGGCGGTGGCGGTCTTGCTGGATGCGACCCTGGTGCGGCTGGTGCTGGTGCCCTCGGTGCTGGTGCTCGCGGGCCGGTGGAACTGGTGGCTGCCGGAGCCGCTCCGCCGGATGATGCCCAAGATGAGCCTGGAATCGTAGTTCATGAATGGCTGGACAGGTATTTCTGGAAGCCTTCCAGGGCGGGGTGTAGGGCCGCCAGGGGCAGCACCCCCAGCTTGACCAAAGCCCCCCCACCTCTGGCCCCCAGTGGCTTCAGCACGGCGTCCCAGAGGGCCTGCAAGTCTTCGTGGCGGCTCGGATGCTTGAGCAGCACATAACGGGCTTTGTCCTCGGCCTGGGCGAGCAGCAGGGCCAGCACCCCGGGCCACTCCGCCAGCCGCTTGCCCACCATGTCCAGCACAGCGTTTGGAACCAGGGCCCCGATGGTCAGACCGGGGAACTCGGTGAGCAGTTCGCGCATGAGGCGCTCGGCCAGCTCGTCCTTGAGAGCGGCGTTTTCGGCCCGTACCCGCTGCCATTCGCTCCGCATGTTCTCGATGGGCTTTTCCAGCTCCAGCAGGCCCGAGCTAAACCGCTCACCCAGCCGCGTGAGCAGGCGATGCTCCTGGTCGAAAAGCTCCAAAGCCTCCCAGCCCGCTACAAAGTAGATGCGCGTACCGCCCTTGTAGCGCTCGAATTTGGTGATTTTGATGGGGCCTGCCTCGCCGGTGTGGGCCACGTGCAGGCCCCCGCAGGCCACCTTGTCCCAGTGCTCAATCTCCACCACCCGGATGGTGCCCGTTACCTTGGGCGAACGGCGCAGACCGTGAGCCTCGGCCTCGGTGTGGTCAATAAAGTAGGTGCGTACCGGGGTGTTGGCATACACTGCCCAGTTGGCCAGGGCCTCGGCCTGGCGGACGGTTTCCTCGGCGGGCTCACCGTCGAAGTCCATGGTACAGATGGGGCTGCCCATGTTGACCGCCACCACGTTCCAGCCTGCGGCCCGCAAAAATGCCTGCCCCAGCATGTGCTCGGCGGTGTGGCGCTGCATGTGTCGGTAGCGGCGCGCCCAGTTGAGCTTTCCCACGACGTTTTGTCCTTCGGATAGGGGGCCTTCCAGACGGTGAATCACGCTGCCGGTGGCCTTGGTGTCCTCGAGTACCTCCACCACCGCCACCCCACCCAGGGTGCCGGTATCACAGGCTTGGCCCCCAGCGGTGGGGTAAAAAAGGGTCTGATCCAGCACCGCATAGTGCTTTGTGCCCTCGCTCCAGGCCCGTACTACCTGGGCTTCGAACTCGCTGGCATAGGGTTGTTCCCAGTACAGCCGCATGGTTTTAGCTTACCGGAGCAGGCCTATGCCCGAGAACCCGGCAGGAAGGCCATCGTCTCGGGCGGGCTTGGGTTTTTGTCAATAATTATGCCGTATAAATTGTGCAGCAGTTCAAGCTCCGCCGAGATTAGGCTTGATTTTGGGCACGATTCGCGGAGGCTCTTTTTCTTCCTTGTCCTTGGGGGGTTCGCTGGGGGGCTCGAGGCTCTCTAGGGCCTCGCCCTCCACCACCCGCACAAACTCCTCGGCGTTCAGGGTCTCGCGCTCCAGGAGCGCCTGGGTGACGCGCTCTAACGCATCTCTCTTCTCGGTCAGTAGCTGTAACACCTTGTCGTGCTGTTCCTGCAACAGTTTCTGTACGGCTTCATCAATGCGCTTGGCGGTGTCTTCGGAATACTGACGGGTGTCGTAGCCGCCCAGATAGGTGTCCTCGCGCACCTGGTAGGCCACCATGCCAAAGTCGGGGTGCATACCCCACTCGGTAATCATGCGCCGGGCCAGGTCGGTGGCCTGGCGGAAGTCGTTCTCGGCCCCGGTGGTTACATCGTCAAACACCAGCTCTTCGGCAGCGCGGCCCGCCAGCGCCACGGCAATCTGATCGGTCAGGCGCTTCTTGCTCCAGTGCAGGGTGTCCTGGCGGCTGGGCATCATGAAGCCCATGGCCCGCCCACGCGGTACTATGGTCACCTTATGCACGTTGTCGGCGTGCTCCAGAAAGTGGGCGGCCAGCGCGTGCCCGGCCTCGTGGTAGGCGGTTACCTCGCGGTCTTTTTGGGTCAGCACCATGCTCTTTTTGGCGGGCCCCATAATCACCCGGTCGGCGGCCTCTTCCAGGTCTTTCATGGTGATTTTCTTGCGGCCATCGCGGGCGGCTAAGAGCGCCGATTCATTCAGGAGGTTCTCGAGGTCGGCGCCCACAAACCCCGGAGTGCGCTTGGCCAGGAGGGCCAGATCCACATCCTCGGCTAACGGCTTGCCCTTGGCGTGAATTTTGAGGATCTGTTCGCGCCCTTTTACATCGGGTGCATCGATGGCCACCTGCCGGTCAAAACGGCCCGGGCGCAACAGGGCCGGGTCAAGCACATCGGGGCGGTTGGTGGCCGCCATGATGATGATGCTGGTTTCCTTTTCGAAGCCATCGAGTTCAACCAGGAGCTGGTTGAGGGTTTGCTCGCGTTCGTCGTTGCCACCCCCCACCCCGCCCCCGCGGCGGCGGCCTACAGCATCAATCTCGTCAATGAAGATGATGCAGGGGCTGTTGCGCTTGGCTTGCTCGAAGAGGTCGCGCACGCGGCTGGCGCCGACGCCGACGAACATCTCGACAAATTCCGAACCGGAGATAGAGAAGAACGGCACGCCTGCCTCTCCGGCGACCGCGCGCGACAGCAGCGTCTTACCGGTGCCGGGAGGACCGACCATCAGCACGCCACGCGGAATGCGTGCGCCGAGTGCGGCAAACTTGTCGGGAAACTTGAGAAACTCAACAACCTCGGTCAAATCCTGCTTGGCTTCTTCCTGCCCGGCGACATCGGCGAACGTCACCGTCGGCTTATCGCCGGAGAACATACGCGCCCGGCTCTTGCCGAACGACAACGCCTGATTGTTCGACCCCTGCGCCTGGCGCATAAAGAAGACAAAAAAGCCGATCATCAGCAACACCGGCAACAGGAACGTGAAGACGTTCAACAACCCGCCCCAGGCAGGCGCCGCCCGCACTTCGACATTCACCGCGTCGAGCGGCACGCCAGCCTGCACCAGCAGCATGGTGACGCTATCGTTCGACTCGATGCGTGACCGCACTTTCGTCCTGGTGTCGCGGTATGTCACCAGAATCTCGGTGTTGCCCGATTGCGCCTCGATCTTCTCAACCCTGCCAGCTTTGGCATCTGCGAGCACCTGGTAGATGCCCCGTTCTTCCGCCTGACCCTGCGCATTGTTGAAGTAATTGAAGAACAGCGCCAATGCAGCAACCAGAATGATGAGGTAGACGAAACTATTCTTCAGCCAGCGATTGTCACCCATAATCGTTCACGTTCTAGGAGCGCTGCTCCTGATTGATCTTGCGCGGCACAACAGCGGATACGGACAGATGACGATTGTCCTCTTCGACCGCTCGTACCAATATTATAGCAGACGCCTTCCGGCGCGACAATGTGGCAAGATCACAATTTTCGGTCATGTTTCGCGCGTTTCAGTGCGATCTGTATCGCTATGTCATGACGGATCGTGCAGCGATATGGATGTCTGCGGCGTCGGCGCCCGATCGCTCACGGTCTTATCGATTCCGCAACGCAGCCATGCGATCGCTGCCAGGTCGCGCAGCAGCAGGATCCGACGCACTGCGAAATAGATCAGGCGGTAGAGGCGACTTCGTCGCACCGGGTCATAATCGATCAACACGATGCGCATATCCGGGTCGCGCAGCAGCAACAGATTGTGCGACCGCAGCACGGTACGCTCGACAAGAAAACTCCAGAGGCGTTGCGGTAGACGATTAATCGCTTTCATTCGCTCACGCTCATCGTTGCTGCGAGCGGATTGCCCATACAGATCGGGCATGCTGCCGGTTGTGTGATAGAAGGCATGCGCTCGACGCAGGATTTCGCTGAGCTGGAGGGCGACGATCGCGCGCTGTTCCGGCGTCAGCGTATGATAGTTGAGCGCGTCGAGCGGTCGGGCATCAGGAAGGAAGGGCTGGATTGCCAACGGATAGATGTGCCCATCACTACCGCGCGCCAGGATGAAATGGTTCGGAATCGTGTGGCGCTCTCCCAGACATGACGTATAGCGGTCGGCGACCTCGCGCATCCACCGCGCCCATTGCAGCGCCTGGCTCAGATTTCCCCCCAGGTCGTACTTGAGTTTGACGACATAGCGACGGTCATCGGTCCAGTACACGTCGGTCTCATTGCCCCCCGCCAGGCGCTTCAGGACGTGGTCGTGGTCGAGCGGCGCAAAGACATCATCGACATGGAGCGTCATATTGTGGTTCTCCGGCGCACTGAAGCATAACAGGCGAAGGCGACGCCTTCGCCTGTTCATCGAGATTTTCCAGCAGGCTCTTCGCCGGTGAGACGCTGGAACCTGCGATCAGGTTGCACCATGCAGGAAGATAGATCAGGCAGGGAGCGCAATCCCGAGTTCCGCCAGACGAGCTTCCGAAGGTCGTCCCTGTTCGTCCCATCCGTGGCGGCGATAATACTCCGCTAGCATCTCTTCGAGGAGCGGCAATTTCCCCGCTGCCGGTCCATCTTCGAGCGGTTCTTCCATCCAGCGATGGGGCAGCGCATCGCGTCCGGCGCCGTACTGCACCGCCAGCCGGCGCTCCAGCGTGACGATCCGTTCGCCAATCTTCGCCACATCAACGCTGGTAAACGATCGTCCCAGCGTCGCTGCCAGCAGTTCGTTCAGGTCAGCAGGAGCGATCTGATACGCCAGCAGCGCCAGACGGCGACACAACCCTGCGGCGTCGATCGCCGCTGCAAACCGTTCGTGCCAGATCAGGCGCGGGACGACGCCCTGGATCGAGTGGGGATTGCTGGGGTCGGTGGGAAGCCAGACAGGCGGTTCGACGAGGAACGGCTCGTAGATCATCGCGTAACGGTAGTCGCCGCCAATCGGTGCAGTGGCGTCTGCCAGCGCGATTTCGGGCAACGCGCGCGGATCGAGCGCTGGAAACGCCAGTTGTCGCACTTGTGGTGCAAACGTACCGCTTCCATAGTAGACTTCCTGCATTTCGCCGACCCCCAGCGACAGAATGTCACGCTTTTCCTGGCGCTGTCCCAGGCGGCGAATCGCGCCAATCACCGACTCGAGATCACCCCATGCCAGATTTCCGGTATTAATCAACCTGCGCTCGCGGCACTCCATGACAAACGCCAGCGCTGCACTGGTTTCCGACACATCGAGACCCAGACGCAGGCAAAGATCATTCGCCAGAATGATGGCATCCGGCGTGGTCAGACCACATCGCCAGCCCAGGCCGGCGAGCGCCTCGAGGTCGGGGTAGGCGACCGGTTCGCCATTTTTGCGGATATACACACTATGGCAGGCAAGCGGGCATCCTTCGCAACCGCGTGGTTCCCGCCGACCGCGCTGCGCCAGCGCTGTTCGACTGATCGCGCTGGCATGCGACACGGCATGGGATTGCCCATTGCGCGCGCTCAAGGCGCCCAGTTCTTCGGCGCGCTGCGCGTAGTACAGGCTGCCATACTGGCGAAAACCGGCGGCGACGTCACTGGCGGCGATGCGACGGGCAATGCTCGCCAGCGCCTGATCGAGTCGTTGCCGGTCGGCAACCGGGCAGGGCTGCACGCCACGCACGGCAATCGCTTTTACACGTTTGCGCGCCATGATTGCGCCGGTGCCCGCCGGTTCGACAGCAAACGCGCCTTCGGCAACAATAGCGCTATACGAAACCCCCGCTTCTCCCGCCGGTCCGATACAGAGCACCGCATACTCATCGCCAAGTTCCTGGCGCAGCACCTGGTTCGTCGCCTGCGTGTCGAGGCCAAGGAGGTGCGTCGCCGGTCGAATATCCACCTGCGATCCATTGATCTGAATCCAACACCACTCAGAGCTTTGCCCTTCGAGGACGAGCAGATCATGACCGGCGCGACGGAGGTGGGATCCCCATCGCCCCGACGCCCATCCGTGCGAAATGGAATTGGTAATCGGCGAACGCGTTGTGACGGTAAACCCGCTGAACGTCACACCCGCGAGCGGACCGGCGCTAAAGATCAGGAGATTGGCAGGCGCGAGCGGACCGGTGGTCGGCGGCACACGGTGTGCGAGAAGCCAGACGGCAGCGCCACGCCCGCCGAGGAAACGTTGTTCAACCTCAGCAGGGAGATGCTCTGTCATCACGCGCTGATCGGTCAGTGCAATCTGGAGTGTTTGCAGCGGCATGACGTGTTCCTCCGTCTGCGCATCAGGGTTGGATGTCTCGTGTCGGGCATTGCTCAGCCGGCGGTTCTGACCGGCTGCCCCAGATAGATCGGTTCGAGCGTGGCGACACTGTCACGTTCTCCTGCGACCAGCCGCATCCACGCCAGTTCTGCCAGGTATGCAGGGCGACGCGCATTCGCCGCCGGCGACGGAAAGCGGGCGTGGTCGTGCAGCAGGCGGCGCAGCGTCGCCTGGATTTCGGCATCGATATCGCCGCAGAAGAGCGCCGGTTCGTTGATCATTGCCGCAAGATCGGCGAGCGTCACGTTCTGCGGTTCCGGTGCATCATCGGCAAGCGCGGCCACTCTGCCGCGCCCCAGATTGATGATCGGGACGACGCGCAAATGAGCAATACGGTGCTGGTACGCCAGCGCCTGAAGCGTGCCAATGCCGATCAGCGGCAGGTCGCGCGCTAGTGCAAACCCTTTGGCGACGCTCATCCCGACCCGCAATCCGCTCCAACTCCCCGGTCCCAATGCCACGGCAACCGCCCGTATATCGCTGCGTGCACCGCGAATGTGGCGCAGTAACAGGTCAATCTGCGGCAGGAGTTGCGCGGTATGATCGCGCCCGGCACGCCAGACGCACTCGCCGATCACGCCGCGCTCCCCGTCGTAGCAGGCAATGCCGGCATCAGCCGTTGATGTGTCGATCGCAAGCAGCATACAATCAGGTGAACGCTGTCTTCTTCAGCGTATCGACCAACTCCTCATAATGCCGACCATGCGGCGTGAAGCGCACCACCCGCTTGGTTTCGCTCAGGTGACCGAGATGCACATCGAGCCGTTCGTCCGGCAACAGTGCTTCGGCGCGTTCCGCCCACTCGATCAGGCAAACACCATCACCGTCGAGCGCTTCTTCCAGCCCGACGCCATACACTTCCGCCAGCCGCTCAATGCGGTACAGATCGGCATGGTAAATCGGCATCCCGCCATGCCGTGCACCGGCGCGATACTGATTGATCAGCACGAAACTCGGGCTGTTGACCACATCGGTCGAGCCGAGACCAAGGACAATGCCCTTGATCAGATGCGTCTTTCCCGCGCCAAGGTCGCCACGAAGCGCCACGACGTCGCCGCGCTGCAACAATTCGCCAAGGCGCTGACCGATGCGCATCGTCTGCGCGACGCTATGCGAAACAAAATCAAGGACATACGGCGAATGGACAACGCTTCGTACGCTCATAGATGTCATTGTAGCACATGGAACGGTCGTCCTTACAACGACCGCCATACATCAACGGGCATCGAAGATCTACGCTTCAACCTGATATCTTTGAAGGACGCCCTATGGTATACTTGTGCTCGCCGGTACGCTGTTCTGCAGACGGAGAACATCAATGAACATGCTCCTGAGTCGCATCACCATCGACCCCGACATCTGCCATGGCAAGCCTGTCATTCGTGGATTGCGCTATCCTGTTGAAACAATCCCTGGAAATGCTGAGCTCAGGAATGACCATTGACGAGATCCTTGCAGATTACGAAGATCTTGAGCGTGACGATATTCTTGCTGCGCTGACATTTGCGGCACAGTTGAGTCGGGTCAAGCGTCTGGAGCTAGTAACAGCATGAACGTTCTCGTCGATGCCCAAATGCCACGACGCCTGGTCTAGCGCCTGCGAGAAGCTGGACACGACGCCATTCACACCCTTGATCTTCCTGACGGTAATCGCTCGACAGATAGCGAAATCAATACGGTCTCTCTCCGCGAAGAGCGCATCGTTGTAACCAAAGACGTTGACTTCGTGAGTTCTTTTCTTCTGACCCGCCAACCCCACAAACTTCTGGTTGTATCCACCGGCAACATTACGAATGCTGACCTCGAAGCCTTATTCATCCGCGCCATTCCAGCAATCGTCGAAGCCTTTCAGACGCATCACTATGTTGAACTCACTCGTACTGCCCTTATCATTCATATGTGACGGTATCAGGACTGATAGGACCGAATATGCGCTCCATCGCACCTCTCCGAGGTGCGACGGAGCCATGCTTTGCGTTCTCTCCTACGCCTTGCGCCCGCGCCATGCGCGATAACGCCGGATGAGCGCGGTGGTCGAACTGTCGTGTGCGGGTGATGGCGGAGTATCGCTCATCAACTCAGGAGCGATGCGCCCCGCCAAAACCTTGCCCAGCTCGACGCCCCACTGGTCGAAGGGGTTGATGTCCCAGATGACGCCCTGCGTAAAGATGCTGTGCTCGTAGAGGGCGACGAGCGCACCGAGGATCGCCGGCGTCAACCGTTCCGCCAGAATCGTATTCGACGGACGGTTGCCGGGGAATGTTCGATGCGGCGCCAGCCACTCCGGCACGCCCTCCGCCAGCGCCTCTTCGGTGGTTTTGCCAAACGCCAGCGCCTCTGCCTGCGCGAACATATTTGCCATCAGCAGATCGTGGTGGTTGCCAAGCGGGTTGAGGGTCTCCGCAAAACCAATGAAATCACACAACACCAGCCGCGTCCCCTGGTGGATCAACTGGTAGAACGAGTGCTGACCATTCGTGCCCGGCTCACCCCAGTAGATCGGTCCGGTCTGATACGTCACCGGCGCACCCGACAGCGTCACCGATTTGCCGTTGCTCTCCATCGTCAGTTGTTGCAGGTATGCCGGGAAACGCTTGAGGTAATTGTCGTAGGGAAGAATAGCAACTGTCTCAACGCCGAAAAAGTTCGCATACCAGACGGTCAGCAACCCGTGGATCACCGGCAGATTACGCTCGAAGGGCGCGGTGCGGAAGTGCTCGTCCATCGCGTGAAAACCGGCGAGCATCTCGCGGAAACGGTCGGGACCGAGCGCAATCATAGTCGAAAGACCGATCGCCGAGGTCATCGAGTAGCGTCCGCCGACCCAATCCCAGAAACCGAACATATTCGTCGTGTCGATGCCGAACTTCGCCACCTCGTCGGCATTGGTCGAGACGGCGACGAAATGGCGCGCAACCGCCGCCTCATCGCCGAGCGCCGCCAGCAGCCAGGCGCGCGCAGTGCGCGCGTTGGTCATGGTTTCGAGGGTCGTGAAGGTCTTCGACGCCACAATGAACAGCGTCTCCGCCGGATCGAGGTCGCGGGTCGCCTCGGCAAAATCGCTGCCGTCGATATTCGATACAAAGCGCAACGTCAGATTGCGGTCGCTGTAGTGACGGAGCGCCTCATACGCCATCACTGGTCCCAGGTCGGAACCGCCAATGCCAATGTTGACGATATTGCGAATTGGCTTGCCGGTGAACCCGATCCAGGCGCCGCTGCGCACCTGTTCGGCGAATGTCGCCATACGGTCGAGCACGGCGTGCACATCAGGAACCACATTCACGCCATCGACCAGGATCACCGCATCGCGCGGCGCGCGCAAGGCAACGTGGAGAACGGCGCGGTTCTCGGTGACGTTGATCCGCTCGCCGCGAAACATGGCATCGATGCGGGCGCGCAACCCGCGCGCTTCCGCCAGTGCGATCAGCAAACGCAGCGTTTCGTCGGTCACCCGGTTTTTCGAGTAGTCGAAGAACAGACCGGCGGCTTCGGCGTTCAGACGCTCGCCACGACCGGGATCGTCGGCAAACAACCGACGCAAGTGAACATCACGAATCGCCTGATAATGCGCTTCCAACGCGCGCCAGGCAGGGAGTTGCGTCAGAACCGTCATCGCTCACCTCCTCGGTCGCAGGATGTTCTCATTCTCGCGCCCTTCCTCGAAGTCGGTGATGTTGCGGATGGTTGTTTCCGCAATTGTGGTCATTGCCTCACGGGTAAAGAACGCCTGATGCCCGGTGACGAGCACATTTGGAAAGGTCATCAGGCGCGCCAGGGTATCATCGGTGATCACCTTGTCGGAAAGATCGTGGAAGAATACCCCCTCTTCCTCTTCGTACACATCGAGACCAACTCCTGCGATGCGCCCGGCGCGCAACGCTTCGATCAGCGCATCGGTGTCGATAAGACCGCCACGGCTGGTGTTGATCAAAAAGGCGTCGGGCTTCATCAGCGCCAGCGTCTCACGGTTGATGATATGATACGTCTCCGGCAACAGTGGCACATGCAGGCTCACGATATCCGACACGCGCAGCAGTTCTTCGAGCGAAGCATAGCGCATCCCCAGCGCCAGGCAGTCGGGATTCTGCGTCACATCGTAGCCAACCAGCGAGCAGCCAAAGCCGTGCATAATGCGGGCAAAGACCGCGCCGATCTTGCCGGTGCCAACCACCCCGACCGTCGAGCCGTAGATGTCGCGCCCCAGCAGGCCCGCGAGGCGGAAGTTGAACTCACGGGTACGGTTGTAGGCGCGATGGATGCGCCGGTTGAGCGTTTGCAACAGACCGACGGCAAACTCCGCGACGGAGTAGGGCGAATAGTAACCGACGCGCATGGCAGTGATGCCATACTGCTCCGCAGCGACAAGATCGATATTGTTGTAGCCGGTGGAACGCTGTGCGATCAGGCGCGTGCCCCCCGCCGCCAGGCGCTCGATCACCTCCGCCGTCGCCTGGTCGTTCACGAAGCAGCAGATCGCCGGAAACCCGTGCGCCAGCATCGCCGTCTGCGGGTCAAGCTGCGCGGCGGTATACGTCAGGCGATGCCGCCCCTGATTGGCGGCGTCGAGAAAGGTCCGATCATAGGAGTGAGCATCATATACGAGAACATCCATAAAATGGCACTATCCTTTCACATGTATCAGCCGGGAGGAGAACCGGGAACTGAGAACTCAGAACCGGGAACTGAGAACCCAGAACCGAGAACTGAGAACTCAGAACCGGGAACCAGGCGCACCACGTGCAACCTTCCCGTCTGAACCCCACTTGCCTCACGCCTTGCGTTTCTCGTATTATCCCTGCCCCGGCGACTGAATGCGCACAGGGCGCACGTTCCAGATCTCCTCGCAGTATTCGCGGATCGTGCGATCCGATGAGAAGTAGCCGCAACGCGCCGTATTCAGGACCGACATACGTGTCCAGCGTTCCTGATCGCGGTAGGCGACATCAGCCGCTTCCTGTGCGGCGCAGTAGGACTCATAATCCGCCAGGAGCATGAACGGATCGTGGTTGATCAGGTCATCGACGAGCGGGCGCAGCATCTCGCGGTCGCCACGCGAGAAGCATCCCCCAGCAATCATATCGATCACACCACGCAGCGCCGGTGAGCGATCATAGATCTCGCGCGGACGATAACCGCCGTTGCGCAGCGCAAACACTTCTTCCGCCGTCAGACCGAAGAGGAAGAAGTTCTCTTCACCGACGCGCTCGCGAATTTCAATGTTGGCGCCATCGAGCGTCCCGATCGTAACAGCGCCGTTCAGGGCGAACTTCATGTTGCCCGTGCCCGACGCCTCCTTGCCGGCCAGTGAGATCTGCTCCGACAGATCGGCTGCCGGGTAGATGCGCTCTGCCAGCGACACGTTGAAGTTGGGCAGGAACGCAACCTTCAGCCGTCCGCAGACGACCGGATCGGCGTTGACCACCTCAGCGACGCCATTGATCAGGCGGATGATCAGTTTTGCCTTCCAGTAACCCGGCGCCGCCTTCGCTCCAAAAATGAAGGTGCGCGGCAGGATGTCGAGCGACGGGTTTTCGAGGATACGCCGATAGAGCGTGATAATGTGCAGCGCCTTGAGCAGTTGCCGTTTGTACTCGTGCAGACGCTTGACCATCACATCGAAGAGTGATGTCGGATCGACAGCCAGCCCCAGGCTCTGCTGAATATCAGCGGCGAGCGCCTGTTTGTTGCGCTGCTTCACCTCGCGCCAGGCAGCGCGGAACGCCGGATCGTCCGCCAGCGGTTCGAGGCGCCGCAACTGATCGAGGTCGGTCAGCCACGTATCGCCGATATGCGCTGAAATCAGGTCGGCAAGGCGGGGGTTCGACAGTTTCAGAAAGCGGCGCGGCGTCACGCCGTTGGTTTTATTCGAGAACTTATGGGGCCAGTATTCGGCGAAGTCGCGCAGAGTATGTTCCCGCAGCAGGCGGCTATGCAGCGCAGCGACGCCGTTGATCGCATACGCGCCAATGCACGCCAGATGCGCCATGCGCACGCGGCGCTCCGGGTGTTCGCGAATGATCGACATCCGCGCCAGCCGTTCCACATCGCCGTGATAACGTTGCGCCACTTCTGCAAGAAAGCGCGCGTTGATCTCGTAGATAATCTCCAGGTGACGCGGCAGCAGACGCTCGAACAGTTCGACGGGCCACTCTTCGAGCGCCTCTGGCAACAGCGTATGGACGGTGTACCCAAAGCAGCGCGATGTAATCCCCCACGCCTGTTCCCACGTCAGCCCTTCGTGGTCGAGCAGCAATCGCATTAACTCAGCAATCGCAATTGCAGGATGCGTATCGTTCAGTTGAATGACGACGCGTTCCGGCAACCGTTCCCAATCGCTCTCCTGCGAACGGAAGGTGCGCAGAATGTCGCTGAGCGAGCAAGCGACGAAAAAGTACTGCTGCTCCAAGCGCAACTGACGTCCCTGCGGCGTCGTGTCGTCCGGGTAGAGCACGCGCGTGATATTTTCGGAGAGCACGCGATCCTGAATAGCGCGTATGTAGTCGCCTGCGTTGAACAGGCGCAGATCGAACGACTCAACCGCCTGCGCGCTCCAGAGGCGCAGGGTGTTCACATTATCGGTGCCATAGCCGGGGACCATCACGTTGTACGGAACGCCGAAGACCGTGCGCGCCGGCTTCCAGCGCACGCGGTAATGACCGCGCTCATCCGTCCACGGCTCGGTATACCCGCCGAACCCAACCTCCACCCGCATATCATGGTGCGGAAATTCCCACGGATAGGTGCGCGCCAGCCAGTGATCCGGCTGCTCGACCTGCCATCCATCCACGAATGTCTGGCGAAAGATGCCATATTCGTAGCGAATGCCATACCCGACGGCAGGATAATCGAGCGACGCCAGCGAGTCGAGGAAACACGCCGCCAGCCGTCCCAGACCGCCATTGCCCAGTCCGGGTTCAGGTTCGAGTTCACACAATTCTTCCAGGTTCAACCCTGACTGTGCGAGCGCTTCGCGCGCAATCTCCGTCAGGTCTTCGTTCAGCAGGTTGTTCCCCAACTGGCGTCCCAGCAGATATTCCGCCGAGAGGTAGTACACTGTGCGCGCGCGCGAACGTTCACAGACGCGCATAGTTTCCAGCCAGCGGTGGATCATCCGGTCGCGCACCGTGTACGCCAGCGCCATATAGAAATCGGCCGGCGCGGCGGAACCGGTGTCTTTCCCCAAAATGTAGTACAGGTTATCGAGGAATGCGCGCTTGAACGCCTCGACCGTCATACCGGTGCGGGTGGGGACGTACTGTGTGGTCATCTCCCTCTCCTCCTCGTATGAAATTCTCCTCCTCGTATGTATGGAACATCGAAAGCATCGTCTCGCCTGACCGTTCACGACAACACCGACGATAGGCGGACTTTCGACGTGGACTCCTTACTCAATCTTGCGCGAGCGAATGATCAACGCCACCTGCGCCACCAGACCGGCGAGCGCGAGTCCGTAGCAGATCGAGGCGACGAGTTGCGCCGGCACGGGGGGAAGGTTCAGCAAAACGCCGGCGCCTGACACCAGAAAACCCGCTCCCATCGCCCCAAGCGACCCCTGCGCCAGTCGTTCCTGGATGCGTGCGATACGGCGCAATCGCGGATCGCGGAACGTCTCGTCCCATGGTTTTCCGCCGAACCGCAGACGGAACCATGGCAGCAGCGTCGCCAGCGTCACCATGAACGCGCCGCCGAGCGCCGTAACCCAGGCTGTGGTTGTGTCCGCCATACGCATTACCGTGCGCGCAGCGCCACGCCGCCGCCGCGCAGCCGCAGCGTCTCGGCGTACCGGTGGCACTCCGCCGCCACACGCCGCCCGAGTTCGACTGCATAGTTCGTCCCGCGGTCCCACGGATACACCTGGCTCATACTTGCCCAGAACAGGCCACGCAGCGGCGTCGCCAGCGGTGGAATGTTGCGCGCGTGATTGACCGGCACAATCGGCTGCGCATACGGTTCGCGGTGGAGCCAGTACGCCCGCACCCACGACGGCTCGAAGTGCGGGTTGACCTGCTTCAGCGCCGGGAGGAAGCGCTGAAGCAATTCATCGGGGGTAAGGCGAAAATACTCGTGATCCGGGTCAAGATAATCGCCGCAGTAGATCAGGTGATCACCGCCGTAGTGCGCCGGTTCGATGAAATTCGTGTGTTCGACCAGCGCCAGGAAGGGGAACTCGCGTTTTGGCGGCATCAACCAGTATGTGCCATCGGTCAGCAGGCGCTGCCGCAGCGCAATCGTCATCACCACCGCCCCCATCGAGCGCAATGCCCGCAGATGGCTGAGATACTCCACCGGCAGGTGCGGCGCCAGGCGCGCCAGCAGCGCCGGTGAGCCGGTGACGATCACCGCATCAACGTCCTCAGCGGCGCCGGTGAGCGCGCCGCCAGCCGTCACCTGCCACACATCATCGTCCAGCGGCGTCAGCGCCGCCACCGGAGCGCCAAGGCGCACCACCCCGCCGAGGCGTCGCACCTGTTCGAGCAGCGCATCGCAGAACGCCTGAAACCCGCCGACAAAGTAGCCCAGCCGGAAACTGCGCGCCTTGAGCCGCGCCCAGAGCCACGCCATGTTAACCTCGTCGGCATGGGGACCAAACTTGCCCTCCAGCAACGGACGCCAGATCTCGCGGTAGACATGCGGACCGCACCGGTGCAGCGTCCACTGCGCCGCCGTCACCTTCTCGAGCGCCTGCCAGTCATTCGTGACGTATTTCAGATAGGCGGCAGCCAGCCCGAAGCGCAGTCGATCGAGGAAGGGCACCGCCGGGAACCGCAACACCGGCAGCACGCCATCGAGCGCATACGCACGACCATTCCACCACTGCGCGGTGATCGGTCGGCGGAAGAAGAGGTGATCGGCAAATCCGATCTCCTGCACCAGCGCTTTGATGGCAACATCGCTCTCGAACAGATGGTGGTAGAAACGTTCGAGGGGCCACTCCCAGCGTTCATCGCGAAACCCCGACGCAAGCCCGCCGGCGATCGGCGCCGCTTCGTAAACCACCACGCTATGACCGCTGCGCGCCAGGTCGTAGGCAGCCGTCAGCCCGGCAACACCCGCGCCAATGATTGCGACTTTCACTGAACTGCCTCCGTCGCCCTGCCAAAATCGCGCCACCCCAGATGCTCACTGAGCATGTACCAGGCGCCGAGCGCCGTGATCGGCAACCAGAGCGCCACATGCAGCACGACTGTGTAACTGGTCGCCACTGCCTGATCGACGTTAAACGCCATCAGCACCGCGATGCCGGGCACGTGAAAGGTGCCGATGTACCCTGGCGTCGAAGGGAGCGTGGTAAACAGATTCACCACTGCTGTCATGAGCATCAGCACCAGAAATGATGTCTCGAACGGGAAGGCATGCATCACGAACCAGTACTTGCCGGTCTCGGTCAACCAGATGAGTGTTGACGACACGAAGATCAGCGCCAGGTCGCGCGGGCTGCGCAGCGACTGCAACCCTTCGACGAAGCGGTCGAACAGACCATGAACGGTAGCGCGGAAGCGTTCAGGAACGAACCGATCCACGACCCAGGCATACACGCGGCTCATACGCGCCGGTCGCGCGGCAATCGCCAGAAATGCCGCCAGCGCCGCCAGAAAGAGAACGCTGAGAACGGTGACCAATGAAGAGTAGACCGGCGGCAGCGGCGCGAAGGGCAGCGTCACAAAGACGAACAGCAGCATCACCAGCCCATCGAAGAGGCGCTCGAGCACGACAGTCGCCAGCGATGCGCTGATCGGCACCTGTTCCTTGCGCTTCAGAACATACGAGCGCAGAACTTCGCCAGCGCGCGCGGGGTAGACGTTGTTGCCCATGTAGCCAATGACGACGATGGGGAAGAGACGCGACACCGGGATCGGCGCGAGATGGCGCAACATATAATGCCAGCGCCACGTGCGCGCCCAGACCGCCAGGAAATAGACGCCAACTCCAGGCGCAAGCCACCAGTACTGTGCCTGACGCATGACCTGCCAGAAGGTCTGGAAGTCGAGTCCGCGAAGCGCAATCCAGAGGCAAACGGCGCTAACGACAATCCCAAGCCACAACTTCCAATTGCGCACCAAAGAAGCCTCTCCCACAGCGCGGGTCAGCCGCGCGATAGCATGTCTGCAAGAATGCCGCGGCAGCGCATACCCGGCGTCAGAACGGCATGATACTCTGCGCATACGGGTCTGTCAATGATCGGGAGGGCCACGCTGCTGCGGGCTGTGACGGCCCCAGAAACACGCCACTGCGTAAGCCCGGTCGATGGTAATGCATCATCTCATGATCTTGACAAAATCGATGGATTTGTCTAAGATCATGACAAATCTTGCTAAAGTTACGCGAGGAACTCAAGATGCCTGTCGAACAGATGAACACCATAGCGCCGGTTTTCGACCGCATGGCGCTGCGGGTCAATCAGGCGGCGATCATCGCGCTGCTGCTGGTTGCATTTATCATCGATCTGCCGTGGCTGGTCGCAGTGGTTGCGCTTGTGATGGCGCTCGGTGCGGCGTCGCCTGAACTGGCGCTCATTCAGCGGCTCTACCGTGACGTGTTGCGCCCCGCCGGGTTGCTGCGCCCCGACATCCATCAGGAAGACGGAGCGCCCCACCGTTTTGCGCAGGGGATGGGCGCAGCGGTGCTGATCCTGGCGAGTGTCGCGCTGTTCCTTGGCGCACCGACGTTCGGATGGGCGCTGGCGCTGCTGGTGGTCGCGCTGGCGGCGATTAATCTGGTTTTTGGCTTCTGCGTCGGCTGTTTCATTTTCTTCCAGATCCAGCGCCTGCGCACGTTGCACTGAGCGCCTGTCCGATACGGCGCGTGATGGAACACGGGTACGAATGGGGCACGTCGGATTCTTACGGATCAGGCGTGGCGCCCCGACTCTTCCAATGCCACAGGCGGAAACGATGATAGAACGATTGCTGCTGATTCTGGCGATTATTGCCGTAGTTGCGCTGGCGTGGGCAGGCATCCGCATCTGGCGCGCCTGGAAGGTTCGCTCACTGGCAAGCGAATCACCGTTCGAGGGTATTATTCCGGTCGGAAAACCGGCAGTGGTCGGCTTTTCGACGCCTGGATGCGTCGAGTGCCGCACCCGTCAGGCGCCGGCGCTGGCGCACCTGGCGGCTGCTCTGCACGGAACAGTGACCGTGCGCACCCTGGTAGCGCCGGAGTACCCGCACCTCGTTGATCGGCTCGGCATCCTCACCGCTCCGGCGACGGTCGTGCTCGATGCAGCGGGTGTGGTGCGCTTTGTGAATCTCGGGTTTACCGACGCTGCAACGCTTGCTGTGCAGGTTCGTAACGTTACATCCGGCGCTGCAAACCCGGCGGATGCCTTCGCTGCGTGAGGTCCCGGCTTTCGACAACCTCAATCCGCTATCATACCCAGGCGGCGTAACCAACGCTGTGACAAACCAAAGGCGCGCGCTCCCAACGCACCTCCTGCAACAACCAGCTGCATCCGCTTGAGCGCCTGACGATCCGCCTGCCGACGCAGTTCCTCTCGCATTTGCGATTCGCGCGTCTGCACCAGCACCATCGCCTGATCCCACACATCACGTCGCCAGTTGCGGATCAGGCGGGAGGTGCACCACTCATCGAGCGGACCAAGCGCCACATCGACAATGTTCATGGCTGGCGAGTAGCGTTCCAGCACAGTATCCTGCACAACATCGATCGTTTCGCCGATGATCGTATTCACCATCAGGTAATCAGTGAGCCGCGAGTCGCGTAGCGACGGCGCCAGATCATGCCACTCGTCACGCAGCATATCATCGAGTACGAGCGTCAAATCACAGTTGATATGCGCGTTGACGCCGAGCAGGAGATGCACCAGCGGCGCCATGTGCGGGGTGCGCGCCAGATCGTGCGCCTGCCGCCAGACATCCGGCAACCAGCCCGTACCGTGTTCGTACCCTTCCAGAGCAATGAAGTAGTACTCCGCAAACTGATGCACCAGCGTATACACCCAGGCATTGTCATCAAAACGTTCTGCTTCGATACCATCGAGCATGTTGCGCGTCATGAGCGCATAGCACGCCAGAAAGATCGCCCTGCGGTCACCAGTCGCCTCCCATTCGTCGATATGGGCATGCATACGCTCGATCAATGAGTGGTGTATCATTGAAGAAATCCCCTGACTCAGGCGACGGACGTCTGTTCAACCAGCACAGGTCGCCGAATTGACACTGAAAGGAACCGTTCGATGGATAACGCTGAACTGCGCAAACAGTTGACCAACATGCTGACCGAGCGCCGGGCGCATATGACTTTCGAGGATGCAGTCGCCGATTTTCCCGAGTCGCAGATCAACACGCACCTGCCGAACTGCCCCTACACCTTCTGGCATCTGCTGGAACATCTGCGCATCTGCCAGCGCGATATTCTGGAGTACATCCAATCGAACCATTATACCTGGCCCCATTTCCCCGACGACCTCTGGCCCGATCCAGCGGCGACCACCGATCAGGCTGGTTGGACCCGGACCATCGAGCAGTTCCTCGCCGACCGGCAGCAACTGGTGAATATTATCAACGATCCTGACATCGATCTCTTTGCCCCATTGTCAAACAGCGGCGCGTATCAGCATTCAATCGTGCGCGAGATTGCCATCATTGCCTCGCACAATTCATACCACATCGGCGAACTGGCGATCATGCGCAGCGTGATGGGGTTATGGACTTAGATCAAATGCCTCAAGCGCACACAAAGACACAAAGGCGCAAAGATATGTAGCCGTCGATGACGGCTCGTCCTTACTTATATGGAAAGCCTTTGCGCTTTTGTGCGAGATCACAAGGACGCCGGTTGCAGATCCGGGCATCACATTGTCACCATGCGCACCGGAAGGCTCGCAGTCAGCGCCGCGAGGGCGACAACCTCGGCAATCTCACAGAGTGCGCCGTAGGTGTCGCCCGTCAATCCGCCAAGGGCATGCGTCCACCAGCGCCCCAGGAGATGGGCAACCAACCAGGCGAGCGCCAGCGCGATCAGTCCTTGCGCGCCGCCCAGCGCCAGCGCCAGGAACAGCGTCGTGCCGCCGGCAATCAGGACATCGCCGACGCGCACCTGCGAGTGGAAGGTGCGTCCCAACCCGCCTTCCCGCGCTGGCGGAAAGCGCACAGCGCCATACACCATCGCCCAGCGCCCTGCGACCGGTGCAAGCAATATCGCAGAGAGCCAGGCATCTCCGGCAGCCGCCAGAAACACAGCCTTCAATCCCGCCACGGCAGCCAGCGCCAGCGCTCCCATCACGCCGATCCGACTGTCGCGCATGATCTCCAGTTTACGTTCACGCGACCGCCAGCTCATCACGCCATCGAAGGTGTCACACAAGCCATCAAGGTGCAGCCCTGCCGTCAACACACCCCAGGCGACCACCAGCGCAACCGCGCGCACCGTTTCGTTCCAGAGCGCCCCGACGATCCAGCCAATGACGGCGAGCAACGCGCCGAGTGCCAGCCCTGCAACCGGAAAGCCTGGAACGGTGCGCGAGAAGGCCTCTGTCATCGGCGGCAACCCTGGCACAGGAATGATCGTCAGGAAACGCAACGCTTCGCCGATGGGCCACAATGGACCCCACCAGTTGCGCGGCGCGCGCTGCGACGTGGTATGCTCAGAGGACATCAGCGTATGTTCCTGTTTCGATACGGAGGTGGTATGGATCCGCGTGGCATGATGTTCCTGTTTGGCGCTATTGTTTGTGAACTGATCGGAACCAATGCGCTCAAAGCCGCCGATGGCTTTACGCGCCTGATTCCAACGCTTCTGGTGATCGCCGGTTACGGCGTCTCATTTTACCTCATGTCCCTCAGCCTGCGCACAATCCCGCTCGGAGTCGCTTATGCCATCTGGTCAGGATTGGGAACAGCCGCCATTGCGGTCATCGGCGTGCTGGTATGGCGCGAACAGTTGAATATCACCGGTGTGATCGGTATTGTGCTGATCATTGTCGGCGTCGTGCTGCTGAATATGTTCGGCGAGGGCGGACATTGAAAGAAGGTTGAAGGCGGGAAGGTTGCAGGTTTGAGGCGTCGAGCGTTGCATACCGCATACGGAATCGCGCGCAGGAACCCCGGCGCTCCCCACAAACGGCGCGCGCGGACGACTGCGCGCCCAGGAATGGACGGCTTGCGGGGTGAACGTTTCGACCCCACAAAGGTGGAAGGTGGAAAGAGCAACGGGAAGGGTGAAAAGGGACGGTGGGAAGGATAACAATGAAGATGTCACGAGCAACAACGGGAGCGGAAGGTGGAATGCTAACCCCTAACCCCTAACAACGGCGTTTCATTGACTACACGCACGATTGATCCGCCGCCATAGACATCGATCGCGGTCAGGCTGCCCAGATCGATGCGCCAGCGCCAGTGATCGGTCGGCGCCAGACCGGTGATACGGCAAAGGATCAATTGAATGGGGGCGGCGTGGGTCACGACGAGGATGCGCCCGCCGGGATATTCGCATAACAGGCTGTTCCACGCCTCCAGAACACGCGCATTGACCTCGGCAAGGCTTTCACCGCCCTGCGCTCGACCGTGCAGCGCATTGGCGAAGCGCGCAACTGCTTCTTCGGGAAAGCGCGCGCGCACCTCGGCATACGTCAATCCTTCCCAACGACCGTGATCCGTTTCACTCCAGCGCGCATCTTCGATCCGTGGAATTTCCCGCCCCTGCAACATTTCTGCTGCTGTTGCCCGCGCCCGCTCACAGGGGCTGATGATGGCAACCGTGAAAGGAAGCCGTTGCAAGCGACGTGCCAGCGCCTGCGCCTGCCGGACGCCAAATGGCGTCAGCGGGCTATCGGTGCGTCCCTGATAACGACGCTGTTTGTTGAGCAGCGTTTGCCCGTGTCGAATAAGCCAGAGGGCGGTGCGCATAACGGAATGATAACAGAAATCAGAGGTTTGCGCGCAAAAGGTGATGCTATAATACGACATGTGCAAACGGTCACAAAGCCGACAACGACCGGTTCAGACTCCGGCGCTATACGCTCGCTTCCGCCGCTGCCGCCCAACCTTCGCCCTTTCCCGGTCCCAAGGCGGCGGCGCTTTATTCGTGTGTCCTGGTTCTTCTTCCGGGTGATTGTCCACGTCTTCATTTTCGATATTCTGTTCAACCGCTACCGACTGACCCGCTGGTACGCGCAACGCACCGGCGTTGTGCGCTATCAGCGCATCGCGCGCGAATTTCGGCATCTGGCAGTCCGAATGGGCGGCGTGCTGATCAAACTTGGTCAGTTTCTCAGCGCCCGCGCTGATGTGCTTCCCGCAGCAATCACCGACGAACTTGCCGGTCTGCAGGACGAAGTGCCGCCGGCGCCATTGCCATATGTGCTGCAAACGCTCTTTGTCGAGTTGGGCACGTCACCCGAACGGATCTTTGCGCATTTCGACCCGACGCCGGTTGCAGCGGCGTCTTTCGGCCAGGTGTACTATGGCGAACTCTGCGACGGGAGGCCGGTCGCAATCAAGGTTCAGCGCCCACGCATCGATGAGATCGTCGAGATCGATCTGAGCGCTGTGCTGTGGGCAGTGCGTATTGTGAAGAACTATCCACTGATCCGGCGGCGCGCCGATCTAGAACTTCTCTTCGAGGAATTCGCCCGTGTGCTGCGCGAGGAACTCGACTATGTGAGCGAGGCGCAGCATGCGCTGCGGTTTCGCATCAATTTCGCCGATACGCCGGGGGTGTACTTCCCCAAACCCTATCCTGACCTCTCGACGCGGCGCGTGCTGATCATGGAGCGCGTCGATGGCATCAAAATCACTGACTATGCCGCACTCGAGCAGGCTGGCATCGATCGCACCGAAGTTGCCACTCGCCTCAACCGCGCCTACCTGAAACAGTTCTTCATCGACGGCTTCTTCCACGCCGATCCGCACCCCGGCAACATCTTCGTGCGCGTCGACGGTCCGCCGCCGCCCCAAACCAACGGCGTCAAACCCGGCGCGCCATTTACGCTCATTCTCCTCGACTGCGGCATGGTCGGGTATCTGCCGCCGACGACGATGGAAATTATGCGAAACGGCGTGATCGGGCTTGCGACCAACGATCCGGAGCGGATTGTGGAGACGCTCGACCGCCTGGGCATGATTCTGCCCGGCGCCGACCGGCGTCCGATTATTCAGGCGATCCAGATTGTCCTGCGACATACCTATGCCCGCTCGCAACGCGAGTTGACCAACATCGACGTCGAGAAACTGTTCGATGAAACGGAGCACCTTGTGCGCGATCTCCCTTTCCAGATACCGCAAGACCTGATCTACCTGGGACGAGCGATCAGCCTGGTGAGCGGCATTGTGACCGGGCTGCATCCCGATATCAATCTGTTTGAAGAAACGCAACCATTTGCGCAAGCCATGCTCGACCGCGAACGGCGCAATGGCAACTGGCTGGAAGAGATCCGTCGTGAAGTGACGGCGCTCAGTCAGGTAGCGGCGACCTTGCCGCGCCAAATGGACGCCTACTACAAAGCCGCCAATCGCGGCGAATTGCAGATGCGCGTCGACCTCTCACGACTCGAGCGCGGTATGAAGCGTGTCGAACAGGCGACAAACCGGCTCTCCGGCGGTATTATCGCCGCTGCACTGTTTATCGGCGGGGTGTTGCTGCGGATCAACGGTTTCGCCGACGAGGCGCTCTGGTCGTGGGCTGTAGCAGTCGGCGTCGCGCTCTGGACGATCTGGCCCCGCAATGATCGCTGAGGGCGGCGTATGACACCCGCACACGCATCGTCGCGCCTTACCGCATACACTGCGGCGCTATCCCAACGCCTGGCGCGGCTCCGCACGCTTCCCGACGGCGTCATTGATGATCGGTCATTGGCGCAGGTGCGGCTCTGGGTGATCAAGGACGCAACGTTCATCAGCCTCTTCTTTCTGAACCCGGAAACCGGCGCCCTCGACGGACCGATGTCACGGATCGATATTGAGCGCCCATTGTATCTTTTGGCGCCCTATACCCGCGCCCTTTTGCTCACGCTCCTCTGGCATCCGGCGCCGCGGCGCGTCTGCATGCTCGGTTTCGGCGGCGGACGCATCTCGCTGGCGCTGCATGCCCATCTGCCCGATGTGGTCATCGATAATATCGATATCGATCCAGCGTTCGCAACCATCGCCGCCGACTACTTCGGCGTGACTTTCGACGAACGACAGCGCCTTCATACCGCCGATGCGCAGGAGTATCTCCGGTCAACGCCGCACCGCTACGACATCATCATCATGGATGCGTTCAGCGACGCCCGCGACCATCTGGATCATCTGGCAACAGCAGAGTTCTACACGCTCTGTCGAGAACGTTTGCGTCCCGGCGGGGTCATTGGCGTCAACATGCTGCGCAGCGACCCACATTTTTCCACAAAAGTGAAGGTCTTTCGTTCCTCCTGGCACACCACCCTGGCGGCGCCACTGCGTCATTCCCTCGTCGTGTTCGGCGCCGGCCGCATGCCTGCTCCGGTTACCGCTCTCAGCGCCCGTGCACACGATATAGCGCAGCGATACGGCTTCGACGCCAATCTGAGCGATCTCGCCGCTGCATTGCGCCCGTTGCGTGCGATCGAACCCTGGTAATAGGCGCCCGGTATACTACACTCTGTCGGCAGATATCGGGCTGCCGGCTACTGCTTTTCCTGAAAAGCCAGGTGCGCCATGGAGAACACTCGTTACTACCTGGGATTCAACCGGGTGAATGGCATCGGTCCGGCTCGGCTCGACCGCTTGATCGAACGGTGCGGCTCGATCGCAGCCGCCTGGCATGCGTCGGCTGCCGAACTTGCTGCCGCCGGACTGGAGCCCAAACTGATCGAAACCCTCATCGAAGCACGGCGCACACTCGATCTCGACCGTGAGATGGAGCGCGCCCGACGTGCCGGCATCACCCTCATCGACCGCGAGAACCCCGCATATCCCGCATCCCTGCGCCATATTCCCTTGCCGCCGCCGCTGATCTATGTGCGCGGCGCCCTCTCCGACGCTGATGCCTGGAGTGTTGCAGTGGTCGGCACGCGCCAGCCAACCGCTTATGGCCGCGAAGCTACCCGCCGCCTGACGACCGGACTGGTCGAGGCGGGAGTCACGATTGTGAGCGGGCTGGCGCTGGGCATCGACAGCATCGCGCATACGGCGGCGCTCGACGCTGGCGGGCGCACCCTGGCGGTTCTGCCGTGCGGCGCCGATATGGTCTACCCCGAACGCCATGCATCTCTGGCGCAACGTATTGCCAACAGCGGCGCGTTGATTTCGGAATTCCCGCTTGGCGCACGCCCTATACCGCAACTCTTTCCGGTGCGCAACCGGTTGATCAGCGGTCTGGCGCGTGGCGTGCTGGTGGTGGAAGCCGGAGCGAAAAGCGGCGCGCTCATTACCGTCGATTATGCGCTCGAACAGGGGCGCGACGTCTTTGCTGTGCCAGGACCAATCTTCAGCCCGCGATCCGAAGGAACCAACCAACTGATCCGCGCCGGCGCCGGTCTGGTAACGTGTGCCGGCGATATTCTGGAAGCGCTCGACATGAGTGTGACAGCCAGCCAGCAAGAGGTGCGCACTGCCCTCCCCGATGACCCCATCGAAGCGGCAGTGCTGGCGCTGGTCGGGTACGAACCGCTCCACATCGATGATCTCCAACGGCGCACATCGATGCCGGTCTATGAAATATCCGCCGCGCTGGCGGTGCTGGAACTCAAAGGCTTTGTGCGCCAATGCGCACCGATGAGTTACGTTCTGGCGCATTGACCGGATGACCTGATCGTGCGGCGTACCAGCAGCTATGCCACGCGGGGACTATCGAGCTATTTCCAGACGAGCGGACAGGCCGTAAAATCAAAGTAAAGAACTAGAGCGTTCGTATCGCACCACAACGTTTTCCCGGAGCGCGTAGATGTCTTTACCATATCGCATCGCAGTTCTCATCATAGCCGTGTCACTGAGTCTGATACCGCTCACGCTCTCTGCTCAGACGACCGTCGCTCCCCCTGATGACATTGGCGAACCAGCAACAGACACGGATGCAGCGATATCTGTGTCTGCCGAAAGCGCCATTGCGCCAGCAGCGACAACGAGGGTTTACCTGCCGCTTGTTAGCGTGCCAGGCACAACCGGTAACAGCGGCGCGGACACGCTACCATCGCTTGCCCAGCAGGTCGTCGATCTGACGAATCAGCATCGTGTGGCGGCAGGATGCGCCCCGCTGACGGTCTCGCCGCAGCTGACAACCGCTGCTGCTGCGCACAGTCAGGATATGGCGACAAACAATTTCTTCAGCCACACTGGATCGGATGGGTCCACTCCCTGGGATCGCATCCGACGCACGGGGTATACATATTCAACGGCAGCCGAAAACATTGCAGCCGGGTATCGCACTGCCGAACAGGTGGTGCAGGGATGGTATAGCAGTTCAGGGCACCGGGCAAATATGCTGAACTGCAATTTACGCGAGATCGGCGTCGCCTACGCTGACGGCGGTTCATACGGAAGGTACTGGACGCAGGTTTTTGCCACCCCTCGCTCAACGAACTGATAGAAAAAAGATTGTCGGGTAGGCGAAGGCAGTGCCTTCGCCTACCCGGTTGCGCCAAGCAGGGTTATTCCTCATCATCTTCGGAGTAGCGCGGTGCAGGGCGGTCGTTGCGCGAAAAGCCTCCCGACCCGCGCTCGTTGCGGCGCTCACCCCGGTAGCCGCCACTCCGCTCGTCGCGCCGGAAATCGCGCGGCCCGCTCCCACTCCGCTCGTCGCGCCGCTCGCTCCGGTAGTCGCCACTCCGCTCATCGCGCCGGAAATCGCGCGGTCCACTCCCGCGCTCGTCACGCCGGAAGTCGCGTGGTCCACTCCCACTGCGCTCATCGCGGCGCTCACTCCGGTACCCGCCACCCCGCTCGTCGCGCCGGAAATCGCGCGGCCCACTCCCACTGCGCTCATCACGGCGTTCACTCCGGTAGCCGCCACTCCGCTCATCACGCCGCTCGCTCCGGTAGCCGCCACTCCGCTCGTCACGCCGGACGTCGCGCGGACCACTCCCGCGCTCGTCGCGCCGGAAATCGCGCGGCCCGCTCCCACTGCGCTCGTCGCGGCGCTCGCTCCGGTAGCCGCCACTCCGCTCGTCACGCCGGACGTCGCGCGGACCACTCCCGCGCTCGTCGCGTCGTTCGCTCCGGTAGCCGCCACTCCGCTCGTCACGCCGGACGTCGCGTGGACCACTCCGCTCATCGCGGCGCTCACTCCGGTAGCCGCCACCCTGCTCGTCGCGGCGCTCGCTCCGGTACCCGCCACCCCGCTCGTCGCGCCGGACGTCGCGCGATGGAGGGACATCACGACGGACGACCTCTTTGTCGTGCACCTTATGCCCTTCTTCAACGACCGGCGGAAGACCTTCCTCTGCGCCAATCGCTTCATCGAGTTCGGGCAGAGCCGTCTCTGTCACTCTTTCACCTTTCTGCAACAACCGCGCTGACGGATTGATACGCCGCAACCGTCGACCGCCAGCGGCTTTTGTTTCGTCCTGTTCGCGCTGACGCGGCTGTTCCGCATCGGCGACCGCCACGCTTCGTTCGGCGTGTTCTCGTAACATGTCAACCTCTTCGTCTGTAAGAAAGCGCCACGTACCGCTTGGAAGGTCTCCCAGAGTCAGCGGACCTTCGCGCACACGGATCAACCGCCGCACCTCATATCCGAGCAATCGCGCCACTTCGCGGATCTGGCGCTTGCGCCCCTCGTGTAAAATCACGCGCACCCACGCTCCTTCGGGTGTGCGTTCAATCAGTTCGACCCAGGCCGGCGCCGTTTTCACACCGTCCAGTTCGACGCCGGAGCGCCAGGCGCGCAGCGCATTCGGCGAGGGGGCGTCGTCTAACAGGACCCGATACTCTTTCTCGACCTGGTAGCTGGGGTGGGTCAACTTCTGGGTCAATTCGCCATCGTCTGTCAACAGCAGCAATCCTTCCGAATCGTAATCGAGCCGACCCACGGGGAACAATCGTTGTTCAAGATTGACCAGATCAACCACCGTCGGGCGACCCTGCGGATCATCGGTCGTCGAGACCACACCCGCCGGCTTGTGGAGCATCACATAGGTGCGGTGGTGAATCTTACCGATCGGCTTTCCATCGACGAAGATCTCATCGTGCTCCGGGTCCACGCGTGTACCGGGGATGCGGACCACTTTGCCATTGACCATAACCCGTCCTGCGGCGATGTACTCTTCACAGTCACGCCGCGACGCAATGCCGGCGCTTGCCAGCACTTTCTGCAATCGTTCTGCACTCAAGATTGAATTGTCTCCTCACCACGCGGACGTTCAGTTGCAGTATCCCGGCGCAATGGGGCGTCTGGAGAAAACGCCGGTCTCACGACAAAGATTGATCGTCAAGCCGCTTTCTGCTTACCGATAAACGGACGCGCCACTCTTGTGGATGTTTCTTTGCTTCCCTGCGGCTCTGCGCCGGGGGATTATCACAGCAGGTCTCGCTACTTCATTCCGACGAGGAGCAATGAAGTGTGGACTTCTCGTATTATACTACATGTTTGCCAAACCTGCGAACCGCGAAGAACGAGTCCATCTCTGTCAGTAGTATAATAGCGCCTGTTGCACAGGCAGCACAGCGGCTGCCTGTTTCCCCGCCTGCGTGGCAGCAGATTTCTCACGTTCGCCTGTCACTTTTGGTTGACCGGAGCGTTTATGACCACACCGACTCGCCGGGGGTTCACGCCAACCCCGCCAGACCGTCCATGGTTCACTATGGCGGATGGCATCATTCTGCTGGTTGTTGTCGGGTTACTGGCGCTTGGCATTTGGATAGCGGAAGCCGCTCCCGCCGAAGTGCGCGGACCGGAGATCAGTCTGTCGATCAGCGCATTGCCGTTCTATGCGCTGCATTCAGTTGGACGAATGGCGGCGGCGTATGCCCTGTCGTTCGTCTTTACCCTGATCTACGGCTACATCGCCGCGTACAACCAGCGCGCCGAACGGGTGCTCATGCCGCTGCTCGACGTGTTGCAGAGTGTGCCGATTCTCTCGTTCCTGCCGGTTGTCCTTCTAAGCCTCACTGCGATCCTGCCAGAGGGGATAGCGGTCGAACTGGCATCGATCATCCTGATCTTCACCAGTCAGGTCTGGAACCTGACCTTCGCCTGGTATCAGTCGCTCACGACCGTACCTCGTGAACTGCGCGAAGCGAGCGGGGTCTTCCGTTTCACCCGCTGGCGCCGGTTGACGACGCTAGAATTGCCGTTTGGCGCTCTGGCGTTGATCTGGAACAGTATGATGAGCTGGGCGGGCGGCTGGTTCTTCCTCATGGCAGCCGAGATTTTCACCCTTGGCGCGCGCGACTTTCGGCTCCCCGGTCTGGGCGCCTATTTGCAGACCGCAGCGAATGAAGAGAACCTTGCAGCCATCGGATATGGCATCGCCACGCTGATCATCGTCATCGTCCTGCTCGATCAACTGGTCTGGCGTCCGCTGCTGGTGTGGGCGGATCGCTTCAAACTCGAAATGGTCGAGAGCGACAATCCGCCGCAGTCGTGGTTCTATGACCTGTTGCAGCGCGCTGCGCTGAAAGACGCGGTGGCCGGCGTTCTCGCGCCGCCAGGGCGCGCGTTTGACAGGCTCATGGACCGGGTGCTGCCGCTTCCCCACAGCGTCAGCGCCGGATCGAACAGCGGGTTCGGCGTCGGATGGCTGTTCCTTGCCGGCACGGTCGCGGCAGCGCTGGCAGGCGCCGTGCTTGGCGGGCGATTGCTGCTCCAGGTTCCGCTCGACCGGTGGATTGACATCGGGTTTGGAGTCGGCGCAACGTTTCTGCGCGTTGTGGCGGCGCTGATTATTGCGCTCCTCTGGACGGTGCCGCTCGGCGTCTATATCGGTACGCAACCGCGCGCAGCGGCGGCGCTCCAGCCAATTGTTCAGATTGTCGCCTCCATTCCGGCGACGGCGCTCTTCCCGGTGCTGGTGCTGGCGCTGCTTGCTGCGCCTGGCGGGTTGAATATCGCTGCGGTGCTGCTCATGCTGCTCGGCACGCAGTGGTACCTGCTGTTCAACGTCATTGCCGGCGCTGCGGCTATTCCGCAAGATTTACGCTACACAACCGACCTGTTGCAATTGAGCGGCTGGCAGCGCTGGCGCACCCTGATCCTACCCGCGCTTTTTCCATACCTGATCACCGGGATGATCACCGCCAGCGGCGGTGCGTGGAACGCCAGCATCGTTGCAGAATACGTTGTCTTTGGCGGGCAGGCATACCAGAGCATCGGCATCGGCGCGCAGATCACATCCGCAACCGCCGATGGCGATTACCCGCGCCTCCTGGCAGCAACGCTGGCGATGGTCATCACGGTTGTGGCGATCAACCGTCTGGTCTGGCGACGCCTCTACCGGCTGGCGGAAAACGTCTATCGCATGGAATGACGATCCAGGAGTTGACGTATGGCGACATCAAACGGCGCAGTGCTGGTCGAACTGAAGAATGTTGCGCAGCGCTACGGACGCGGCGAGAAACGCTTCACTGCCATCGAGCATATCAACCTGACGATTCGCGAAGGGGAGTTTGTCGCGCTGCTCGGACCATCGGGCTGCGGCAAGAGCACGCTGCTGCGTATCATTACCGGGCTGAGTCGACCGAGCGAAGGCGAGGTGCGCTACCGTGGCGCGCCGTTGAACGGCGTCAATCCGTATGCGACGATTGTGTTCCAGTCGTTTGCGCTCTTTCCATGGTTGACCGTCGAAGGGAATGTGGCTGTTGCCATGCGGGCGCGGGGCATGCCAGCGGAACAGGCCCATGCCCGCGCGGTCGAATTGATCGACCTGGTCGGTCTCGATGGATTCGAGCAGGCGTATCCGCGCGAACTGTCGGGCGGCATGCGCCAGAAAGTCGGGATTGCCCGCGCGCTCGCCGCGAACCCCGAATTGCTCTGTCTCGACGAGCCGTTCAGCGCGCTGGATGTGCTGAGCGCCGAGACGCTGCGCGGCGAAGTGCTCGAACTCTGGACCGGCGGTCAACTTCAGATCCGCGCTGTGTTGATGGTCAGCCACAATATCGAAGAAGCAATCTTCATGGCGGATCGGATCGTCGTGATGGACAAGGGTCCAGGGCGGATCATCGCCGAAGTGCCGGTGACCCTGCCGCATCCGCGCGACCGCAAATCAGACGCGTTCGTTGCGCTGACCGACCGCGTCTACGGCATTCTCATGGGGCAGACACAACCAGAACATGTCGAGTTCGGCACGGAACCGGGGCAGGCTGGGCGCACACGCGCATTGCCCGCCGCCGAGGTTACCGAACTCGCCGGTCTCCTCGAGCACGTGAACAACACCCCCACCGAGCGCGACGACATTTACCAACTGGCGGAAGAATTGGGACTGGATTTCAACAATTTGCAGGCGCTGATCGAAGCGGCGGAACTTCTTGGCTTCGCCCGCGTCGAAACCGGCGACTTGATCATTACGCCGCTCGGCGAAACGTTTGCCGACGCCAGCATTCTGGCACGCAAAGAAATCTTTGCCTCACGGCTGCGGCGCTTGCCCTTCTTTCGCTGGATGCTGCGCATGCTGGAAGCATCGGGAGAACGCTCGCTGCGCCGCGAGGTGCTCCTTACTGCTCTGGAGCGCGACTTCCCACCCGACGAGGCGGAACAGCAACTCGATATCGCCAGCAAATGGGGGCGCTATGCCGAACTCTTCGGCTACGACGACGCACAGGGGCGTTTTTTCCTCGAAGAGATCGCTACCCCCGCATAACCAACGGCAACAGGGCGCGATACGGTCGTTCGATGGTCGGGCGGATGCGCAGCAATATTGCATCTGTCGCGTCGGTGGAGACATAGATGAACCCATCCGGTCCCACCGTCACATCGCGCAGGCGACCGTATTGCCCATTGATCAGAATCTCCTGCTCGACAATCGTGCGATTGTCGATCTTCAGGCGGTAGAGCCTGCCGGTCTTCAACGTGACAAAGAAAAGATCGCCGAACCACGCAGGGAATGAGCTGCCGGTGTAGAACATCATGTCGGACGTGGCAACCGTGCTGTCGGTGTTGAACACCGCCACCGGCGGCATAAAATCGGGTACGCCATCACAGTTGACCGTCCCCAGGCAAGAGCGCGGTCCGCTGCCCCAACCCCAGCCGTAGTTGCGCCCGGCGATCAAAACATTGAGTTCATCCATGATGTCGGGTCCGTGCTCGGTGCTCCAGAGATCGCCGGTCGTCGGGTGAAACGCCAGCCCCTGATGGTTGCGGTGCCCATACGTCCAGATCAGTGAGCGCGGCAACCGACCGTTATCATAGAACGGGTTATCGAGCGGAATGCTGCCATCCTTGAAGATGCGGAAGGTCTTGCCCCCCGTGCTATCGAGGTCCTGCGCGAGCGATGGAACGACTGCATCGCCCATCGATACGAACAGGTATTGGTTGTCAGGCGATATAACGACGCGACATCCATTATGGTGCGTTGCACCGACCATGGGATCAATCAGGGGTCGCTCCCCGGTCACGATGCCGGCAGCAAGGTCGATCGTGAACCGTGAGAGCCGGTTCCGGCGATTGCCAGCCTCATCGAAGGAACTGTAGCAGATATATGCCCACCCATTCGTCGCAAAATCAGGGTCGAGCGCCATCCCCAGCATACCGGCTTCGCCTTCGACGCGAAACCGGGCAGGCGGCAGACCGCCAAACGACTGTACAGCGCCGGTTGTGATGTTCAAGGCGTACAGGCGACCGCTGTTGCGCGCCGTAAAGAACAGGCGTCCATCGGGTGCGAAATTGATGCTCCAGGGCCGATCAAGGCCCGTCTTCACCACCTGAATCTCGTAGCCGGGCGCGGCGTGCGCGGCGTCGCCTCCAGGCAGAATTGTGGCAGCCATTGCCAGACATATCATCATCCACAGCAGATGTCGAGACATACACGTTCCTTCTTCAAGAAAGACAGAACACGAAAGCATGGTGCAGATCGAGTCGATAGGGTGCAGCGGCATTCTCGCACATGCTGCTGTGCCGGAAAAGGCGGATCAGGCGCTGAGAGCAGGACGATGGTCCTGTTTTTGCAAAAGTGGCCGACCTTCGCAACTGCGTTTGACAGGCGCTATGGAACGTCGTATTATTTACGCTTAACAACCGATAGCGCCGTGCACGGCGTAGCTAGGGGAGCCAGGTGAGCCTGGCTGAGAGTGCGGCCCGACGATGCCGCTGACCCTCCGAACCTGACCTGGGTCATGCCAGCGTAGGGAATGCAATGCGTAGTCTATGAACCGCCGCTCCCTACTTCTGGGGAGCGGCGGTTTTGTATCGGGAGGGCGCCATGTCATCAGTAACCATCAGTTTCGAGGTCCTGCCGGGAGGATTACCGGATAAAGCCGCAACCTACGCGGCTGTCGACGCTGCCATCGCCGTAGTCGCTGCAAGTGGCCTGCCATATCGCGTCGGTCCAATGGAAACGACGATCGAGGGGGAGTACGACGCAATTATGGCAGTGATCAAACAGGCGCAGGAAGCGGTGCTCCAGGCAGGAGCAACGCGGGTCTTCACGCTGATCAAAGTGGATTATGACCCGCGCGGCTCTACGATTGCCGAGAAGCTGGCGAAGTATGCAGAGTGAACAGGCGCAGCATGTCGTTCAGGCGGCATCGCCTGGCGGAAGGAGCGGCAGATGGCAGCAGCGCGTTGCGCAGGTTCTGCCGCCCTTCGCGCTCCTGAGTGCGCTGGTTGCGGCGTGGGAACTGATCGTGTGGCGCCTGGCGCTGCCGGCATGGCTCCTGCCGCCGCCGTCGCGCATTTTGACCACCCTGATGAACAACCTGCCGGTGCTGGGTGAACACATCGCAGCAACGCTGTCGGTGACCGCCCCCGGCTTTGGGCTGGCACTGATCGGCGGTTTCGCGCTGGGCGTGCTGATTGATGCGTCGCCGTTCCTGCGGCGCGCCGTGTACCCGCTGCTGGTGACCTCACAGACGATCCCGATTGTGGCAATCGCTCCTCTGCTCGTGGTGGGATTTGGGTTTGGCATGCTGCCCAAGGTGCTGGTCGTCGCACTGGTGACGTTCTTTCCTATCGTGGTCAACACCGCCGACGGGTTGCAGGCGGCGGACCGCGACCAGCGGCGGTTGCTGGAGGCGATGGGGGCGAGTTACTGGCAATTGCTGCGCCTGTTGCGGCTGCCTGCGGCGCTCCCCTCGATCTTTACCGGCATCAAAGTTGCAGTGACCTATAGCATCATTGGCGCCGTGCTGGCTGAGTGGATCGGCGCGAGCGCCGGCCTTGGCGTGTACATTGCGCGTTCACTGCGCGCCTTTCGCACCGATCAGGTGTTCGTGGCGGCACTGGTGACCTCGCTGCTGACGATTGGGCTGTTTGCGTTCGTGACCGTGCTGGAACGCTGGATTATCTCATGGAGGGATGAATCGTGAAACGAACAAGTATTCTGTTGCTGACAGCATTCGTGCTTGCCGCCTGTGGCGGCGCTGCACCGGCGGCGCCGGCGAAGGAATTGACGCCGGTTCGTGTCGGGCTTGACTGGACGCCAAACACCAACCATACGGGGCTGTACGTGGCGCGCGACATGGGGTACTACCAGGAGCAGGGGCTGGATGTCGAAATCCTGGGCGCGCAGGAGGGCGGAACTGTCGAACAACTGGTTGCGGCGGGTAAACTCGACTTTGGCATCTCCTTCCAGGAAGCCGTCACGTATGCGCGGGTCGAGGGGGTGCCGATTGTGTCGATTGCCGCAATCATTCAGCACAACACCAGCGGCTTTGCGAGCCGCGCCGATGAAGGCATCACCCGACCGCGCGACTTTGCCGGCAAAAAGTATGGCGCCTTCGGTTCTCCCATCGAACAGGCGACAATCCGCGGATTAATGGAGTGCGATGGCGCCGGTGATCGCTTCGACGAGGTCGAATTCGTGGATATCGGCAGCACCGACTTTTTTGTAGCGACCGAGCGCGGCGATGTGGATTTTGCCTGGATCTTCAAAGGATGGACAGGCGTTGAAGCCGAAGTGCGCGGGGCGCCGCTCACGATTCTGATGATGAACGACCTCCAATGCATTCCCGATTACTACACCCCGGTGCTGATCACCAGCGAACGGATGATCGCCGAAAAGCCCGATCTGGTGCGTCGGTTCCTCGCTGCCACGAGCGCCGGATATCGCTTCGCTATCGAGCAGCCGAACGAAGCCGCCGATGTGCTGCTGAAAGCAGCGCCCGAACTCGACGCAACACTGGTCAAACGCAGCCAGCAGTATCTGGCAAGCCAGTATCAGGCGGAAGCGCCGCGCTGGGGCGAACAAAAACTCGACGTCTGGCGCGATTATGCGCAGTGGATGGCGGATCGCGGGTTGATTGCACGCATGATCGAGCCGGAAAAGGCGTTCACCAATGCGTTTCTGCCGTAACAACACGCTGGCTTCGACAGGCTCAGCCAGCGCCGAGCGCAACACGCTGAATGAGCGGATTGTGTAGCGAACCGGTCATTGTATGGTGATGCTCGACGTTCGTGAAATCAGTAAGACGTTTCGGACGCCCGATGGACCGGTGACCGTCATCGATCAATTGGCGATTCATGCAGAGGCGGGCGAATTTGTGGCGATCATCGGTCCCAGTGGCAGCGGCAAGAGCACGTTGTTCAATATCATTGCCGGGTTGGAGACGCCCGACGCAGGCGCAGTGTTGATCGATAGCGTCGATGTCACCGGGCGCCGCGGGCAGGTGGCGTACATGCCGCAGCGCGATGCGCTTCTTCCCTGGCGCAGTATTATCGACAACGCCGTGCTGGCAACGATAGTGCAGCGCGGCGATGTGGCGGCTGCCCGCCGCGAGGCGCGCGCCCTGCTGCACGATTTCGGGTTGGCGGGATGGGGTGACGCCCGCCCTGCCATGCTTTCCGGCGGCATGCGGCAGCGCGCTGCGCTGCTCCGCACCGTCCTCTGGCATCGCCCGATCATGTTGCTCGACGAACCATTTGGCGCGCTCGACGCCCTGACCCGCGCCCAACTCCAGCAATGGCTGCTGGGGCTGTGGGATCGGCTCGACCGGACGATTCTCCTGGTGACCCACGACATCGACGAAGCATTGCTCCTGGCGGACCGCGTCTACGTCCTGACCCCGCGTCCGGCGCAGGTTGCACTGGAACTGACGGTCGATCTGCCGCGTCCGCGTTCCTACTCTGTGGTTGCTGAGCCGGCCTTCGCGCACCTCAAACTGCGGTTGCAGCAGGTGCTGATGATGAACGAGGCAGACCCTCAGGGTGCGCTATTGCGACAGCGAGGATAGCAGCGCTGCACGGGCATGCTTACACAGAGGCGTATAGAGCGATCAACCAAAACCTGGACAATCAAGAACGTGGAGCGGCGGACGTTGGCTTCGACAGGCTCAGCCAACGTCCGCCGCAAGACGGTCAACGAGAGCGTGTCTGAATTGGGTGAGTGAAGGCAGCGCCTTCGCCCATCGGATCGGACAGAGGTTATTGTGATAAGCGCCGTTCGAAGCAGAGCCGCTTCAGGCATCAGCCATACGCATCTGTTCCGGCGGGCAGAGGTCGTCGCCATAGGAGCAGAACACACAGCAATCGCCAGGAAGCGGGCGCAGCACCGCGCCGCACTGCGCGCACACATACATGACCACACATGCATTGGCGGGCATATCCGCAGCGCTGGCGTAACCACAGACCGGACAAGAGATGATGGTGTTGTGTTTCATACCCCCCTCCGGGAATCCCTGATCATTATCCCAATCCTGTTGATGGGTTCGGATATTTCGATACCATAATCTGTCCCAGGATGAACCGATACACCCAATCGGCCTTGTCGGGACCGCGGAATTCAAAGGCAAACCGACCAAACGCGGTCAGAAGAACAATTTCGCCGCTCTGAAAGATCACTCCTTCATCGGCAACGGCGACAGCCAGAATATTCTGATAGGGAATAGAGATCATCGAGCGTTTTTTCACCAGCATTCCCTGGTCGTAGAAAATGACGCGCCGATCAGTAATGCCGACAAAACCGGTTCCTACGCCTTTGCAGTCATAGACAGCGTACAGGGTTTCGCCAGGCATAAGATACGCCACAATACGGCGATACTGGGACTCATTATCGTATACAGGCCATCCTGTTGACATACATCCCCCGGCAACATCTATACACGGATACACCTACGGTATTGACCCAAACTTGCGGTCAGTCAGACAAGATGTTCGAGCGCCCGGTTCGCAAGGTGTAACGATCCAAAACGCGCGTTGGCAGTCGTGGACGCATGACCGCGCATTGGCATCAGCAGCCCCGGCGGGGCTTTCACTTGCTCAGCGAGGGCTTTCGCCCGCGGCGTCCCGGCAGTATGGTACGAATGACCGCGCATGTATGAGATGAGCAAAAACGGCGCATCGTAGCAAACGAACGACATCCGCATTGATAGAGGAACGTCTTGCGGTATAATACGCCGCAAAGAAAGACAGCCCGACTACTCCGATGCGCATTCTCATTGTCGATGACAATCGTGACATCCTTGAGCTGGTGCAGCGTGTCCTGATCGCTGAAGGTCACGATATTATCGTTGCCCGTAATGGCATGGAGGCGCTTCAGCGTGAAGCCGAACATCGGCCGGATCTGATCGTGCTCGACATCAATCTGCCATATCTGGATGGTTGGGAAGTCTGCCGGCAGATCAAGGCGCGGCGTTCCGTGCCGATCATTGTTCTGTCGGTGCGCGCCGAAGCCATCGATATCGAGCGCAGTCGCGCCGCCGGCGCCGACGATCATATGCTCAAACCGTTTGAAATCAGCGATCTGCTCAACCGGATCGAGCGCCTCGCCAGGGCACAAGGGTAACAGGCTCCTGATAGAGCGATCGCCCACAACCTGGACAATCAATCAAGGACATGGAGCGGCTGACGTTGGCTTCGACAGGCTCAGCCAACGTTGGCCGCAAGACGGTCACCGCGGCAAAAACGATGAGAGCGTCGCTTTGGCGACGTTTTGGACGCTCAGCCAACGTCAGCCGCAAGATGGTCACTACGGGCAATAATTGGGCGACACCCGGCTGATCGCTCTATCAGAGAAGCAACAACACTCTCTCACAATTAAGCGCCGGCGAGTTGTGCAGGTTGACGACTCGTCGGCGCTTCGTTCTTCTGGACTGTATCCGGTCAGGTGCGCCACTTCCGGCAGTGGATGATCGTTCCCTGCCCTTCGGCGGACTTAATATCGAATTCGTCCATCAATCGCTTCGCGCCGGGCAACCCCATCCCCATGCCGCGCGACGTGCTGTAGCCATCCTGCATGACGAGATCGATATCTGCGATGCCAGGTCCCTGGTCTTCGCAGATGATTTCGATCCCTTTCCGCCCGCCGCGCTCAATTTCGCGAATGGTTACGGTGCCGGTACCGGCATAGAGAAAGATATTCCGCGCCAGTTCACTGACAGCGGTTGCAATACGCGCCTGATCAATCGCACCGAAGCCGAGCGCCTTTGCAGTATCACGGGCAAGGGTGCGAGCGATCACGATATCGAGGTCGCTACGGATCGGCGCAACCTTAGCCTGTGCCATCGGCGTCCTCCTCAGCCTGTCGGCGGAGCATTGCCAGACCTTTCTCGAGATTGAGCGCAGTCATCACACCGGTTAGTTCCAGCCCCAATTCCACCAGTGTGATGGCAACAGCCGGCTGAAGACCGGTAATGACAACCTTCGTCCCCATCAGGCCGGCCATCGAAGCGATGTCGCTGATCAGACGCCCGATAAAACTGTCAACCACATCAACAGCGGTAAGATCGACGATCAGACCTCGCGCTTTGGTGTCGTAGATTTTTTGCAGCAGATCGTCCTTGAACTGCACCGCAGACGCATCGTGCAACGCCACCTGAATCGAGGCGATCAGCACATCGCCGATCTTCAGAATGGGTATTCTGAAGCTTTCCAACGATCCCTCCTCAACCTGCGCGGGGATGGTCCTGGTCTCTCAGGGTTGCCAGAGCAGGTGAACAAACATGAACCCGAATAACGATGCGACACGAAGTTGACGGCGATTGCGGCGCCAGACAACTGCCAATTATAACCCACATGCATCACGCCCGTCTATACGCTAACGGTCCTGCTGCATACCCAGGAATGCCTGTCGCCGTATAGTATACTACCCTCTCGAAACAGCAGTATTACCAGGGAACATGCCATGTCAGACATCACCCGCGATTTCACTGCCACGACGTTCGTTGTCCACGAACGGCGAACCTTACTGCTCCTGCACCGAAAGTTAGGGAAGTGGCTGCCGCCCGGCGGACACATCGACCCGCACGAACTGCCCGACGAGGCGGCCATCCGCGAGGTGCGCGAAGAAGCCGGGCTTGAGGTGGAACTGCTGACGAGCGGCAGCATCCTCGGCGAGGTGCGCGTGCTGCCACAACCCTACTGCATCCTGCTCGAAGACATTACGCCAGGGCATCAACATATCGATCTGATCTACTTCGCGCGGGTGCGCAACGGCGAACTGACGACCGCCGAACGCGAAGTGCAAGCAGCGCGCTGGGTCACTTGGGATGAACTCGATGATCCTGATATTTCCGAGGATATTCGCGAGTTAGGACGCCGCGCCATCGAGTTGTGCAGTTGACCGGTCTTCATAAAAAACCGACGCCTTGCGCCGGTGGTGACACCGCGGGACACCCAGAGGAACTCGCCTACCGTTGCTACCTCTCGGTCCTGGCGGGGTTCGGCAAGTATCTGCCGCCCCGCGGTGCAGCGCATATTATAGCGTGTTCACCCCGGCAGCGCAACCTGGCTCAGTCGCGCATACTTTCGAGCGCCAGCGCCACGGCGCCAATCGCAACGCTGTCAGCGCCCAACATGGCGCCAACGACCTGAACCGGGCGTTCGACCATCTTCCCGATGTACATGTGCATCCGTTCACGAATCGCGCTGATAAATGCTTCGCCGCCGTTGCGGGCAACGACGCCGCCGATCACGACCATTTGCGGATCGATGAGAGCGACAATCTGCGCAATGCGCACCGCCAGAATGTCGATCGCTTCGGCGACGACCTGTTGCGCTGCGGGATGATCACTGAAAATATCGCTCAGCAAGGTCGTGTGCAGGCCAAGTTCCGCCGCCCGGTTCAGCAACCCTTTGATCGATACATGCTCTTCCAGGGTTTTGGGTCGCTCACCGGGGCGCGTCGGATCGACCGGACCGACAACAGCATGCCCAATCTCACCGGCAGTCGTGGTGGCGCCGTGGTACAGACGCCCATCGAGCACAAGACCGGCGCCGACGCCGGTGCTCAGATGAATATAGACCATATGTTGCGTATCGCGCCCCACCCCAAAGGTCGCTTCTGCCAGAGCAATCAGATTGGCATCGTTATCGACGACGCACGTCGCATCAAAGGCGTTCTCGAATGTTTCACGCAGCGGATAGCGTTCCCAACCCGGGACGCGCGGCGAGAGCAGCACAATCCCCTGGCGGACATCCACCGGCCCGCCGAATCCCGCCCCGACACGAACCAGTTGCGAGGAGGTGACGCTATGTGCAGCCATGAGTTCGTTCCCAAGATCAATTGCCCCCCCCACGAGTTCCTGCGGCGTCTCGCGTTCCGGTTCACGGTGTGCGCTGACATAGGTGTGACGGCTGAGATCCACCAGCGCCGCTCGCAATCCATAACTGCCGACATCGAACCCGAGGACGCATCCTTGACCGCCGAGCAACCCCCAGCGGTTTTGTGACAATCGCTCCTGGATGAGCGGCGTCGGGTCAAGCATGGCACACCTCCCTGTGATAGCGCGGCAATGCAAACGAGCACATCTGAAAGCGCCATTATAGCACAGCGCTTACGGTCGTGTCATATCTCGTAAAACCATTCCGCCTCTACGCCGCTTTCGGAGGTGTTCGCTTTCTGGCGGCGCAGCGAACGAACGGCAAGCCATGTGGCAGCGATGAGCAAAAGCACTCCGGCGCTTATCTTGATGGCGATGATTGGGAAATCGACAACACGCGCCGCTGATGTGGTCGTTGTGGATACGATGATTGTCGGTTGCGGCGCCGGTATGGGTGAAATAGACGGGGCAGCCGAAGGTGTGAGCAGCGTTCTGTACGGCTCACGCGCTCCCATAGCAATGAACGGCGCCGCTGTCGGCAACCCGTCGGGACCCCAGGCGGGCAGATGATCATACGGACGACGGGTGACGGCAGGAGCGACGCTTTCTCTCGTTTGTGCGCTTTCGCCTGATGATGGCGATGCTGTCAGGCTCGACGGTCGGCTGCTGCCGGCGGCGTTGCCCGGTTGCATGGTGCGGGTGGGCGATGCCGTGCGCGTCGGGGGTAACGTGCGCGTCGCCGTCGGCGTCCGCGTCGGCGAGAGGGTGCGGGTGGGCGATGCCGTGCGCGTCGCCGTCGGCGTGCGGCTGGGCGATGCCGTGCGCGTCGCCGTCGGTTCGGCGACGGCGGTCGGTTCGGCAGTCGCTGTCGGCGTGCGTGTCGCCG
>CALGYB010000032.1 GCA_937935075.1 uncultured Roseiflexus sp. | reverse complement strand
ACGAAGGCGGCGTCAGGGTGGACGAAGGCGGCGTCAGGGTGGACGAAGGCGGCGTCAGGGTGGACGAAGGCGGCGTCAGGGTGGACGAAGGCGGCGTCAGGGTGGACGAAGGCAGTGCCTTCGTCCACCCGGTTGATTTTTAACACTCACACATCCGCAACGCACACCCGGTTGCGTTCCTGCGCCACTCGTGCACACACGGCGATGAGGCGCGCGGCGCGTTGCGTGTAGGTGTACGGCGCTACCCGTTCACGTCCGCGCCGTGCCAGCGCCTGACGTTGTGCAGGATCGTCGAGGAGCATACGGAGCGCAGCCGCGAGCGCCGCGCAATCACCGCGAGGGAAATGGAGAGCGCCATCGCCGCCGGTAATCTCGCGCAGCGCCGGGAGATCAGGGCAGACAACGGCGCGTTCCATCGCCATATACTCGAACAACTTCAGCGGCGATGCCGTCACGTCGGTTACGGTGTCGGGAATGACCAGCACATCGGCGGCTGCCAGGTAGAGCGGTATCCGATCCTGCGGCTGAACACCGGCAAACGTCACCCGGCCACCGATGCTGTGGCGTTGCGCCTGCACGACGAGCGCAGCGCGTTCCTGCTCACGTCCGCCAACCAGGATCAATCGCGCGCCGGGAATATCCGCCAGCGCATCGAGCAACAGATCAACCCCGCGATAGGCGAAGGTCAACCCGGCATACACGATGGTCGGCTCATCGGGCAGCCCCAGCGCACGACGAGCGGCGCTGCGGTCCTGCGGCGTGTAGATCGTTTCGTCATAGGCGTCGGGTAGCACCGCAACCTCGTGCGGGTTGCGCAGCCCGAGTGACGCCAGCAGATCGCGAAATGCCGCTGTCAGCGAGGTCAGCGCCGCCGGTCGCGTCAACGTCAGGCGGTCAATCAGGTGCAACAGCGGTTGCGCCCAGCGCTCTTTCGCGCGTGACGGGTTGCGGCTCTCCAGGTCGTGCACTTCGTACACGACGCGCGCGCCGGTCAAACGCGGCGCAAGCAGAGACAGCCACAATGCACAGATCACCTCACGCACATAAATGACCTCAAAGCGCCGACGGCGTACCAGACGCAGCCAGAGCAGCATCGCCAGCACCAGCCAGGCATAGGCGCTGCGCTCGGCGTAGTACCAGAGGGTCGAGCGATAGAGCCGCGACAGGCGACCGATTCCAATCCGTGGCAGATGGAGCGCCAGCCCCTCAAATGCACTGGCGCCGGCTTCGACTCGTGGCACAAGTGCCAGCGTGTCCGGCGCCAGCGCCTTCAACGCCCGCAATGTCGCGTAGGTCTGCACCGCGTTGGCAGAACGCAGCCGCAAACTGTTGGGGTACGCGACATAGCAGATGCGCATGGCATTACCCGGCAGGCGCGAGAACGCCCTTGCCCGACAGAAATGGCGCATAGAGGCGCAACAGTTGTTCGGCAATCGTGCGTGAATTGAAAGCCGCCGCCATCGCAGGTCCCCGCTGCACATACGCCTCCCACAGCGATCGGTCGTGCAGCAGGCGCACCAACGCCGCACCAATCGCTTCCGCGTCGCGCGGCGGCGCCACGATCCCGCAATCCGCAGCAGCGACATAATCACTGACGCCGGTGGTGGACGTGACAATCGGCGGCGTGCCAACCGCAGCCGCCTCGACGACGACGCGGCTGAACGACTCGGCGACCGATGGAACGACCGCCACATCAGCCGCCGCCAGATGCGCCATCGTCTGGTCGTGCGGAATGCCGCCGACGAAGGTCACTGCCGATGCCACTCCCAGCTCCTCTGCGCGACGCTTCAGGTATGCGCCGTAATCGCCAAATCGCTGTGTGCGCCGGTTCGGACCAACAATCAACGCCTGCACATCGATGCCGCCGGCGCGCGCGTATGGAAGGGACTCCACCAGATATTCAATCCCCTTGAATGGGTGAAGGCGATTCAGGCTGACAATGATCGGACGGGAGGGATCAAGGTTATAGCGCGCACATATGTCTCTTCTGCTCTGCTGGCGCACCTGATCGATAGGTATACCGGGAGGGGGATAACTGTCGGTGGTAATATTGTAGGGAATAGCCGTCACTTGTGCAGGAGGAGCGCCCAACCGCACTGCCAGCGAGCGGATCTGCGGCGAATCGGCGCGCAGCGTATCGGCGCGCCGAAACACAAAGGGCAGCAGCATACGCACCGCAAGGAATCGCGCATACCCGTAATCGAACTCAGGCACGCTCATAATATCGGCGCCGGGCAGGGTCACGGCGAGCGGCGGGTGGATTGATCGCGGCGTCAGCGCAGCAACCAGACCAAGTGGAAATGCCGTCTCAACATGCACGAGATCGTAGCGTCGTGTTGCGATGAAGCGGCGGTAGTGCACAAGTGCGCCGATCAGATACGGGTATCCGGTTGGGAGCGCCAGCAGACGATTGAGGCTCTTCAGCGCCATGCCGGAACTGACCGGCAGGCGATGCACCATGATCCCCTCTTGCACCTCGCTGACCAACCGGTTGACGCTGGCGGCGAGCGTGATCACTTCGGCATCGATACCGTGTTCACGCCAGGCGTTAATCACCTCGGCATGGATGCGGTTGCCCATCAGAGCAGGGTCATAGCGCGGGATGAAGTATAGAAT
>CALGYB010000031.1 GCA_937935075.1 uncultured Roseiflexus sp. | reverse complement strand
CGGATCATACGCTTTTCCATCGAGAACTGAGAATCGAGAACCGAGAATTGAGAACTAACACGAATACGCGGTCATTTGGACAATAAGGGTTTTTGAGAACATCATCCGTTAACGCCCGGTTAAGCCCGCGCAGGCGGGCTTCGCGTTCCCTGGCCCGCGACTTCAGCCGCCGGGCGGCAGGCGGATGGCGGAATCCTGCTTCACGTGCCATCAGCCGCCGGGCGCAGCACGATGAATGTTTATCATCGCCAGGCGGGCGCAGAGCAGCACAGGTCGTCAACTTCCACACGCATGGGATCGGGCGGCAACGCGGGAAGACGGCGCGGTCTCATGCGCAAACGCTGCTGCTGGCATCCGCACAAAAGCGCCGACTCGCATGCCAGCCTCACGTCGCTCCTTCAGCAGGGATGGCATCAATCCTGCACCTGAGCGGCAATGAGTTGCAGCAGCGCGAGTAACACCTGCTTCACGCTTGCGCGGTCGGTTGCAACGCAGGGCAGCACCGGCGTCTCTGGGGGGACTCCGAGACGCCGACGGATATATGCGGGGGGCAATGCCGTCTCGTCGTCCTGCTTGTTTGCCGCTACCACGAACGGCACGTCGGTAATGGCAGCAAAACGCTCCATCAGTCGTTGCGTTTCGACAAAGTGCGCCGGGCGGCAACTATCGACCACGACGATATACCCAAGGGCGCCGGTCGCCAGATGCTCCCACATAAAATCGAAGCGTTCCTGACCGGGGGTTCCAAAGAGATAGAGACTCAAGCGATCATTAATCGCAATTGTGCCAAAATCGAGGGCGACTGTGGTTTCGCGCTTCAGAGCGCGCTCCTCTTCCAGGGTAACCGTGTAGTCAGTTGATACCGGCTCAATATCGCTAATCGTGCGAATGAACTGACTCTTCCCTGCTGCATAGGCGCCGGTAACGACAATTTTCAATATCTGCATATGGTACCACGCTATTACAAGCCATGCACACGGCGCATCACGGCGTCGATCAGACTGCGTCTAACCGGCAAGCGACGTTCATGAGGGTGAGGCTGTCCGTTGACATGCGCCGCCGCAGCCAGGGCAAGGTATGGCTCAGGGTTATCCGTTTCAGTAACCAGCATTTCGTGGCGCTGAACAGGTCGTTTTGCTCGCCGTGGAGCAGCGATCGTCTCAACCAGTCCAATCGCCATCAACTCCAGCACCAGGCGAATGACCCGCTCAGGGGGCATGCCGGTCGCCTCGCTGATAGCGCGAATGCTGGAGTGATGCGGCACCTGGCTCAGAACACGCCACTGGTCCATGCTCAAACTCACGCTGCTCTCGCGCCCCGCAGCCAATGGCGACAGTTGCAGACACGTGTCGATCGTGACGTGATGATAAGGAAGCATCGACCGCAGGTCGTCACGTCGCTTGATACTTTCCAGCACCAGATGCTCCGCATCGTTGCGAATACGCCTCGCGCGATGCAGCGCTGATACATTATGATGAAAGACAAACGTTGCATCATCCCAGAGCAACATATGGATGACCGCCTCGTCGTGAACGGCTATGACGCTGCGATCCGGAAAGCGGATTAATGCTGCATCGATCAACTCTCCGGCAGTGACATAGACAATTCCGCGCAAATCGGCACAGGCAAGAAAGAGTACACCCGTCTTTGAACCCATCCGAAAGACCTGAAACAGGTCGCTCAACGACATATCCTGAAACGTGCCTTCAAGCGCCATTGCTGTACCTCTGTTGAATGAAATGTATCTCGATAAGAGTACCGAAACGGTGAGCGCCTGGATGTATCGGTCTCCGAATTCGGATGAAGCGCCTGACCTCCTGACAGTATAGGTTGCCGAGCGATGTTCCGCTATGCTTGCTGTGCACCACACCTGCGATCCAGGGAGGTGCACAGCAAGCGCGGCAGGCTGCATGATGCGATCTCCCTGCGTGAAAGAGGAAACGGTATCCGTCTCATCGTCCTCGCCCTGTGCAGTGTCGGCGCTCGTCACTATGACGGCGACATGGAGATCAGGCAGACGCGCACGTCAATGGGATTGCCATTACTCACCTGCGAGCAACCGACGCGCAAGGCGTTCATTGCCAACCATCTCAGCAAGCGCCTGGATCTGACGATCTTCATATGCCTGGTTGAAAACCGCGACATCCAGCGCCAACACCTTGCGGACCGCAGTTATTGCCGCGTCGGATTGCGCATGGGTGCGCGCAACGTCTTCCGCGTGCTTCATGGCGACATCGAGCATCGCAAGCGGATAGCGCACCGGCAACCCAATGCGCACGTGCGTATCGCCGATTTTCATGCGACGTCGGGCATAGGCTTCGTCATACACGCCGCAAAACAGTTCAACAAACCAGGTTTGCAGCATGTCATACATATGGTTCATATTGATGTCACTGAAATACTCAGCCGTCTGCGGATGAGCCAACAATCGCTTATAGAAGTCCTCGCGCATCGCCGGCGCCTGCCGCTGCGCTGCGCTTTGCAAGGACTTCAGGATCGCCGCCTCATCTGCGCTCAGACCCATCAGTTGCACCAGCTCACTGAGGGTCGCCTCATTCTTGATCTGCCAGCTTGACCGTTCTACAGACATAAAAGCCCTCCTTATGGAGCATGACGACATATCAAAACAATTGCGATCTCGTTCGCGCGTGTTCAGCGCTTTACAAGGGAGCAGGAAAAATACAGCGGGCGTAGGTTTGCCGGGGTTGAATATCTTCCGGCGTCAAAACGGATAATGGCTTACCGGCGAAACATGAGGGACAACAGACATGTATCAGACGATCTGACTAATGGCTCTGGCAGCGTCGCGCGCTTCGAGACGCACCAGCCCCAGATTGGCATCCTGCCGCAGATTGACCGCCAGTAAACTTTGATCACCCGCCGGCAGCACCATAAACAGACCTTTGTTCGCCTTAATGATCACTTCCTCTGCCGCGCCAATTCTGAGCTCGCCCCCGACACGCCGGGTGACGCCCATAATGGTGGCGGCTACGGCAGCCACGCGTTCCGTGCTGACATCCGCCGCCATCCGTGAGGCGAACGAAATGCCGTCCAGACCTACGGCAGCAGCGCCAACCACGTCGGTCCCGGTGTTGGTCATGAGTTGATCAATGACTGCGATAATCTGTTCTTGTCGGGAAGCCATAAAGACAGAGTTCCTTTCTACATTATGTCAAAACCTAGCATATACGGATTATAGCCAGAAAACGATCGTTGCTGGCATTGCAAAACGGTAACAAAACGGGAACAGTTCTGTAACAGAAAACGGATAAAGGTGTATCCTTGTGGATGCGGTATCCTTTCAGAACGACGCAGCCTGGGTCACCGGCGATGCCGCGCGGCGGAAACTTTCTATTCATCTGGCGGATGCAACGCTTCAGTATCGGGTGGTGACGATCGACTGATCTTCGCCTGCCACAGAATGACGAGCACCCATGTGATCACGACGATGCTGATCACCGCATTGGCGCTCCCCGCTGCAACCGGCGAGGCGCTGACGAAGTCGAACGTCCCATGCCACAGGGCGACCATCAGAATGCTGTTCCCGCTCCCGCGATAGATCCACGCCAGCAGGATCGACCCCATCACGATGCTGATCAGATAACCCACGAAACCGCCCATGCCGAGAGCGATGAAATTGTCCTTGTAGAAGAAGTATGGCAGATGCCATGCTCCCCACAGCACGCCAATGATGACAGCCGCGCGAATCCATCCGCCGGATTGCAGCCGGTGCAGCGCAAAGCCGCGCCACCCGATCTCTTCCCCGAACCCATAGGTTGCAATCCACAACCCCAGCGCCGCCAGCACGCCAATGTTTCCCAGATAGTCCACCTCGCCAAATAACGCAACGTCCGGCAGCGCGCCCTGCTCGAATGTATAGACGAGGGCTGCGACGACGCCAAGCGCAAGCGGCGTTCCAAGCGCGACGAGCCACCAGCGCAGACCGACATCGGCACGAATGACGCGCCGCCACAATTCCGCCAGACCTGCGCGCCCATCGAGCGCAGCAGTGACGACTACCGCCGCAACCATCGGACCAAACGCGCTCACATAGTGCAACCACGTCGGCGCCATCACGAGACCGTGATAACCGGCGATCAGCACGCCGCCGAGCAGCCACGAAAAGGCATAGGCGACCAGGAAATATGCACCGACCGGGTTGGTGTGGATCAGCCCCCGCTTCGACGAATGGTCCCGGGCTAAAGCAGGCACGACGATTTCTCCCTTCCTACACGCGGCGATCACATCGGTTAGACGCATCGTATACCCTTGATAGTTGCCCCATCATCGGGTCCGTTTCCGCACGATTCAGGCGGCAATCTCCTGCCCAACGAAGGGCACGGCAGCGCCTTCGGTAACGACCATTCTTGCCCCTGCCTTGAATTTTCGCTATAATGGCAACTCGTGGAAAGAAGACCATCGAAGCGCATTGAGCGAGCGAGCGCCAGAGCAGTGAGTAACCGATGACCGACACGATCACATTGCATGTGCCAGAAGAAGCGCACACCGCGCATTCGCGCGACACGACGCCGCGTGAGCGCCGCTACTATGTCTGGACGGTCGGCTGCCAGATGAACATGTCCGACTCCGAACGCCTGGAAGCGGCGTTGCAAGGGGTCGGGTACGCCCCCGCCGAGCGTCCGGAGGAGGCGAGTTTCATTGTGCTCAACTCGTGCAGCGTGCGCGCGTCCGCCGAGGAGCGCATTCTGGGCAAACTGAGCGATGTGCAGCGCATCAAGCGCACCCATCCCGAGACGAAGATCGTTCTCTGGGGATGCATGGTCGGTCCGGGCAACCAGTCGATCTTTCAGAACCGCCTGCCGATGGTGGACCATTTTGTCTCGCCTTCGGCAGTTGATGAAGTGTTGGCGCTGGCGCCCAATCCGATCTATCAACTCGATGAGCCGGCGCTGCCGGTGGCGCGCTGGGATCACCCGCCGGTTTCGGTGCATGTGCCGATCCAGTACGGTTGCAACATGGCATGCTCGTTCTGCGTCATCCCGCTGCGGCGCGGGCGCGAACGCAGCCGTCCGCTCGAGGAAATCGTCGAAGAATGCCGCCGGATTGTGGCGCGCGGCGCAAAAGAGATTACGCTGCTTGGGCAGATTGTCGACTCGTGGGGGCACGATCTCCCTGGACGACCCGACCTGGCAGACCTGCTGCGTGCGGTTCATGCAATCCCCGGCTTGTTGCGGCTGCGCTTCCTGACATCGCATCCGGCGTGGATGACCGATCGCCTGATTGCGGCGGTGGCGGAACTACCGCGCTGTATGCCGGATATCAACCTGCCGGTGCAGGCGGGTGACGATGCGCTGCTCAAAATCATGCGGCGCGGCTACACCGTGCAACGCTACCGCGAACTGATTGCGAAGATCCGCGATGCCATCCCGCATGTATCGCTGACGACCGATGTCATCGTTGGGCATCCGGGTGAAACGCGCGAACGGTTCGAGGGCACAAAGCGGCTGCTCGAAGAGATCCGGTTCGACAAAGTGCACATCGCGGCATTTTCGGCGCGCCCCGGTACGCGCGCCGCCGAGATGGAACTCGATCCGAATCTGGCTGTGTCCGAGGGTGAGAAACAACTGCGGCGCATCGAACTCGAGCGCCTCCAGGAACAGATCGCAACCGAACGCAATGCTCACTTCCTGCATCAGACGGTCGAAGTGCTGGTCGAAGGCGAACACAAAGGCAAATGGCGGGGGCGCACGCCGGGCAACAAACTGGTCTTCTTCAGCGACCCGCACGACTGGACGGGCCAACTGGCGCGAGTGCGCATTACGCACACCGGTCCCTGGTCGTTGCAGGGTGTTCTGGCACAGCCCGCAGAAACGCTGCTGGCGCTCAACGGCGCTTCTGAAACACGGGATGCCGTCTCACCAATGCATGGAGCAGTCGCCTGATGAATACGCTCGATGCACCAGCGCCGCGTTTGCCGCTGCGTGTGACGCCGCGCGCTGCAATTGGCGCACTGGTGGCGGATCTGCTGATTGCAATCGGCGCGGCGCTGTTCCTCAGCGTGGCGGTCGTTGGCATGCTCCTGGCGCTGCGCGCTGCACAATCCGGGATCGAACTCGGCGCCATTGGTCAACTGAATACACAGGAGATCACCCGGCTGATCGGCGCCGATGGCATGCTGGCGCTCCTGGTGCTGCAGAATCTGGTCTTCATTGGGGTCGCCATTGTGCGGGTGCGGGTGCTGCGCCGCGAGCCGCTGTCGGTATTGGGATTCAGCGCTTCACATCCTTTGCGTCTGGCGCTGCTCGGCATCGGGCTGGGATTGCTGGCGCTTCTGTTGAATGGCATCGTCGGCGTTCTATTCGTCAGTTCCGGCGTTCGTCAGAACCAGGCGACGCTCTACCCGCTGTTTCCGGGAGATTACGCAGGGCAGGCGCTCTTCTTCCTCGGAGCGGCGGTGCTGGCGCCGATCGGCGAAGAAGTGCTGTTCCGCGGCTACCTCTTCGGCTCGCTGCGACGGCTCGCCGGCGACTCGCGCACCGGCATCGCCATTGCCTACGGCGTCAGCGCCCTGGTGTTCGCCCTGTCGCACTCGCTGGCGGCCACCGAAGGTATCGTCGGGCTGCTCGTGCCATCGTTCCTGATCGGTCTGGTGTTTGCCTGGGGGTTCGATCGCAGCGGCAGCCTGATCCCGGCAATCGTGGCGCACGCCATCAATAATGGCGTCGCACTGGCGACCTTGCTGACATGCATCAATAATCCGGGCGTATGCCCGCAGATGTAACAAGGAGATGGCATTGACAAAGCAGGATGAAAAATTCCGGTTGCAACGCCGGTTGCAAAACCAGGCGGTCGAACTGGCGGCGAACAGTCGCTGGGAAGAGGCGGTACAGGTCAACGAAAAACTGATCGGCCTGGCGGAAACGACCGAAACCTACAATCGTTTAGGCAAGGCGTACTTCGAGCTGGGCCGTCTCACAGAAGCGCGCGATGCTTATCGCAATGCGCTGCGCCTCACGCCGAACAACCGCATTGCGCGGCGCAACCTCGAACGTATCGAGGAACTGCTGGCGCGCTCGGCATCCCTTTCTTCCGTTTCGCTGAAAGCCGGGCGGCAGCTCGTCGATCTGCGGCTGTTCGTCACCGAAGTCGGGAAAACCGCGCTGACATCCCTGATCGACGTTCAGCGCGGGCCGGCGCTGGCGGCGATTGTCACCGGCGAGAAGGTGGAATTGCGTCCCGAAGGGCGCGGCGTGGCGGTCTATGACACATCCGGCGCGCTGATCGGGCGCATCGAGCCGAAACTGGCGCAGCGCCTGAACGAATTGATGGCGGGCGGCAACCGGTATATCGCCGCAGTAGCGCACATCGACGGGCGCCAGGTGCGCATTATTATTCGTGAAACCTACCAGGCGCCATCGCAACGCGGGCGTGTGTCCTTCCCCGGCAAACTGAGCGAGAGCGCGCTCCGCGGCGCGTTCATCAGCGGCGCACAGTTCGACGAATTTGGCGAGGAGTTGCTCGAAGAAGAGGAAGGGGTCGAGGTGCGCGAGGATGTGGACGAGGAGTCCTTCGGCGGCGAAGACGAAGAACTCGGACTGGAGGAGATCGAACCGGATATCGGCGACGACGAGGATTTGATCGAAGAATAGGCACAATGCCTATTGGCATGTAGCGCTGCCGTACTATTGCCATCCAGCCCGGTTGTCATCTATACTGAAACCAGACGTGCATCATGGCGTCTGGTTTTCTGTTTGTCGACGACATGTTGCCCGCCTCTCGCCCGCCGCCTGATGGAGAGCAAGCGCTATGGAAGTACGGATCGACGAAAAAGGCAAGTTCTTCACACCACGGATCACCAAAGACGCCGTGACCGCCTTCGTGCGCACACCGGGGAAAATTATCATCGGATCAGTCTACGTCCGACCAGGCAATCGCCTGACCGACGAGATGAACAGCGATCCGTCCGCTTTCCTGCCCATAACCGATGCGCGCGTCTACCGGGCGGATGACGAAAGTTTTCTGCTTCAGACATCATTCCTGCTCGCTGCGTACCGCGAAATTCTCCTGATCGGCGAACTCGACGCGCTGGCGACGATCCGCGATGTTCCCTGGAGCAATCAGGCTGCCGAACCCACACCGCTGATTCGGGACGATGAGGATCTGGGGGTGCACGTGAATGAACGCGGCAAGTATTTCACGGTGCGCACTCCGAAGGATGCGGTGTTGTGCGCGGTGCGCGGCAGCGACCTGGCAGTGCTCGGCTACCTGTACATTCGCCACGATCGGCGGCTGAAAGACGAGTTGAACGACGAACAGGCGCGCTACCTGCCGATGACCGATGCCCGCGTCTTCCGCGTCAGCGATAATATGCTGCTCTACCACGCCAGTTTCCTGCTCATCGGTCGTCAGGCGATCGATCTGGTCGCGCCCATCGATTCCGTCGTTAGCGCCCGCGATGTTCCGTGGCTGCCCGTTCGTTCGACGGAGGAGTCGGTATGAGCTTCTTCTCGCAACAGTTCGCAGACAAACACCGCCCTACGGCTTCTCCGACCGGCGCCGGCGGCGTTGCCATCCCGCCCGAACCGACGTCGGTCGAAGAAACCGGTCTCAGCATGGGGTTCTTGAACGACCTGGTGTTGAAAGTCGTCTACTTTCACGGCAATATCACCGGGCAACAGATCGCCGAGGTGACGAAACTGCCGTTCTTCGGCGTGCTCGATAAAGTGCTCGAGTTCCTCAAACTCGAAGAGTATGTCGATATCGTCGGCGCACAGGGCGGCTTCAACGAACGATCGTTCCAGTATGTTATCGCCACCAAAGGACGCTTGAAAGTCCACGAGGTGCTGGATCGTTCGCAGTACGCCGGACCGGCGCCTGTTCCGCTTGATCAGTACATCGCAATGGTCAATCGCCAGTCGGTTGGCGACATGGTGGTGGATGCCAAAACCGTGCGGCAGGCGTTCGCGCACCTCGTCGTGAGCGACCGCATGCTCGACCGCATCGGTCCCGCCGCCAACTCGGCGCGCTCGCTGTTCCTCTACGGGCCTCCCGGCAATGGCAAAACGACGATTGCCGAAGGAATCGCCAACATGCTCGGCGGCAACGTGCTGATCCCGTATGCTGTCGAGGTGGACGGGCAGATTATCAAACTCTTCGATCCGCTCAACCATCAGGTGGTCGAGCAACCGACCGCCGTACCCGCACGTGAGCCGGCGGTCTCGTTCGAGGGGCGTCCAATCGCGGATTCGCCGTTGCCCGACCGACGCTGGCTGGTCTGCAAACGACCGCGCGTGATGGTCGGCGGCGAGTTGATCCTCGAACAACTCGAACTGATCTTCGACCCGATTGCGAAAGTGTACGAAGCGCCCTACCAGATGAAAGCCAATGGCGGGTTGTTCCTGATCGACGACTTTGGCCGGCAAAAGTGTCGCCCGCAAGACCTGCTCAACCGCTGGATCGTGCCGCTGGAGAAGAAGGTCGATTTTCTCGCCCTTCAGACCGGCAAAAAGATTCAGGTGCCCTTCGATGTGCTGATCGTTTTCTCGACTAACCTCTCACCGCAGGACCTGGTAGACGACGCCTTCCTGCGCCGCATCCGGCACAAGATCGAAGTGCCCAATCCGTCAGCCGAGGAATTTCGCGCCATCTTTCAGCGGGTTGCGAAAGCGAAGAACATCCCGTACAGCGACGAAGGGCTGCGCTATCTGATCCTCGAGCGGTACAAACGCGATGGGCGCGACCTGCGCTCCTGTCACCCGCGCGACCTGTGCGACCAGATCCTCGATGAAGCCAAATATCGCGGCATACCGCCGTCGATGTCGCGCGAACTGCTTGATCGCGCATACGATGCGTACTTCGTGAAACTCTCATAGCGCTGGAGCAGAACCATGTCGTTACTGAAGCGAATTGGCGGGTCTCAACCGCAACCAACATCTGATGCCGCTGCGCCGGTCAGCGCCCCCGCGCCATCGAGCGCAGCCGACCATACGCCAGTGCCGCGGACAGGACAATCGACGATCACCGCCGGCAGCGAGATGTCACAGCAGCGGATGCTGGAATTGTCGCTCTGGATCGTTGATCGTATTCTGAGTTCGCTCGGCAATCAGCAGGAACTCAAGCGCTCCCCCGAAATGGAGCGTCAACTACAGGAAAAGTTCACCCTTGCCTACCGCCAGAGCGGCGTCAATCTTACCGATGATCAGACCAAACAGCTCTACGACATGGTGATGGACGAGTTGTTTGGGTTCGGTCCGATCGAGCCGCTGCTCCGCGACGATAGCATCACCGAGGTGATGGTCAACGGCCCGCGCGCGGTTTATGTCGAGCAAAAAGGCAAGATTACGCTGACGCAGGTGCGGTTCGCCAATGATGAGCACGTGCTGAAAGTCATTGATCGCATCATTCGCCCGCTGGGGCGACGCATCGACCGCAAATGGCCCATGGTCGACGCGCGTCTGCCCGATGGTTCACGCGTTAATGCGATTATCCCGCCATGCGCCATTGACGGGCCATCGATCACCATCCGCAAGTTTGCCAAGAAAAAACTGACGGTCGAAGACCTGATCCGCTTCGGTTCGATGACGCCCGAAATGGCGGAGTTTCTGCGCGCGTGCGTCGTCAGTCGCCTGAATATCATCGTTTCGGGCGGCACCGGCTCCGGTAAAACGACGCTGCTCAATGTGCTCTCGAACTTCATTCCGCCTGATGAGCGTATTGTGACCATCGAAGATAGCGCCGAACTGAAACTCGGACAGGAACATGTGGTTCGCCTGGAGTCGAAGCCGCCGGAGATCGACGGCACCGGGCGCGTGACGATCAACGACCTGGTGATCAACTCACTGCGTATGCGCCCGGAACGGATCGTCATTGGCGAGTGCCGCGGCGGCGAAACCATGGCAATGCTCCAGGCAATGAACACCGGTCACGATGGTTCGCTTTCGACCCTCCACGCCAACTCGCCGCGCGACGCCATCGCGCGTATGGAGACGATGGCCATGATGGCGGGCATGGACATGCCGCTGCGGGTGATCCGCGAGCAGATTGCGTCCGCTGTTGACCTGATCGTCCAGCAGACGCGCCTGGAAGACGGCAGCCGCAAAATCGCCTATATTACCGAAGTGCAGGGAATGGAAGGCGATGTGGTGGTGTTGCAGGATATTTTCCTGCTGCATATTCTCGGCAAGACGCCCGAGGGCAAGATTATTAGCGAATTACGCCCCACCGGCACACGCCCGCGTTTCACAACGCGCCTCGAAGCGCATGGCTTTAAACTGCCGCCATCGATCTTTGGCGCAACGGCGCCCGGACAGAAACGGCAGTGGTGATGGAAGGTCCCTATTGGTTGAATGTTGAACGTTCAACAAGTTACCTTTCGTTTGTTCATAGCTCCATTCGTTGACTATCCATCCGCTGCCGCCGCACCGCTTTGACGCCGAGGCGCCAGCGTCACCGTACCGTCATCGGCAGATAGACGGCATAACGTCCATCGGGCGACGTTGGCGGCGGCATGACGACCGGCGGCGGTCCCGGCGGCGGGATAGGACCTGGACTCCACGCCGGAGCACGCCCGTCTGCTGCTAACTGGCGCAGATTCGAGCCATCCATGTTGACCAGCCACAGACTGCACGGGCAGAGCAGACGGTCAAGCACTTCAGGACCGCCGGTGCTGTGTCCGTATTCGGGATCAAGACGTGACGCCCGCTCAAAGACGATCATCTGTCCGTCGGGTGACACATCCAGCGCACCGATCAGTCCATCGTCAAGTCTGAAGATTTCAGTGGACGTGCCCTGCTGAAAGTCATAACGATAGATGGCGCTCCTTGCAAAACTGAGACTACTCTCGAAGCACGAATAGATGAAGCCGGAGCCATCCGGCAGCCAGGACACGCCAGGAATGTAGTAAGAAGTAGTCGCTGCTTTGGAGCATCTGGCTGCCACATAGCGCATCTGAATCAGGTCATCCGAAGGTCCGACATAAAGGTAATCGCCCAGCCCGCCGTTCGTTAATACTAACAAATCGTTGGCGCGGCCAAGCGGACCATACACAACCATGGCAAATTGTTCCCATAGCCTTTTGTAATCAAGTAAAAGGGTGCCATCGACCAGCGGCGGCGGCAACGCTGCGATCTCCCAGATATCGTTGTCATAGTTGAACAATTCCTCTGAATCTCTAACAAACGCCACTCGTGTCCCATCGGCGCGCCAGGAAGGATAAGACGCATTCACGCATCTGACATCCGTATTAAGTTTTATGACGCCTGCATCCACTATCTGACCAGGAATGACATCCGCAAAATAGGCGAACCTCCAATTACATGGAGACCAACCCGTAGATGTAGACTGCGTAATAAACACGCGCACTCTTTGCCGCACTCCCGGACCGAAATCGACGACATTGGTGAAGGTGACAATCCACGTTTGGTAGGGACGCGTGAACCACTCAGCGGGTTGTGACGCACCTTCAACATAGGCGTTCAACTCGCCGCCGCTGCCCAAATTTGCTTCGACCCGTACCGTTACAGTGCCAGTTGGCGCGTTGGGCGGGATCGGCGCCTCAGGACCAGGACCGCGCGTGAGACGGCGGATATAGGTTCCGTGCGGGTCAATCGCATAAATGTCGCGCACCAGGAACGAGCGCCGCCAGTCGTGAGCACTGTCGAATGCCAGTTCGCCAGCATCGGGGCGCCAGTCGATCAATCCAATGCCATACTTACGCGACGTCCTCTCCGGCGCGCTCCAGATCACACGTTCATCCGAACCATCAGGTGCGATGAGTCGAATGGTGAGATTCTGCCGGCTGGGGCTGACAAAAGCGATCCGCGTGTCGTTGAGCGATGTCGCAGATACCGGTTGAGCGGACCCGGCGGGCGCAGTCGGATTTGGGTCCTCATCATTTATTGAAGAGGGCGTGACCGTCGGATACGCCCGTGGAACATCTTTCGGGCGTGTGATCCCGTCCTCATTATGCGCAGCCGCTGGCGCAACGATGACGGGCGCCAGCGTAGCGAGGAGAAACGTCAGCATGACGAAGAAGCGGCGAACGTTACCGGTGTGATGGCACAAGCGTTTCGCGTTCATAATTACCTCACAGCATTCGTAACTGCGCCCTGAAGGCGCCGTGATACTCATACTAATGTGCGGTCATTCGTACCATACTGCCGGGACGCTGCGGGCTAAAGCCCTCGCTGAGGACGCAGTTCGACCTTGCTCACTGCAGGCGGTTCGACGACGCTCACCGCAAGCGAAAGCCCTGCCGAGGCTGCTGATGCCAGGGCGCGGTCAGCGACCACGACTGCTGGCGCGTGTCGCGGATCGTTGCACCGTGCGAACCGGGCGCTTGAACATCTTGTCTGACTAACTGCAAGTTAGTATCAGATGCGCCCGCAGTTCGTTTGCAATACGTGGCGTCCGTTCACGCTCAGATGTGATGAAAATCGCTAGAATGGCCGGTGTGGAACCGTGTCAGGCACGAAAGCGGACTGCCATGCGACGTGGGTGAACCATACGCTTCCTGGAGCGACAGGAAACGAACCATCACTCACGTACAGCAACGTATCCTCAATAACCAGGCACTCCATAGTATATCAGGATGAAATAAGCAATTCAATCAAGAAACTCTTAAGATCAGAATAACGGACCATTATAAATTCAGGGAAGAAAGAGAGTTTCTCAACACATGACACAATCTCTGCAAGGCAGGGGAATTTGGGTCGTCCTGATGCGCAAAACGCGCCATGTGACGCGAGGGCTTGCCTAGAACAGTCTACACGTGCGAGGGCGTCCGCCCCCGGCTACGCGCCAGCGCCAGTGCATACACTGCGCGCGCGCCGCCGGCGCGCAATGCTGCTGCGCAGGCATTGACCGTCGCTCCGGTTGTCAGCACATCATCGACCAGCACGACG
>CALGYB010000030.1 GCA_937935075.1 uncultured Roseiflexus sp. | reverse complement strand
GGAAGGAACTAAGGTAAAAGAGGGGGAGGAAATAGGAAAAAGATGGAGAGGAAAAGGGAACAAGGGGGAAAGGAACAAGTTAGCGCAAGCCCCCTATAACCCATTCTTTTCCTCCCCTTATCCTGCCGTTAACACCTTCATAGTCAAAGCGCAATCCAGGTATGCTACAGTCACGGATGGTGCGGTAAGCGAACATGCGGGAGCGCAGGAATGCGGATAGCACTGATCACCGAGACTTTTCTGCCCAACGTCAACGGCATTGTCACAACCTTGTGCCGCCTGCTGGAGCATCTCCAGAACGAAGGGCACGAAGCGTTGCTGTTTGCGCCGCAGGGCGCCCCTGATCACTACGCAGGGGCGCGAGTCATCCCGCTGCGCGGCATTCCTTTCCCGCTCTATCCCGACATCCGTTTTACGCCGCCGCAACCGGGTATTGTGCCTGCGCTCCGACAGTTCCGCCCCGATCTGATCCACCTCGCCGGATTGATGGTTCTTGGTCCGGCGGCGCGTTTTGCGGCACGGCAACTGCGCATTCCAGCAATCGCCACGTACCATACCGATCTGCCTGCCTACAGCGTTCACTACGGTTTGGGAGCGCTACGCGAGGCGGCATATTCGTACTTGCGCTGGATCCATAACGCCTGTGCGCTGACCCTATGCCCTTCCTCGGCTATTCTGGCAGATTTGCGCCAGCGCGGATTTCGGCGGCTCCGCCTCTGGGGCCGTGGCGTCGATACCGTCCGGTTCCGCCCGGCAAACCGACGCGAGGAGTGGCGCGTCGCCATCGGAGCACGCTCCGATGAGCGGGTATTGCTCTACGTCGGACGACTGGCAGCCGAAAAACGGCTCGACCTGCTGGCGGAAGCGTTGCGCAATGTGGATGGCATCCGTCTGGTGCTGGTCGGCGATGGACCGGCGCGACCTCAGCTTGAACGTCGGTTTGCCGGGATGCCGGTGACCTTCACCGGCTTTCTTGATGGGCACGATCTGTCCATTGCGTATGCCAGTTCCGATGTGTTCGTCTTCCCTTCCGATACCGAAACCTTCGGGCAGGTGGTTCAGGAAGCAATGGCATCAGGGCTGCCGGTCATCGCTGCGCGCGCCGGCGGTGTCATCGACCTGGTGCGCGATGAGGAAACCGGCATTTTCTTCACACCCGGGTCGGCGTATGATTTGCGCACCGCAGTCCACAGACTGGTCGCCAACCCCAGCCTGAGCAGCGCGTATGGACGGGCGGGGCGCGCTGCCGCCGAACAACGCTCCTGGCCCCGTGTACTCGACGAACTGATAAAATATTATCGGCGTGCGCTGCGCTGGCGTCCGCGCCTGCTGGCGCTCAGGAGAGCCTGGTCATGACCCTCTGGAACAAGGCGGATATTCACGTTCACACCCGGTACAGCGACGGGCACAGTTCGGTCGCGCAGGTGCTCGAATATGCCGATCACATCGGGTTGCACGTGATCGCCATTACCGATCACGATACCATCGCCGGCGCGCTCGAGGCGCGGCGCATGGCGCGCGGCTTCGATGTCGAGGTGATCGTCGGCGAGGAGGTGTCCACTGCCGATGGTCACCTGCTGGTGTTGTTTCTCGAACGCGCCCTCCCTCCAGGACAACCCGCACCCAAAACGATTGCTGCTGCTCATGAGCAGGGGGCGATTTGCATCGTTGCGCACCCCTTCGATTGGCTGGTCTCTTCATTTGGCGCACATCTGCTCCGCTACTGCGGCGGCGACAACCCGGCCTGGCCCGTCGATGGCGTCGAGGTGTTCAACGCCAGCCTGCCGCTGCCGGGCATGAATGCGCGCGCCGCGTCCGTGGCAGCGATGCTCGGTCTGCCTGCCTGCGGCGGAAGCGATGCGCACCACTTCTCGACAGTAGGGCTTGGCTACACCCTCTTCCCCGGCACAACCGCCGACGACCTCCGACAGGCGATCATCCACGGCGACGTGCAGGCTGGTGGACGCTCATGGGCTGCCGGGCACTACGCCGCCGTTGCGAGCCTTCGCGCCCGCCGGGGACTCGCCCGCGCTGCGCGCGCCGTTACGCGCCCGGTGCGCGCCACAGGCCGCTGAGAAACACAACCGCTCCGCCTCATCCTCGTCCGACGGTTATGGAGTCTGAATATACATCCCTATATGCGCGTACCTACTCCAGAGGCTGGGTTGCGCCGGACGCTGCGGGCTAAAGCCCTCGCTGAGATCACACCAGGCCCCTACGGGGCTTCCATGTCTCGAGTGCAGGTTTAGAGCCTGTCCGAAAAATCGCTGACTGAAGTGCGACCGGGTAGGCGAAGGCAATGCCTTCGCCTACCCAACGAGAGTCATGCCGGTCGGCAGCGTCGTGAACACGACGACGTCGCCAAGTAGGCGAAGGCAATGCCTTCGCCTACCCAACGAGAGGGCGTGCGACCTGGCGGCGCGGGTCTACCGGATAACGTCGGTTGCAGGCTGTGGAAGCGGGCCTTCGTGCAAGCGGTGCGATCACGGAGGCGCTGCTTGCGATAGAGCGACCACAAAAGCGCAAATGCTCAGAGACGGTTGTATCAGGGGATGGCATTCTGGTGGAGATGCCGCCCATGCCGTATGTCTCCACCCGCTTGTGCTATACTCGACAGCGAGTACGCTCGGAATAGCCCATCCCTGTGCAGCAGGACGCAACTGTTCACGGTGATGGCAAACGATGCCACCGGTCGCCCGAAACGGAGGTTTGGCGTCCTCACGGGTGGAGAGGCTTTGGGGGCAATGGCTATATGACGTGTCCTGGCGCCGTCTTTACCCTCATCTCTCTGCTTCCTTCTCCTGCACGCGGGAGAAGGGGGAATTGAAGCGTCCTGATGCCTCGAACGGACGACTCGGCATAAAAGAGCGATCAACCAGTGTTGCACAATAATGGCCCGTGTTGACCGTCCTGCGGCAGACGTTGGCTGCGACAGGCTCAGCCCACATCTGCCGCTCCACGTCCTTGATTGTCCAGGTGTTGGTTGATCGCTCGATAAGAGAGCGACGGCACGATCCACGTCTTGTGAGGGAAGGGTAAAGCGTGTGGCTATCATTATCGAGAACCTGGATGCCGCACGATCAGCGCTGATCGACCTGCTGCGCCGGGAATACGACGCTGAACATGACGACCTGGTTGCTGACTTCTTCGACGCCGACCGCGCGGCAGTGCGCGTCCTGGCGTCGGGATGGGGAACCATCGACGGCATGCTGGTATACCGCTCAGAAACGCGCTTTGCTGCTACAACACGCGCAATGGTTGTGGCTGCCCACGAACGCGCACTGCGCGATCTACTCCTGGCTGCGCCACGCGGCGACGCGCTACTGTTTCTGGTAGCCGGCGCGTGGACGTTGCCGACGCTCGCTGAACTGTTCGACGGGCATGAAGTCGCACCGCGTCCACCGCTAAGGCGCCCCGGCATTCATCTGTTCATTGGCGTTCGGCGCGGCAGCGGAACGCTCCCCGTCATCGACGACGACACACTATTCCGTGGTCCCCCACTAGCGCGCGCCGACCTGCCGCCCCCGGCGCAGGGGCAAACCCTCAGCAGCGCCAGAGACCCGATTGTCGCCCGCCTGCGCGACCTCGGCAATGCGGCAGGTCGGCGCGCGCGCGGTCAATTCCTTGCCGAAGGTCCCCTCCTCGCCTCCCGCGCCCTTGATGATCTGCCGGTCGAGGACCTGTTCTACACCGGCGATCTGCTGCGCGATCCGACAGGCGCAGCGCTGCTCCGGCGCGCGGCAGACCTGGATGTGCCCGCCTACCGCATTTCCGAAGGTCTGATGGGCTTGATCACTCCCACCCGCCCGATCCCCGCCGTCATCACTGCAATTTGGGGGCGGGTGCGCGACGTCGCCGACTACCGCCCCGGCAGGCGCGCCGTCATTCTGGTCACGGAGCAGATCAACAATCCCGAAAACCTGGGCATGACGTTGCGCACTGCCGATGCCGCCGGAGCCGAAGCGGTCGTCGTGGCAGGCGGCGGCGCCGATCCGCTCCACCGCGAATGTGTGCGCGCCGCGCGCGGCGCCGTAGGGCGCATCCCGATCTACGCCTGCGCCGATCTGCCCGCCTGGATCGGGCGACTGCGCGCACAGGACATCCACGTCGCCGGCGCAACCGGCAATGTCGAGCAGACCCTGTACGACGCCGACCTGCCCATCCCGCTGGCGATCATCGTCGGTAATGAAACCGAGGGATTGACCAGTGCGACGCTGGCGGCCTGTTCGTCGCTGGTGCGCATCCCCATGGCCTCCGGGCAGGATTCGTTGAACGTCGGTGTGGCAGCGGGGGTGATACTGTATGAAATTGTGAGGCAAAGGTTGAAGGTTGCAGGTTGAAGGCGGGAACATACCCGACCCGCGTATCTTATCATAATGAACGACGTGCTTGAAGTTCCAGCTAACCAGCACATCGACGTCAGCCACCGTCGCAAGTGCACTATGCACACCATCATTGTAGAATTTCGGCGTCAGGATGCCACGTTGTTGATAAGCCTCTGCGAGTTCAAGGGCGCTCCTGTTCACAGTCAGAACTTCAGCAGCGCCGGACACGAGTTCCGTGTACAGTGTTTGTACATCTACGGGAGCATTGGCAACCTTGACAGTCACAATCTCAGACAAAACGGGCACAAATAAACTGCGGCGAATATCCCTGATAAGTCCGTTCGAGCAGGGAGCGAACTCGGCATCGAAGCACCCCCCAGCACGGAGGTATCAAGGTAGACTCCTGGAACTTTCATGTTCCTATCTCATCTCCCCGGAGGAACCCAACCATCGCCTCATTCACCTCCGCCGCGCGTTCTTCGTAGGGCAGGTGGCCAGTGCGGTCGTAGACGATCAGACGAGCGTCGGGGAGGATGCGTTCCAGGCGGCGCCCCTCGTCCACCGGAAACACCGTGTCGCCATCGCCCCACAGCAGCAGCGTCGGCGGGCGGATCGACGCCAGGTTCTCCGGCGCCGGCAGCGGTCCGTCCTTTGGCGAGCGCGCCTGCCAGACCTGCGCCGCCGCCGTGCCGCGCACATACAGCGGCGCGGCGTACCCCGCGATCACCTCGTCGGTCAACCAGTCGTGGCGCTTCGAGAGGGAACGCAGCCCGACGCCGACCAGCGACGGCGCCAGGACATAGTACGAGAGCGCCTGACCGATCAGCGGCAGACGGGCAAGCGCAGCAATCGGCGGACGCCCGACGGTGAACGCCTCAGGGCAGATCGCAACGATGCGCTGCACCCGCTGCGGAGCAAGCAGCGCCATCTGAAACGCCACCCGCCCGCCGAACGAGTGCCCGACCACATCGAACGTCCTGATCTCAAGTGCATCGAGCGCCTGCAACAACACCTGCGCCTGATCGTGCGTCGAGTAGACCGGCGCCGCAGGACGAGGGGATGCACCGTAGCCGATGAGATCAATCGTCACCACCCGCCGTCCGGCGGCGGCGAGCGCGGCGCGTTGCGAACGCCAGGCGAACGCCCACGCGGCAAAGCCGTGGACGAGCAACACCACCGGCGCGTCGCGCGGTCCCTCATCGGTGTAGTGCAGGTCATACGCACCGACGCGCACAAAACGCTGAACACCCGGCAGGTCAGCCGGATTGAGTCGCTCACGCAGCGGCGTCAGCGCAAGCGGGGCAAGCAACGCTGCCATGCTCACGGCGGCGAATGGCGGCAGTGGATTCATTATGCAGCGAACACAGGGTGCGAGAACGGCTCGAACCAGCGCACCAGATCGACCGGAAGACGGCCGGCGATCAGCGTCCCTTCCGCTTCGTACCGTTCTTCGTCAATCACGCCGCGCGTATGCCAGAGCGACACCAGATCGTTGCGGCGGTAAGGGATCAGCGCCGTCAGCGGCATCATGCGCTCACTAAGCGTCCGCTCGATGCGGTGCAAAAGCGTATCGAGACCCCAACCTTTGCGCGCCGAGACAGCCACATAATCGTCCGGCATCCCCAACGTTTCTGCAATTCTGCCCACTTCAGATTCATCGACGCCGACCATGAGATCGACCTTGTTGAGCACCGTGAGGATCGGACGATCCTCCACCTGAAGATCGTGCAGTGTATCGAGGACCGTCTGCGTCTGTTGCGCTGCGTTCGGATGGGTAATGTCGAGCACGTGCAGCAACACATCCGCCTCACGGATCTCTTCGAGGGTTGCGCGGAACGCCGCTACCAGGTGCGTTGGCAGTTTCTGAATAAACCCGACGGTGTCGGTAAGAAGGATCTGCTGCCCGCCGGGAAGCGCCACCTGGCGCGTTGTCGGGTCGAGCGTAGCGAACAACCGGTCTTCGGCGCGCACGTTAGCGCCAGAAAGGGCGTTGAGCAGCGTCGATTTTCCGGCGTTCGTGTATCCGACGATTGCCGCCACCGGGATGCCGCTCTGACGCCGCCGTTCACGGTAGACTTCGCGATGGCGATGCACGTCCTCGATCTGCTGTTCGAGCCACTGGATGCGGCGCGCAATCAGGCGCCGGTCGACTTCGAGCTGCGTCTCGCCTGGACCGCGCAACCCGACGACGCCGCCTGCGGAAGCGCCGCCGCCGCCAGCCTGACGCTCCAGGTGCGTCCATTGTCGTCGCAGACGGGGGAGCAGGTAGCGGTACTGCGCCAGTTCGACCTGCACGCGCCCTTCGTGGGTCTGCGCATGGCGCGCGAAGATGTCGAGGATCAGGACGGTGCGGTCCAGCACGCGCGTCTGCAAGGCATCTTCGATGTTGCGCGCCTGTGCTGGCGTCAATTCATCGTCGAACACGACGAGATCATAGCGCAACGTGTCGCGGAGTGCGGCGATTTCTTCGATCTTACCGGGACCAACGAAATAACGCGGGAAGGGCTGCTTGAGGCGCTGATACGTGCTGCCAACTACATCAAGACCGGCGGTGTCAGCCAGCAGGGCGAGTTCCTGGAGCGAGTCTTCGGCTTTCCATGCACTGCGGCCACCGGTCAGTTCCACACCGACGAGAAAAGCGCGTTCACGGGGCGGGCGGGTTTCGTAGAGGCGGCGCCCGCCATTGGGAGTCGTCTGATCGTCTCTGATCGTCATGCTCCTTACAGGTAAATTGCAATCCGTGACTTTATTGTAGCATGCCCCGTGGTATGGGGCAAGCGGCAGCCCGCCATCGGTGACGGTCATCTCCGCCACCTTACCCCGCACCTGCACGCACCCCAGCGCCGCCCACTCCCCCAGGCGCTCCAACCGCCCCGCCGATGACCGTCACCTGCGCCACCCCACCCCGCACACCCATGCCCTCCGGCGCTGCCCATCGGTGACGGTCATCGCCGCCACCTTACCCCGCACCTGCACGCACCCCAGCGCCGCCCACTCCCCCAGGCGCTCCAACCGCCCCGCCGATGACCGTCACCTGCACCCAGCCCCCCAGGATCGCAGTTCAGCAACCGCCGCCTCCACCAGCGCATCGAGGTTTGCCTGCACCGGCGCCGAAAGGTCCAGCCCTGGTTCGATCCGCAACGGTTCCATACCCAGCAACACGATGCGCGGCGGTGTATGCCCGCGCAGTGCCATCACTGCCAGGAGTTCCTGCAAGCCCACCTGATGCATCGACATTTTGAGCGCCAGAGTCTGCGGTATCTGCTCATTCTCCAGCCGCACAATCGTACCGGGTGAATAGCCGGCATTGATGGCATCGATGATGAGCAGGTCGGTGATCCCTTCAAGGTACGGCAACAGATCAAGCCCTAGCGTTCCGCCATCGAGCACGATCACACCGTCGGGCAGGCGATAGCGTTGGGTCAGGCGCTCACAGGCGCGCACGCCCAACCCCTCGTCGCACATAATAATGTTGCCCAAACCAAGGACCAGGATTGCTGGCATAATCATCGTTCTTTCCACCAAGACCCTTGAGGTCGCGCGACGTCTGTACAGCGGGCGACAATCGTTCAACTACCAGGGCCGAATGTATACGACGAGCTCTGGTGAAGACCTCTAGGGTCGGGCAGATCTCGCCCCCAACGTACAACGGGCGCACGGACGCGCCCCTACCACCTTCCCACGTTAAGCGTTCACCCTTCACCGGCCATCGTCGCCCCTGCGCGCCGATGGCACGCCCCTACCATCTTCCCACATTCAATGTTCATCCTGCAACCTTCCCACGCTCAACCCCGCGCGTCTCCGGCTTCGCCACGTGTGGCGCTTTACCATCCTGTTTGCCGTTCTGCTTGCCGTTCTGGGCGATCACCTGCTCGATCCAATCTGGCTGCTGATTCTTTGGCAGGAACTTATAGCCGCTGAAGATGCTCGACATCAGACCGTTGCCCTCTTCCATGTCGATTAGCCATGCGGCGTATACATGGTGCACGACAAACGCCAGGATGAGGTACATGATGATATGATGTCCGAGCCGCAATGTCTGGAGCGATACCAGCGACATCACCCAGTTGGTGAGGGTGTGCCAGATGCTCGCGGGATGTAACTGACCGTAGATGGCAAAGCCGGTAAAGACACTCAAGCCGTACAGGAAGACGATAATCATGTACGACGTGCCTGCCAGCGCATTGTGCCCGGCAACCTCCGGCGGATTGCGGCGCAGGAAGAAGTAGTACTGGATAGCATGCCACATGTTTTTGCGCCCTTCCGCCGTCAGGAAGGGAAACAACCCGCGCCAGCTTGCCCATTGATTACCGACGAACGCCCAGTAGGTGCGCAGAAGCAGGCTCGCCACGAAGATATAGGCGAACGCAAAGTGGAGAAACCGCATCGTTCCCATGAAGTAAATACCCCATGGTTCGCGCGTACTCACGAAGATGTACGGGTTGGCAATATAGTAGCCAGTGAACGAGAGCATCACGATGCTCACCACATTGACCCAATGCGTCAGGCGCACCGGGATTTCCCACACATAGACTCGCCGTCGCATCGCACACCTCACTGCACCTTGACGCGGGTAATCTCAACGCCACGAGCATCCACCAGGTGAACTGCGCATGCCATGCACGGGTCGAATGAATGGATGGTGCGCAGGATTTCGATCGGTTGCTCCGGGTCGGCGATGGGCGTGTCAATCAGGGCAGATTCGTAGGGTCCACGCACATCACGCGCATCGCGTGGCGAACCATTCCACGTCGTCGGAACGACTGCCTGATAGTTGACGATCTTGCCGTCCCTGATCCGCACCCAGTGCCCGAGCGAGCCGCGCGGCGCTTCCATCGATCCCCAGCCGACGGCTTCTTTGGGCCAGTTCGCCGGACTCCACTTCGTACTGTTGTGAACCGCCAGGTTGCCCGACGCCATATTTGCCGCCAGTTCATCGATCCACTCCGGCAACAGTTCGGCGAGCAGCGCCGTTTCAATGGCGCGCGCCGCCGTGCGCCCCAACGTCGAGAAGAGCGCCGCTGGACCCACCCCCAACTGCGCGAGCGTTGCGTTCACCAGTTCCTGAATTCGCTGCTGACCGGAAGCATATCCCACCAGCATGCGCGCCAGCGGACCGACCTCCATCGGCATGTCGTTATAGCGCGGCGTTTTGAGCCAGGAATATTTGCTGTCGGTGTTGAGCCAGTCATAGGGCGGCTGCGGACCGGTGTAGTTCGGAATGGTCTCGCCTTTCCACGGGTGAAGCGCCTGTTGATCGCCTTCGCTGTAGCGGAACCAGGAATGCGCGACATACTCGGTCACACGCTCGTGGTTCATGGGCAGCGGCTTCTGATCGATATTCTTGTTCACAATCACGCCGCGCGGCAGCCAGTAACTGGCGACATTGCCATCCTTTGCGGCGGGGAAGTCGCCATACGACAGATAGTTGCCCACCCCCGCGCCAAGTCCCGCCCAGTCTTTGTAGAATGATGCGATGGCCAGGATGTCAGGGATGTAGACCTGATTCACAAACGTGCGTGCCTGCTCCGCCAGCGCCTTCAACTGTGCGATGCGAATGGTGTTGATCGCCTGCTGCGCATTCGGATCGAGCGGCGTCGCCATACCGCCAACGAGGTATGTCTGCGGATGGGGATTCTTGCCGCCGAGAATCGCGTGAATCTTGATAACGTCCTTTTGCCACTCCAGCGCCTCGAGATAGTGCGCCACCGCCATCAGGTTGGCTTCAGGCGGCAGAGCATATGCCGGATGCCCCCAGTAGGCGTTGCCGAAAATCCCCAGTTGTCCGCTGTCCACGAACTTTTGCAACCGCCCCTGCACGCCTTTGAAGTAGGCTGGTGATGATTTAGGCCAGTCGGAAATGCTCTGCGCCAGTTCCGATGTTTTGACCGGATCGGCGCTGAGCGCGCTCACGATATCTACCCAATCCAGCGCGTGCAGGTGATAGAAGTGGATGACATGGTCCTGCACGTACTGCGCGCCAGCGATGATGTTGCGAATAAGGCGAGCATTATCGGGAATCTGAATCTCAAGCGCATTCTCGACGGCGCGCACCGAAGCGAGGGCATGGACAGTTGTGCAAACGCCGCAGATGCGCTGTGCGAACACCCAGGCGTCGCGCGGATCGCGTCCGCGCAGGACGATCTCCATGCCGCGGAACATTGTCGAACTGCTCCATGCATCAACCACCCGTCCCTGCTCGATCTGCGCTTCGATACGCAGGTGTCCTTCAATGCGCGTAATTGGATCGATGGCGATCTTTGCCATAACGCTTCCTCCGCTGCTTTGCTCAACCTGTCAGGACGCAGACGGTGTGGAGTGTCGCTCGCACGAGACCATCCCGCGGGCTTGAAAACCGGCGTTGTGCGCAACCAGTCTGCAGAAGGGCCGTCGCGCCACACCTCTACCCTTGAGCAGACGGGCCATCCCGATCGGGACGTACACCCGCGTCGTCTCCACCTGACGTAATCGCTTTTCCAGGCTCTTCGACCGGCGCCTCTGCCGCTTTGACCGGTGCTGCAATCTGTTCCACCACCTGCACGGCGCGTTCTGCCGCTTCCACCAGCGTCTCGCCGCCGTCGTGCGCTGCAATCGGCTGCATCCGCGCGCGAATGGCGCTTGCCACTCCATGCACCACACCAGCCGCCGCCACTGCGCCAACTGCAACGGCGCCCAGGGTGTCAGCGGTTACTTCGACGCCGAATCCCTCAATGTTTGGCAGGCGCTCGTAGAAGGGCGACATCGTATCCCAAAAGCGCGGCGACATACAGCCGACGCACCCGTGCCCCGCGCCGATGGGCCAGTAGGATGTGCCATTCCACCCGACAGCCGGACAGTTCGAGAGGGTCTGTGGTCCTTTGCACCCCATTTTGTACAGACACCATCCCAGGCGATGCCCCTCGTCACCCCAGCGCTCGACGAAACGTCCCGAGTCGAAGTGACCACGACGCTCGCAGTTGTTGTGGATGAGTTGCCCATAGGCGAAGAAGGGGCGTCCCTGCTCGTCGGTTGCTGGCAGTTGTTTGAACGTCAGGTAATGAACAATGACCCCTGTCAGGTTGATGACATTCATCGGGCAGCCTGGCAGGTTGATCAGATTCTTGAGACCAGGCACCGCCTGACGCACCCCGACGGCGCCGGTCGGGTTCGGACTGGCAGCGGGCCAGCCGCCGTCCCAGGCGCAGGCGCCGACTGCGATCGTCGCCAGGGCGTTCGAGCACACACGCTCCGCGATGCTCAGCGCCGTCCGACCGCCGATGGTGCAGTACACTCCGCCATTGGCAGTCGGGATCGACCCTTCGACGATAGCGATGTACTGACCGGGATAGTGTTCCACGATAGCATCGAGCGAGTGTTCGGCGCGATGACCGGCCGGCGCCATGATCGTTTCGTGGTACTCCAGGCTGATCTGCTCCAGCACGATGTCGGCAACGCCAGGCGAATCGGCGCGCAGGAACGATTCGGTGTTGCCGGCGCAATCTTGAAACTCCAACCAGACAACCGGAAGACGTTCGGCGGTGTTCAGCGCCCTGGCGATACGCGGCGTAAACGTAGCGGGCAGGGCGAGCGTTGCGGTCATGGCAGCGCAGAACTTGAGGAATTGACGGCGCGAAACGCCGCGCGCTGCAAGACGTTCCTCCAGCGACGAAGGACGAGCAGGCATAGACAACCTCCTCAGATCGGAGAGCCGGTTGCGCCAGACGACGAGATTCTGTTCGGAAGAATCGACTAAGAACGGGACGGAGAAAAGTACATCGTGGGCACGAGTATAGCAGTGATGTGGACGGAGTGTGTAATGTTTCGGCTACAAAAGGTTAACGAGTAGTAACCCCCTGCTCGCACCCGACGATGACGCCATCACGCAGGTGGTAAATGGTGGTTGCGAATTCCGTCACCGCCGGATCGTGCGATGCCATGATCAGCGTGACCCCTTCCTGATCGCACAGGGTGCGCAGCATGGTCAGCACCCGCCTGCCGGTGCGGCTGTCGAGGTCGCCGGTTGGTTCGTCTGCCAGGATGATACGTGGGTAGGTGACCAGCGCCCGCGCCAGTGCAACGCGCTGCTGCTGGCCACCGCTCAATTCATAGGGGCGATGATCGGTCCAATCACTCAACCCGACCGCTGCCAGCACGCGACGCACCCGTGCATCCCACCGGCGGCGAGGCGTTCGCCCGGTCAGGCGCAGTGCCAGTTCCACGTTCTCGAACGCCGACGATGTGGGCAGCAACGCAAAACTTTGAAACACAAACCCGATCCGGCGCCGCACATCGGTCAGTTCATCGGGACGCATCTGATCGACGCGGCGCCCTTCGATGACGACACTGCCGCTTGTCGGGCGATCCAACCCGCCGATAATGTTCAACAGCGTCGTCTTACCGCTGCCGCTTGGTCCCATAAGGGCGATAAACGCACCCCGCTCGACGGTGAGATCGACGCCGCGCAATGCGTGGACCGCGTGAATGCCGATGCCGAATGTGCGGGTGACGCCTCGCACGTCGATGAGCGGTTCGGATGACGCCGGTGCGGCGACATCGAGGGACGTATCATCATCGTAGAGGTAATGGTGGTGGTGTTCGCCGGTTGTCTCCTCGATTGGAATAGCGATCCGGTCATCTTCTACCGGACGAATGAGCACGCCGCCATCGACGAGTTCGACGCGCGCGCGCCGCCCGATCCCCGCGAGCGCCCGTTGATCACCGGGTATCTGCAAGCGCCCGGCGCGATCAACAACGACGAGTTCTTCGGCGGCGCGCGCGCGCCGTCCAACATCTGCCGATGCCCCGTTGCCGCTGCCGTCGTCGCGGCGCGTTTCAGTGCTGGTGCGACCGTCACGAATGGCGATCACCCGGTCTGCCTGCTCTGCCACACGCGGATCGTGCGTGACCAGCACGATCGTCAGTCCATAGCGCGTCCGCAGGTCGCGGAGCAGCGTCAGCACCCGCTGCGCCGTGTCCCAGTCCACCTCGCCGGTCGGCTCGTCGCCGAGCAGGATGCGTGGCCGGTTCGCCAGCGCACAGGCGATAGCAACGCGTTGCTGTTGACCGCCAGACAACTGTGTGATGGGGGTCGAGGCTTTGTCTGCCATGCCAACCGCTTCCAGCAACTCGTCCGCCCAGGCGCGCCGTTCACGCCCGCTGCGCCCGGCAAAGGTCATCAGCAATTCGATATTCTCGCGCGCGCTGAGATAGGGTAGCAGGTTGCGGGTCGTCTGCTGCCAGATGAAGCCGATCCGCTCACGACGATAGGCGCTCACCTGAGCAGGCGTCAGCGCAGTCAGATCGAGACCATCAACGACCAGTTGCCCGGCTGAGGGGCGATCCAGGCCGCCAATGGCGCTGAGGAGCGTGGATTTGCCTGAGCCGGAAGGACCAACCAGCGCCAGAAACTCGCCCCGCGCCACTTCGAGGTCCAATCCCTGGAGCGCCACCACCTCGAGTTCGGCGACCTTGTAGATTTTCACCAGACCGCTGGCGTGAATAATGTGATCGGTCGTGTTCATATCGTCGCTACGTTCATACCCTATGCGTCTCGCCCGCTTCCCTTGCAGACGCGCCGCTCGCGCACCCCTGAGAATATTCCCGGTTCTCGGTCCTTGGTTCTCATGCGAACTTGCGGTCAGTCAGACAAGATGTTCGAGTGCTCGGTTCGCAAGGCGTAATAATCTACAACGTCTTGGCATCAGCAGCCCCAACGGGGCTTGCACGCGCCCAGCGAGAGCTTTAGCCCGTAGCGCCCCGGCAGTATTGTCCAAACAACCGCGCATTCGTATCAGTTCTCAGTTCTCATAGAGCGATCAACTAAAACCTGGACAATCAAGGACGTGGAGCGACCGACGTTGGCTTCGACAGGCTCAGCCAACGTCAGCCGCACGACGGCCAAGACAAGCAAGTGTTGTACATCATTTGGTTGATCGCTCTATCAGTTCTCAGTTCTTGGTTCTCAGTTCTCAGTTCTTGGTTCTTGGTTCTTGGTTCTCAGTTCTCAGTTCACATCCCCCAATTTCACCGCCTGGAACAACCGGATGCGCGCCAGCGAGGCGCCAAGCGCCAACAACGAGAGCATCAGCGTCACGCCGAATGCCGCATAGATGCCCGCCATACTTTCCCATGCCAGGCGCGGCGGGTAGGCGGGAACACCAGGGTACGGACCCACACCGACCTGCATGAAGGGCACGATCAGCACTGCCGCCAGCGCGCCAATGCCGCTGCCAGCAGCCAGGCCAGCGCCAATCAGCAGCAGTTGTTCCAGCAAAAGCGCCGCCGCCACTCCAAAGCCGCTCAATCCCAACGCCCGCAGCATGCCCAATTCAATCGCCCGGCGACGCGCGGTAATGAACCCGGCAACCAGAAAGCCGAGCAGCGTCAACGCGCCAGCCGTCAGAAAGCCGATGGTCAACACGCCAAACAACCCCTGGCGTTGTGGACGCGACTGCTCGCGCGCGATGAGCGTCGCCCCATCAAGAACATCGATGACCGGGATACCCAACCTGCGTACACCGGCAACCACCTCCTCGATAGGGATCATCGGATCGCGACTGATCCAGACATCATACGGGTACTGTCCACCCATTTCATCGAAGATGTAATTCAGGTTAGCGACGATGATCGGTCCGTCCTGCGGATAGACGCCGGGCCAGAGGTCGATAGCGGCGACAATGCGAAAACGCACGTCACGCTGATCGCCATAGAGCCGCAGCGTAGCGGGCAGCGTATCGCCGACACGCAGACTATCGCCAAGCAGTTCACGGCTGACGAGCGCGCCGTTCGGGTAACGCGCCAGCAGGTTCATCAATCCGCCGAGCGACTCGCCGCCGCCCCAGGCGCGGTCAAACCGGGTGATCACCTTCGGAAAATCGGTTCGATCAATCCCGATCACCTGCGCCTGTCTGTTGCTCGCACCAGCGCTGACGAAAGCGTCGTAGCGCCCAACCCGTGCAGCGGCCCGCACACCGGGCGCCTGAAGATGCTCACTGACCGGCACGAACAGAAAGCGCGCTTCTTCCCGAATATCGCGGCGCTGTTGCTGCGGCGGTCTGCCGGGCTGACCAGGGCGCGCGCGCTCGGCGCTCTCGCCCGTCTCGAAGAGTTGGGTCATTGCGCCAGCCTGATACGTCAGTTCTGTGCGCATCGCTCCATCGAGCGTATCCGCCATTGTGGAACTGTACGTTGCCAGGCTCAGCGTCAGGATCAGCAGGAGCAACGCGCCACGGTAATTGTCGGTCTGTCGCGCCAGCGCGCGCAACGTGACCAGCGGCGCAACCCACGCCGGGATCGTCGCCAGCCGCGCCAGCCCTTCCAGCATCAGCGGGATGAGCCGCAGCGCCAGCAGACCAAGCGCAAAACAGAGGAGCACCGGAGTCAGCACCAGCAGCGGATTACTGAACGGATCTGCATTCCCTTGAAACAGGCTGCCGCCGGTCTGTAACTGGTAGACGCCGTATCCTGCCGGGATCAGGAGCAGCAGATCGAGATAGGCGCGCTGCCAGAAGGGAGGGCGCACCGCGCGCGCCGCCTGCTGCTGTTCATCCACCAGGGTGCGGCGCGTCGCTACAAGCGCCGGGATCAGGGCAGCAGCCACCGTGATCGCCAGAACGACCAGGGCGAACGTCAGACTCTGCGCGCCGAGCGATAGCGGCGCATCAACGCCTGCCAGATCGACATCGAGAAACGAGCGCACCCGGCTCATCACCGATGCAAAGGCAAGTCCGAGCGGCAACCCTGCGATAAGCGCCAGGGCGCCGATGATCGACCACTCAACCAGGTACATCCCGAGAATCTGGGCGCTCCGAACGCCGCGCGACTTCAGAAGCGCGATCTCGCTGCTCTGCCGCCGCACGAGCAGGGCGGCGATCAACGCCGCAAAGTACAGCGTCAATCCGAGAATCGGTGCGCTGAACACGAACAGTTGCGTGGTCAGCGTCGCAACACGTTCCTGGTAGCGTTGCAGCGCCTCCGTCGGTCCCTGCTCGAGACGCAGCCCCGGAATGATGCCATTGACGCGCGCGCGCACACTTTCCACACGCCCCAGGAGCGGCGACACCTGCGCGCCGGTGACGCCTTCGCCGCTCAACCGCACAAACCAGAGCGCCTGATCGACTTCATTGCGCAGCGCCGCAGCGACAGGACCGGTAAAACTCGCTTCCGGCACGAGAATGAGATCGCTAAGGGTGTCGGGCGGGAAGAACCACGCCGGATCGTTGCGGTTGACCGGTTCCCAGAGCGCCGCCACACGCGCCTGAAGCGTCGCCGGGCGCGTTCCGGAAGCAATGATTGTGAGCGTATCGCCAACATTCACACCAGTCTCGTCGGCAAACGCGCGGGCAACCACAACGTCGAGCGCGGCGCCATCCACCGACGCCTGCGGCATCCGCCCATCGACGATCCGCATGCGGTCGTCAAGACCGCTGATAAAGCCGAGCGGCGCATTTTTCAGGAAGATCGTGTCACCATTTGCGGCGAGGAACACCCGGAGCGGCGCCGTGCGGGCATGGCGCGCAAAACTGCTGGTCGGCAGATCAAGTCCAGGTATGCCTTCGCGCTGCAGATAGTCATCCGCCGGCGCGACGCGCTCCCACTCCAGCGGCGTGTTCCATGCGCCGATATAGCGCAGCAACAGCGCAAACGGCGACCGTCCCAGGCGCTCCTCCTGCTGCCGGATTTCGTCCTGCAACAGGCGCAGGCTGGCTGCTTCGGCATACGCCGGGATAGCCGCCGCGAGCGCGACCGCAGTGACTGCCGCCAGCCAGGCACAGAACGCCAGACCGACATTGGCGCGCAGACGCTTAAGGGCAGCCGTCAGGACAGAAAGAAAAGTCAGTATCAGGCGCATGGCTACGGACCAATCACAATATCGCCCTCGTTCAGGCCCTCGAGAATTTCGACCCGCTCTTCGGTTTCAATGCCGACCCGCACCATCACGCGGCGTTCGCGCTCTCCCTCGCGCACAATGACGAAACGGCGACCCTCGAAGGAACGGATGGCTTCGGGCGGCAGCCAGAGCACATTTTCCTTGCGTTCCAGCACGATGCTGACCCGCGCCACGGTTACACCCGCTTCGAACTGTTGTCCGCGCGCATCAATAACCTGAAAGCGCGTCGTGACATCACGATCCTGCACCGCACCGCTTCCGCCTGAGCCATACGGCGCCGGCATGCGGCGAATGACGCCAGGGATCGCCAGGTCCGGGCGCGAGAGCAGGCGAATCTCGACACTCTGCCCTTCGGAGAGCAACCGCATCTGCTGGGCGCTGAGCGTTGCCGCAAATTCCAGGTTCGACGGATCGGCGATCTCGATAACCGGTTCGAATGCAGTCACACTTGCCCCTGGTTCGATGGCAATCGCCAGAACGGTTCCTGCCTGCGGTGCGATGACCCGCCCATCATCAACGCGACGACGCGCTTTTTCCAGTGCGCGTTCAGCGTTCTCCACAGCGCGGATCGCACTATTGAGGGTCTCGTTACGCGCCTCTTCCAGGGCAACCTGCGCCCGTCCAAGCGCAAGCCGGGCGTCCTCGATTGCCTGGTTCTTTCCCTGAAGCAACGTATCGAGCGCACGCTGCGCTTCTGCGACTTTTTTCTCGGCTTCGCGAATGCGGACAACCTCGTCTTCAGATGCGCGCTCGCGGGCACGCTGCGCCTGCTCCAGGTTACGCTCGGCATCGCGCAAGGCGCGCTCGGCCTGCGTCAGTTTCACGCGATACTCTTCCTTTTGCTTATCGGTCAGCCGGTTGGGGACCAGCACGCCATTTTCGTCTTTGATGAACGGATTCTCCGGGTCGGTGCCATAGCGCTGCACCCAATCCCAGTTCCAGTAGGCGGTGCTGTACGCTTTCTGCGTATCGGACAGCGCCTCGGCGCTGTCGATCAGCGCTTTCTCCGCCGAGGTTTTCGACCACGAAGCGTCATCGCGGGTGTTGCGCAATTCGCGTTGCGCCGTTTCCAGGCGATCTTGCAGTTCCTTGAACAGGTCAGCCTCACCGCCGGGCAGCAATCGTTCGAGTTCGCGCCTGGCGCGATCAACATCGAGTTCCCGTTCCTTGATCCGTTTCTCCTTCGCCAGCCGCGCGCTCTCGAGGTCGCGCCGCGCCTGCGCCAGATCGTCCTCGGCGCGACGCAACTCGTCGAGCGCCTCATCCTGTTGCAGTTCCGCCAGAACATCTCCTTCCTCGACGACATCGCCACGCCTGACATTCACGACGTTGACGCGCCCATCACGTCGGAATGCCAGGCGCACCATATCAACCGGCGTCGCGCGAGCAGTCACCGTAACCACCTGCTCGATAGCGCCGCGCTGAACCGTATACGTCGGACGTTCGAGCGCCGGGTCGGGCGGCAAGGGGGTGGGAGTTGGCGGCTCCTGCGCCGCCTGCGTCGTGCCACAGGCGGCGAGCAGCGCCACGCAGCATAGACTCATCCAGCGAATGACCCATCGCATAGCATATTAATCCTTATAGAACGCCATATCAAACGTTTGGCGTCGTTGCGAGCGAAGCGACGTCATCTCCTCGGGGAGCAGGAGGCTGCTTCAGCGCCGGTGCGCGTGTTAAGGCATAACGTGGCAGCGGGCGGAAGCCTTGCTGCTAGAGCGATCCAAACCAGATGTTGCCCAATAATGGACTGTGTTGACCGTCTTGCGGCCGACGTTGGCTTCGACAGGCTCAGCCAACATCAGCCACTCCATGTCCTTGATTGTCCAGGTTGTGGTTGATCACTGTGTAAGGCGCTCCCCAAGCATTCGCTTTGCGCCCGGCGGCTGAAGCTGCGGGCTACGGCTGCGAAGCCTGCCTGCGCAGGCTCTACGGATTTCATTCATTAGCCCGCACGTCTCCGACGGGCTTGTCCCCGCTGCAACACCGCAGACGCACGCGGGGCGGGCTGACGCCCTCCCCAAACCCCGCAGGGGCTTGCACGTGCGGTGAGCACGATCGAACCGCGTCCTCAGTGAGGGTTTCAGCCCGCACGTCCGTCCGAACGACATGTCACATTATGCCTGCTCCCCTGACAGGACCCTTGTTTATGGCGCATAACCGGCGGGGGGAAGACCTCGCTCTTCCTCATCGACGTTATACCCCTTGTAGTCTGGATCGACCTCTTTCGCGCATGCTGGCGCACGAGCATTCTCGCGGTTCATGCATTCGGCAAAGGCGGTTGCAAAACGTTGCGCTTCGGCGAGTTCCTTCTCGAGATCGGCGCCCTGCTCCACAACAGCGCTGAGCGCCTTGAAAAACCAGTAGGGGTCGGAGTACTGGCTGTAGATAGTGTTAGCATCACCGACATTCTGCGACGGGATCGCCAGAGTTGCCCGCATCGCCTCGAACTGCGCGCTACGCTCCGGCGGGACCTGGCTGAGGAACGCCTCAGACTGCGCGACTGAGCGACGGGCAGGCATGTCGCCGTACATCAGGGATGAGTCGCCGGACAGAAACTTGATCCATTCCCAGCACGCCTGCGGTTGCTGCGCCCGCGCCGAAATGAAGAGTCCACGCAGGAACACTTCGCTCGACGGCAGGCCGGCGCCACCGACCGGCAGCGGCGCCGCTCGAATGTCGCGCTCGACCGGCGTCAGCAGAACGGCAGTCGGCGCCGGTCCGGGTCCGCCTCCCGGCTCGATCGGTTGAATCACGACCCTTTCCTGGAATGACTCGGCATACCCAAACCACATCCCGACCCGACCGGACTGGACCAACTCGTAGGAACGATCCGCGCCGCCAAAGTCATCGCGCCGGTAGAAGAACTTGACCGGCGGCGCCACCTTGTGCACCATGCTCAGATCGAGGTACCAGCGGATGGCAGCGATGGTCTTTGGATCGGTGTAGTTCGGGCGCAGATCTTTGCCTTCACCGATCATCAGACGCGCGCCAAATTGACTGATGAAGAACAGCATATCGGACTGTGGAGATCCCACTGGCACATATCCCCACCGCCGGTCGCTTCCTTCTCCCCTGGTCAGCGCCTGCGCCGCCGCCAGGAAATCGTCCGGCTTCCAGTCGGCGCGCGGCGGTTGCACGCCTGCCGCTTCAAATGCGGCATGGTTGTAGATCAGGCTGCGCATATTGACGGCATAGGGCAACCCGTAGATGCGCCCCTCGCGACTGTACTGCGCCAGCGCCGCCGGAAAGACATCATCACGCGGGAAGTTGGGGTCTGCTTCGATCAGCGGACGCAGATCGAGCAGGGCTGATTCATCATTGCCGGAGATCGAACCCGACCAGAAGAAACAGTCGTTGGTCTGCGCAAGCGTGGCAGCAGTCACCTCCTGCACTTCGGGCGTCCATTCGAACTGTTTCACCTGCACAAAAATATCGGGGCGCTGATCGCGGAAGGCGCGCACAAGGCGGCGCACTTCAGCGGGATTATACCCGTAGAGACCAAACGACACGGTCGTGGCGCCGACCGGCGCTTCCTGCGGCTCTGGCGTGGCGACCACCACCGGATTGAGATTCGGCTTCGGTGTCGGCGTCAGGTCGCGCTGCGCAAGCGACTCCTGCATCTGGCGTTGCGCCTCCGCCAGCGCCTGGCGCACATTCGCCTTCGGGTCACTGATAGATGCGCTAACCGCCTGGCTCAGGGCGCCCATCACCATATAATCGATCTGCGTGTCTGGCAGCGTCCCGCTGTTCTCTATCGCCCACCGGTACGCCTCGGCGGTCTGCGGATCGAGTTTGCTCCAGAACTCCGTTTGCTGCGCCACCGACTGCCGGGCAGGCAAACGTGAAGAAAAAGGACCGAAACTCTGCTGATCCTCGGCAACCGGTTGGCGCGTCAGCCACTCGATCCAGCGCCAGGCGGCGTCGGGGTGGGCTGTGCCGCCGCTGATGATGAATCCTTCGGTTGAACTGAAAAAGGGACCGAAGACGGCATCCTTCGGGAATGGCACGCGACCGACCGGAAAGTCCGGCGTCCATAGCGAGCCGTCGTCATTGCTGATGTAGGACAAGTCGCTCCAGATAGCGACTCGCCCTTCGCGCACCAGGCGCGTGGGGTCTTCAGCAGAGGCGCTGCGAAAATACGGTTCAACCAGCACGCCGGTGCGATACCACTCCTGCACGCGCTCGACTGCCGCGACATACGCCGGCGCGGTGAGATCCGTCTCTTCTGCCGCTGCCGTCAGTGGATTGATCCCCTGTTGATCGAGCAGCCCCAGGAGCGGTAACAGACCGCTGCTTGGTTCCATGAACCCATAGGTGAGGGTCGTCACGCCGCTGCGCTCGGTCAGGCGCTCGGCGGCCGCCATCAGGTCATCCCACGTCCAGCCGGGACGCGGTTCGGGCAGATTGGCGTTCTGGAACAAGGCGCGGTTGTAGACAATCAACGGGACGCTGTGGTAGCGCGGCAGCGCCCAGACCCCGCCCTTCGCCGTGTAGCGCTCGATGGCGCCAGGGAGGAAGTCGTCGCGTTGAAACGTAGCGTCAGCGTCCATTAGCGGCTTGAGGTCGAGCAGCAGCGGCGTGCCAAACGCTTCCGGCGTCAGCGCGAATGCGGGAGCAGTATCGGCGGCGGACACGATCCGCCGCAGCATATCGAGCGGACTGGTCGGTCCCTCGCTGCCTGGCTCGAACATCATTACGTCATCGAGCGATACCAGGACCACCTTGATAGTGGGATTTTCGGCGGTAAACCGATCCGCCAGCGGTTCGTAGGCAGCACGTTCGTACTCCCATACCGCAAATGAAATGGTGACCGACTCGCTTCCCCTCGTCGGCATCGCTCCAGGGACCGCCGGAGTCGCACCGCCCGATGGCTGCGGCGCGCCACACGATGCGAGCAGCACCGTCCAGAGGGTCAACATTATCCATAGACGTCGCATGTGCCTTTTCCTTTCAGAATCCGCCGTGTGCAGACATTATGTAGTATAGCCAAATGCCATCACTTCGCAATGATACAGGTATGAGACATCGTGGCAGTACCGTGATCCTGAGCTAGGACGACGATGCTGTTGGAAAAGTTCCAGGCCCTTCGGGGTCTTCTCATAGGAAGATCGAGTTGGGTAGGCGAAGGCAATGCCTTCGCCTACCCGGTCGCACTTCAGTCAGCGATTATTCGGATAGGCTCTTAGACAATCTCGTGATCGGCGTTGGCTTCGACAGGCTCAGCCAAAGCCACAGGTGCAAGCGTGTTTGTCCGGGTTTAGATTGATCTCCCTGTCAGATCGCGGCGCTGGCGGAAGGCGGCAATCGTCGGCGGATCGGTAGAGTTCGGGCGCAGGTCTTTGCCCTCGCCGACCATCAGCGCACCACATTGATTGAATGATACTGACGCACTGGACACATCATGTCGCGTTGTCAACTCCCATCAACGACAGGAGTGTAGCAGGAACAGCGTAAAGTCCCTGTCAAGAACAGCGTAACGTCTCTGTCAGCGTCTCGAGAGATGCACATATGGCTATGTTATGCATCAACTCCTACTTGTCCGCGTCGTGAGTCGCATCTATAATGGCGTGTGTACGATACGCTGTAACAGAAAAGAGATCGCCCGTGACCGACGATCAGCATACTAGCCGTCCCTATTTCCGCGCGCCTGCGATCAATCCTGCCGGCAGTCGTATTGCGTTCGTCTATGCAGGCGACATCTGGCTCGTTGATGCTGGCGGCGGGCACGCCGAACGACTGACTGCCCATCCTGCCAACCATATGCTGCCGCGCTGGTCGCCGGATGGTTCAGCCATCGCCTACACCTCATCACGCACCGGACAGGGTGACGTGTATGTGCTGCCGCTCGATGGCGGCGAGGTGCGGCGACTGACGTACCATGAGGTGCAGAGCGCCGTTGAATGCTGGTCGCCTGACGGCGCCGCCATCTATTTCACCTCGCAGCGCGAACGCCAGGGCGCGGCGATCTATCGCGTTGCCGCAACAGGCGGCACACCAATCCTCTGGATTGCGCAACCCTATGAGCGTCTCGGCACGGTCGCCGTTTCTCCCTGTGGCCGCTGGCTGGCATTCAGTCTGATGCGTGACCCCTGGTGGCGACGGGGACCGAATCCGTATGGCGGCGCAGAACTCTGGCTGGTGTCGAATGCGCCCGATGCTGATGATTTCTATCAGTTGAGCGATGCGCCTGGCATGAATTACTGCCCGATGTGGTCGCCCGACAGCCAGGCGATCTTCTTCGTTTCTGATCGCGACGGAAGCGAAAATCTGTGGGTTGCGCCACGCGAGGGCGGCGCCGCAGAGCGCATCACTGCCTTCAACGACGGACGCCTGCTCTGGCCCTCGATCAGCGCCGATGGCAGAATCATCGCGTTCGAGCGCGATTTTGGCATCTGGACGCTTGATCGTGAATCCGGCGCCATCACGCGCGTCCCGATCCAGGTGCGCCAGGATACGAAGATAACCCCGGTTCGGGTGCAGACCTATACGCGCGATGTCGGCGAACTGGCGCTCTCGCCGGATGGGAAGAAGGTTGCATTTACCGTGCGCGGCAAGATTTTCGCCGACTTCGCCGATAAAGAAACCGAGCGCGATCAGCGCCAGGGACCGGCGTATCGCGTGTCGCAGACGGCGTTCCGCGACAGCGACATCGCCTGGTCGCCCGACAGTCGTTGCCTGGTGTATGTCTCAGACCGCCACGGCGACGAAGAGGTGTATCGCTACGATTTCCCCACGCGCTGCGAAACGCGCCTGACGTGTGAACCCAAACGCAAGAGCGCGCCATGTTTCTCGCCTGACGGTCGCTGGATCGCATATGCAAGCGGCAATGACGAGATCCGGCTGATCAATGTCGCCAGCGGCGAGGATCGCCCATTTATTCGGGCGCACTTCGTGTTTGGCGCATCGTTCGCCTGGTCGCCCGACAGTCGCTGGCTGGCGTTCTGCGCCCAGGACGAACGCTTCTTCAGCAATCTGTATGTGCAACACATCGAAGAAGCACAGGCGCATCAGATTTCGTTCCTGAGCAATTTGCAGGCGGCAGGACCACTCTGGTCGCCCGATGGACGTTTTATTATCTTTACGACCGGTCAGTACCGCGCAGAGTCACAGATTGCGCGCATCGATCTGCAACCGCTGCCGCCGTTGTTTCGTGAGGTGGAGTTCGAGCGGCTGTTCGAGGTGGAGACGGGTCTGAGACCTGACCCTTCTGTACGGGCGGGTCTGAGACCTGCCCGTACTCCCGCCCCCCCAAACCATCACGCCGATGCTGATCGTGAGCCGCAGCCGACGGACATTCCTGTTGTCGAACCTGATGATCCATCGGAGCATACGTCGGTGGAGCGCCTGGCGCCTCCCAGGGCTGCCAGAAAGCCGGCAGCGACGGAGGTCTCCATCGTTTTCAATGGCATCGAGCGCCGGTTACGTCTGTTGACGCCGCCGCAGATGGATGCGATCGCGCTGTGTATCAGCCCGGATGGGCGCGATCTGGTGTGCAGTGCAACGGTTGCGGGTCGTCAGAATCTCTGGACGCTGCCGCTCGACGAGCCGCGCGCCGATCAGGGACCACGCCAGTTGACCAGCACGCCGGGAGCAAAATCGCATGCCTGGTTTACGCCGGACGGTAAGCATCTCTACTTCCTCGATGGCGGCACGATTGCGGTGCGGAAGTTCCCGAAGGGGGAACAGACAACGCTGGCGGTATCGGCAGAGGTGATCATCGATTTCGCTCAGGAAAAGCGGCAGATTTTCGAGGAATGCTGGCGCTTGCTGCGCGATTGCTTCTACGACGAGCGTTTTCACGGCATCGATTGGGAAGCGACGCACGAGCGATATGCGCCGCTGATTCAAGGGGCGCAAACGTCCTACGAAATATACATCCTGATTAACCTGATGGTCGGCGAGCTGCGTTCTTCGCACGTTGGATTGTTCAGAAGCGACGGGAATGGCGGTCAGGACGGCTATCTCGGTCTCATATTCGATGCGGTCGAATATCTGCACAGTGGTCAATTCCGCGTTGATCGAGTCATTCCCGACGGTCCGGCGGCAATCGCCCACAACGGCGCGATCCAACCCGGCGATGTGGTGCTGGCGGTCAACGGTGTTCCACTGAAGCCGGGCATATCACTTGATGCGTTGTTGCAACGCACCGCCGGACGGCGGGTTACCTTGCGGGTGGCTGCTCCCTCCGGCGAGCAGCGCGAGGTCGAGGTGCGCCCGATTTCGGCTGAGCAATATGACTGGTTGCGCTATCGAGCATGGGTTCTGGAGAATAAACAGATCGTCCATCAAGCGAGCGATGGACGCATTGGATACGTGCACATTCGCAAGATGAGCTACGATGCCTACCAGCAGTTCCTTACCGATCTCGACGTCGAAATGCACCATAAAGACGGGCTGGTTGTCGATATCCGCTTCAATTCGGGCGGGCATACCGCAACCTTTATCCTTGATGTCCTGATGCGTCGCAGCATCTTGCTCAGCGCATTCCGCAATCGTTCCGTCGCCGACTCGTCGCACATCCTTGGCAACCGTGTGTTAAACAAGCCAACGGTTCTCGTGACGAACGAGTCGTCGAGTTCCAATGCAGAAACGTTCAGCGAGTCGTACCGGCGCCAGGGTCTCGGAAAGGTTGTCGGAAGACCAACAGCCGGCGCTGTCATTGGCACATTCACCCGGCGCCTGATTGACGGGGGATCGCTCCGGCTCCCTCAACTGCGCGTCACGACACCTGAAGGTGAAGACCTGGAGGGTCGCGGTCGGCCGGTGGACATTGATGCGCCCCTGAGATTGGGAGAGTGGCGCTATGGGCGTGATGCACAACTCGAGGCGGCGGTGCGCGCGCTGCTCGCAGACCTCGACGCGGAGCGTTGACGGTGCAGCCATCTCCCCACATGCCGGAGGTTGCTTCAGCCGCCGCTGCTCCTCGCTGAACCCGTGGCAGGCTGATGCTGCGGTAAACACGCCGACGCGCCTGACGATGACAGCGAACCGCCGACTCGAATGTCTGGATTCTAATGAGGAAGATCAATCTCAACCAAGACGAACACGCTTGCGCATGCGGCGTTGGCTTCGACAGGCTCAGCCAACGCCGATCACGAGATTGTCTCATATCCGGTTGATCCTCATAAGGGAACCTTTTTGAGCAACTGCACAGAGAGCACTCATGAGCATCACGCGCGAACCCTTCGGATCGATTGATGGTCAGACCGTCGAGCGCTTCACGTTGCGCGGCGCACAAGGCATCGAAGCGCAGGTCATCACCTATGGCGGCGCACTTGTCTCACTGCGCGCCCCAGACCGGCAGGGACGGCCGGGGGATGTCGTCGTCGGTTTTGACACCCTGGCGCCTTACCTGAACAACCCGGCATACATCGGCAGCCTGATCGGGCGTGTCGCCAACCGGATCGCCAATGGCGTCTTCTCGCTTGGCGGAACAACATACCGCCTGGCGCGCAACCACGGCGCACACCATCTCCACGGCGGAGTCATCGGCTTCGATAAGGTTATCTGGCAGGCGCGCCCTATCGCCGATGCGGCTGAACCGGCGCTGGAACTGACGTACTTCAGCCGCGATGGCGAAGAGGGGTATCCGGGGAATCTGAGCGTGACCGTGACCTATACGTTGACTGCTGAGGGGGCGCTGCGCATCGACTATCACGCGACGACCGACCGCGCAACGGTAGTCAATCTGACGAACCACGCCTATTTCAACCTGAGCGGCGCCGCGAACATTCTGCACCACGAGATGCAGTTGTTCGCCGGTCATTTTTTGCCGGTCGATGCCTCACTCATCCCAACCGGCGAGATTCGCGCCGTGCGTGGCACGGTCATGGACTTCACCACGCCGACCCTGATCGGCGCGCGCATCCACGCCGATGATGAGCAACTTCGCAACGGGCTTGGGGGGTATGATCACACCTGGGTGATCGATGGCGCCGACGGCGCATTGTGCCATGCCGCGCGGCTGGTCGATCCGGCGAGTGGGCGCGCGCTCGATGTGCTGACCACCCATCCCGGCATTCACCTGTATACCGGCAATTCCCTCGACGGCGCCATCACTGCGCGCAACGGTCACGTTCTGACCAAACACGCCGCCCTCTGCCTGGAAACCCAGCACTTCCCCGATTCGCCGAACCATCCGCAGTTCCCTTCGATAGTTCTCAATCCCGACGAGGCCTACCAGCATACGACCGTGTTTCGCCTGTCAGTCGCATAATGGTGGTCGGTGCGCGTCTCTGCAGGTATGCGTCGCGCAACGTGCGCGGCGCGTGCGCTGCCATGCCGGGATTCGATCTCTGGCGCATGCGGTTTCCTGTCCTCATCTCAATCTGATGCAATCGCCTACCGGCATATGCCACAAAACTGTGGTACTATACACGCATGCCGACAGTTCATAGTATCTGGTGAGAAGCGCCCGATTCTGGCAACTGCCGCGACGCTGGCGGGATGCGTTTGCGACTGAGCAGGAGGCGAGCGAAACCATCATGGATGCATTGACTCCCGACGAGCAGGAAATCCTTGACGGCCTCTTCGTGAAGTCGCAGATGGCCGGCTACGATCCCATGCTCGATACCACCGAAGAAGAGCGCCGCATCGCCGCCAAGTATATCGTTATCTGTCTCCAGCAACTTGCTGCGCTGGGGGTTCGTTCGCAGATCGTCATCTCCGGTAATGATGATTGACCCTGAATGTTTGATGTTCTGCGCCGTTTTCTGAATAGCATACGTCCGCCTCGCTCCGCCTCACCGTCTTTGCTTCCGGCGCAGACGCCGGCGTTGCCGGTCGAACCTGTTTCTCCTCGCGTGCTGATGATTGTGCACAACCCGCCGGTTGCGTCTGAAGGCGGGCGCCGCCTGACCGAGATTTTCGGCTGGAACGACCCGGACCGCCTGGCGCGTCAGTACATCGCCGATCTGGAACAGGCGAGCGGCGGATATGTGCGTTATCGCATTGTCGAACGCATCGACGCCGACTGGTTCCCGCGCAAGATCGACGGGTTTCGCTACACTGGCGAGAGTTATGTCGCAGCCTGGCGATCACGCCGGATGCACGAACCCGACCGGATCGACTATGAGGCGCAGGTTGCGGCGTTCGACCTGATCGGGCGGTACGAACGCGGCGAGATGGATGAGGTCTGGTTCTTCGCCTTTCCGTATGCTGGCGATTATGAATCGACGATGGTCGGGCGCGACGCATTCTGGTGCAACTCGCCGCCGGTGCCGAACACCGACCACTGCTCTAGACGATTTGTCATTATGGCATTCAACTATGAGCGCGATGTTGATTGCATGCTGGAGAATTTCGGCCACCGCGTCGAGTCGATCATGAGCCGCGTGTTTGCCGGGCATCCGCCGGAGCAGAACCTGTGGAACGTGTTCACGCGCTACGACAAAACCCATCCCGGACAGGCGCACTGCGGCAATGTGCATTTCGCCCCCAACTCCGAGCGCGATTATGATTGGGGCAACCCGCGTCCGGTCATCAGTTATTGCGATGATTGGCTGACGTTCCCCGACATGCCAGGACGCCCCCGTTGGGTCGATTGCCGGGAATGGGGCAGCGGCGATATGCGCCTCCATCATCTCTGGTGGCTCAGTCATCTGCCGCGGGTCGGCGGCGAGACGTTCGGTGTCAGCAATAACTGGTGGTCGTATGTAATCGATCCAAATCGGGTAGCATGACGTACCGGATTATGAGAGGTTTTTGGAGCGGGTGGGATAGCCTTGGGGATTATCGGGAATTGATCCAGTGGGAGAAGGACTATGAGATGGTCATTTCGGATTGCACAGGTCGCCGGCATCGATATTAAGATCCACCTGACGTTCTTCCTGATCGTCATTCTCGGTGCAATTGCCGGCGGAGTATCGTATAGCGCGGTTGGCGCAGCATTTGGCGCGTTGTTGATCCTGCTGCTGTTTCTCTGCGTGACGCTGCACGAATTAGGGCATGGCGTTGCAGCACGCGCTTTCGGCATACCGGTGCGCGAGATCATTCTGCTGCCGCTTGGCGGTCTGGCGTTGCTTGGGCGCAACCCGTCGAAAGCATGGCACGAACTGGTCATCGCCGCCGCCGGGCCGCTGGTCAATGTGATCATCGCCGCCGTGCTGCTGCTGGCAACCGGAACGGCGGTTGCGTTTGGCATCTTTGACCTTAACAACCTGGAGATCGGGCGGGGAGCGTTTCCGGCGCCGTCGATCCAGGGATTGACGCTCTGGCTGTTGCAGGCCAATATCCTGCTGGTGATCTTCAACATGATCCCGGCGTTTCCGCTCGACGGGGGGCGCATTCTGCGTTCGGTGCTGGCGATGATCATCGGCTTTCGCCGCGCCACGCGCATTGCGACGTTCCTTGGTCAGGGGATAGCCATCGTGATGGGCATTCTGGGCATCATCAGCGGCAACTTCCTGCTGGCGCTGGTTGCTGTGTTTATCTTTCTCGGCGCAGGTCAGGAGAATGCCGAGGGACAGGCGCGCACCATGCTCGACACCATGCGCGTCGGCGATGCGTACAACCGTCACGCTCTCACCCTCGACATTGGCGACCGTGTAAGCAAAGTCGTCGATTACATTCTGACCAGCTACCAACCCGATTTCGCGGTCATGCAGAACCATCGTCTGGTTGGCATTGTGACGCGCGAAGATGTGCTGCGGGCGCTGGCGAGCGACACACGCGATCTGTATGTCACCGGCATCATGCAACGCGAGTTTGTGCGCGTCCCGTCGAGCGCAACCCTCGATGAGGTGCGCCAGGTGATGAGCGCCCAGGGGACGCGCGTCGTCGCCGTGTACGAAGGAGAAATCTACCTGGGGTTGGTCAGCATCGAGGATATTTCCGAAGCCTACGCGGTGCTGTCGTACCTTGAGCGCCAGCAGGAAGCGCGCCGCGCACAGATGGCGCGTGATGTGAGCGGCGGTGCGTAGGATGGCATATACATATCCATCATAGGGAGGCGTTGCAATGCAACGCCTCCGCTTTTACCGACGGCGACGGCGACGCGCCAATTCCAACGCTGCCTGTAAGTTGCTGCATGTTGTCAACTGACCAAGCTTGACCCCCAGTTGCACAATGGTCTGTGCAACCTCCGGCGACATCCCCGCCAGGGTCACATGTGCGCCGAGCAGACCGGCAGCCTGCGCCGTCTGCACCAGATGATTGGCGACGCCGGTATCGATGACGGCAATGCCAGTGATGTCGATAATGACATCGTCGGCGCGCCGCTCGCCAATGGCTTCGAGGATCGACTGAGTCATCTGCATCGCACGGGTGCTGTCGATCGCACCGATCAACGGAACGATGAGCGTGCGTTCGTCAACAGGGATGATCGGCGTCGACAATTCTCGAATGGTCGAGCGCTGTGCCGCGATGATTTCTTCCTGCAATTTCTGTCGTTCGGCATTGCTCTCGATAAAATCGCGCATCATGCCGGGGAGCAGATCGAGCGCGCGCAGCGCCGACTCGGTCACAGTGTCGCGGGTAATCAATTCGCCAGGCGTGAGAATCTGCCGCTCGATTGGAGCGCCGTGCACCGCCTGGAGCGCCACATCGACCGCCTGACGACCGATGCACAACGGGTCCTGGTTGACGGTCGCCAGCATATGGTTGTTGTGAATCGCGCGCAACGCCTCGGGCAGCCCATCAAAACCGGCAACCACGACATTTCCGGTCAGATGCAGCGCCTTGAGCGCATCGATTGCGCCGAGCGCCATGGGATCATTGGCGGCAAAGATGGCGTCTATCGGCTGGCCAGAGCGCAGCCATTCCTCCGTCAGACGCCTGCCGCTGTCGCGCGTCCAATCGCCGACCGCCTGCGCAACAACCTGCACACGGGGCCATCGACTCAGCGTCTCGGCAAGCATGTCGGCGCGATGGTTGTGGGGACCGGCGATCAGGGCGATACGAAACTGATCGCCCAGATGCGCCGTGAGCAATTCTGCCATCCGTATCAATCCCTGACGTTCATCGGAACGAACGGTCGCGCTGACATACCCCTCGAGAATGCCGCCATCAACCTCGATAACCGGAATGCGCGCCAGGCGTGCCAGTTCGAGGTGCTGCGCGAAAGCGCGAGTCTCGTGCGCCGGTCCCAGGATCAGTGCATGCACCCGTCGCCGCAGCAGATCGGCAACTATGTCGATCTGCGCTTCGACAGTCGGGGCATCCTGATCAATGACCGCTACGCCGTGCTCTGCCGCACGCGCCCGCACACCATGGCGCATAATCGACCAGAAGGTGAAACGCGCGTCGTTCAGAATGCAACCAAGTGTAAGAGCAGATGTCACTGGCAGGTCTCCTGGCAGATGTTGTAGTGCGATGAATGATCGACAGGAGATGTCTCAGGGAGGTGTTGAGAGCAGCAGCGCCGATGCCCATCCTTCCGTTCCGGCGGGAACCCCTTCTCCCGACCGATCGGCTGCTGCTTGATCGACCCGTATCCGAAACCATACCTGATCGCCGACCACACGTCGCTCCAGGAAGGTGATCCTGTCCCCTGGATAGATCAGACCGACGACCGTTTCGGGTGCAACGCGCGGCTCCCGACGCAAATTACCGCCCCGAACGACTTCGCCGCTTCCAATGCCCGGCTCGGGCGTGCCGCTCGGGTTGGCGACTACCTGAGCCGTTGCCGTGCGCAACGCGATACGGGTTGCCGTGCCCTGCGCCTCGACCGTTTGCGTCGCGCCGGCGACGCTGGTCAGTTGCGGCACGACCGTTCCAACATACGCGGTTGCGGTTGCGGCGAGGCGTTCCGCCTGCTGCTGACGCTCGCGAACAACCCAGACTCCGCCGAGAGCCAGCGCTCCGAGCAGAAAAGCAAACAGCATCAGATTGATAAACGCACGCAACGGACCGCCGCGCTTCGGAGCATTTGGCGCAAACAGACGGTCCCAGTCATCGGAGCGCATTGTGCGCGGCACAGACACCTCTTATACCGGTAATGAGCGATACGCAATGAGTGACAAGCAGTGTGTGTCGAGAGCCTGTGCCAATAGCGAATAGTCAGGCATCTTATTTCCTGAACAGTATAACACGATACCGCAAGGGCAGCATTCACTCACCGTTCAAAGCGACGGTGCAACGTCCGGGGATCGGTCAGGCGATACCCGACGCCCCGCACATTGATAATGTACGCCGGATCGATCTTATGCCGCAGATTGTGAATATGGGTTTTGAGCAATTGTTGGGCTTCGTCGTCGGAAATAGCATACGAATCGATGTAGGCGCGCTGCACGATTTCGCGAAACGTCAGAACCTGACCACGCGCTTCTGCCAGGCAACACAACAATTCATACTCGGTCGGCGTGACCTGGATCACCCTGCTTCTAAACAGAACGCGCCGATTGAGACGATCAATCAGCAGTTCACCCACCCGCAGGTAGCGCACCTGCTCAAGAATGACACGTTCATCTTGGGACTCGACCCCATGCGTCCGCTCATGCAAAACCGCGCGGTGCAGCGCAGAGTCATAGCGGCGCCGCATGGCCCCCTCGATGGCGCACAGGAGTTCATCCGGCTTGCACGGTTTGAGCAGATAATCGTATACGCCGGCGCGCAACGCTTCGATCGCGGTGCCGAGCGTCCCGTAACCGGTCAACAACACAACCTCCGGCGGATCCGGCAGCCGCCGTGCGGCACGCAACACTTCCAGACCATTGACATCGTTCATGCGCAGATCGGTCAGCACGACATCGTAGTCACCGCCGATATCCTCCAGGTGTTGACACGCAGTTTCACCATCGGCGACGGCCACGACATGGTAGCCAGCGCTTTCCAGAATGCGACGCAGTGACATCAATGCTGCATGATCGTCCTCAACGAGGAGAACCCGACCGTACCCCCGCACCATGACCTTGCTCTTTCAGATACGTGTGCATTATGCCTGTCTCATTCGCTATCAGCGATGAGTCTGAGTCGTTCCGCTGCATCTGTCGCCGGAAGCCTCACGATGAAGGTGGCGCCGCCGCCGGAAACGCTTTCGACCCACAGCGATCCGCCGTGCTGCTCGACGAGTTGTCGGCTGACCGTCAGACCCAATCCTGATCCATGCGGCTTCGTGGTAAAGAACGGGTCAAAAATCCGTTCTTGCAGATCGGATGCGATCCCTGGACCGGTATCTGCGATTATGATCTGCACCCATGGCATCGATGATCGTTCAGAAGTCTCCGCCACGCGAGTCATAACGTGCAAGACGCCGCCATACGGCATCGCATCGACAGCGTTCAGCACCAGGTTGAGCACCACCTGTATCAGTGCATCACGCTGCCCCGACACCTGCGGCAGCGACTGCGCCAGTGATCGCTCGACACGGATACCGTTGCCTGCCAGGGTGCTGCCGAGCAACAGGAGCACCCGCTCGATCACGGCATTGCAGTCGATCAGTTCAATCGAGCCATCACCGGGGCGATGGAGATCGAGCAGACGCCGCAGCAGCCCTGATACCCGACAGATCTCGTCGCTGAGCAGATCGAGAAACTCCGCCGATTGTGCCGCGCCCTTCGAGCGCAACAGGTACAGACAATTCTGAATCGATTGCAACGGCGTGTTGATCTCATGCGCCACGATTGCTGCCAGACGACTGGTTGTCGCCAGACGCTCATTCTGGCGCATGATCGCCTCCAGTTGCAAATGTTCGGTGATATCCACCAGACGCAGCACAACCCGCCGCGACTCATCGGCATCGCTCAGGGGAATGCTGTGAATGTCCAGAATGACCGCCGCGCCTGATGAAAGCTGCACCTGCACCCGTCCCGACGCTTTGAGTCCGCTGACAAGAGTGCGTGAGACAATCGGCGCAATTGCCGGACATACCTCATGACACGGCTTGCCAGGAAGCGCGTCCGGCAGCATCTCAAAAAAGCGGGCAAACTGACGATTGGTCGCCTGAATGACGCCATGACCATCGATCAATGCCAGTGCATCATCGAGGTTGTTCACGATGGTGTACAGCAGATCACGACTCAACTGCAGATCGGCATTCATCTGCTGAAGGCGCACATTGGCGTCCGCCAGCGCCTTCCGGTCGCGTTTGCGCTCGGTTATATCACTGATAACGCCGATTGAACCGCTTCGTTGCTGTTGCTCATCGTAGATCGTCGCCACGGTCACAGACGCAGGAAAGGTCGTTCCATCGCGCCGCAGCAGGGTAAACTCACCCTCCCATGTTCGACCGGCAGCAACAGTCGCGCGCATCTCTGCGATCAGTGCATGATCGTGTGGCTCAGCCACCAGATCGAAGACACAACGACCGATCATGTCTGTTTCGCTCCACCCGAGGATGCGTTCGGCCGACCGGCTCCAGTAGATGATTTCGCTCGAAAGGTTGGTGGCAATCACGGCCTGGCTGACGGCAGCGAGCAGGGTTGCGTGGAAACGCAGTTTCTGCTCGGCGCTGATACGCTCGGCAATCTCGCGACTCAGCATGTGATTCGCCAGGCGCACATCGGTCAGTTGCTGCTTCAGACGCTGCTGAAGGTTGATGGTACGCTGGCGTTGGACCGCCACGCGATGCCGCAATCGCGCCTCAACACGCTTTTGAGCACTGATGTCAACGGCAACGCCAATGATGAATTCAGCGTCTTCCTGTTCGATGCGCCAGCGCCTCGCATCGACCAGCACTGTCGCTTCGGCGCCATCGCTGCGCTCGACGAGCAGTTCGCCGCGCCACTGCCCTTCCCGCACAACCACATCGAGCGCGCGCGACACTCTGCGCCGCCAGCCGGTGTGATCCGACAGGGATGTGACGACCCTGCCAAGCATCTCTTCCCGACGCCAGCCAAAGGCGGTTTCTGCCGCTGCGTTCCAGTACACAATGATGCCAGAACAATCGGTGACCACGAGCGGTTGACCGATCGCCTCGATCAGGTGGAGGTGGGTATACAGTTGATCCGGCACGCGACAGCCTTCGGACGCGGAGACCTGATGGAGCACGTGTGTCATAGCAGCGCCATGATACACCATTTTGGGCGTGTGTGCACAGATGGGAGCGTTTCAGGCTGAAAGTTACAGACGGCGGAAACGTCCCCGACCCTTGAGGTCTCCGCCGTAGACCGGTCTTTGCGCTGGAACGTCGCTAACGGCGCGATCCCCGCCTGCGGTGCACACGTCACCCGACCTCAAGGGTCTTGGGGGTGGAGGGTTGAGGGTTTGCATTCACGGCGTTGTCCAGTCCTCGACGGTTAATCCCGGCACGCGCGCAAACTCCCGGACATTGCTGGTCACGAAAATGAGTCGGTAACTAACCGCCTGAGCGGCAAGCAAGGTATCAAGCGCCCCAATTGGCGTTCCCTGAGATTCGAGGGAGACACGCAGCGCACCGTATGCGGTCGCTGCCCGGTCATCAAAGGGCAAGATCGTCAAGGGCAGCAAAAAATAATCGAGCGCCTTTTGGTGTTGGAGGGGGTGCGCGCGTCCGCACCGGCATCGGGAGTCGTACCGTAGTGTGCCGCGAGGTGCGTCAGGCAGGTGCGCGCACCATCGGCATCACCCGACAATGGATAGACAATGACCTGCGTTGTGGCGATGTTGGCGTCGCGCGCGGCGTGAACCGCATTGATCTGCGGACCTGCGACCGTGCGGACGCGCCCCTGGCGGATCTGGTCGAGCAGCGCAGCGAGCGCGGTGTATTCGTTGCTGTCAGCGGGAAGCGTCGCCAGCGCCTGTTCGATTGGCGCGATGAGGTCTGCGGGAGATGGGGGCATCGCACGCCTCACGTCGAGATTGTCCGGTCAGTGCGACAGGAGTTGCACTAACTCGTCTCGGCTCATCTCACAATCATGCAGAATCTTTGACATCAAACCCGGACCGATAGTTTCGCCGCGATGCACAGGGACAACAGTACACCGTCCGTCAGCGTGGCGCATAATGGCTTCCTTTGATACGCACCACTTCAAAGCCAACTTTGCGCAATGCGGCGATGAGTTCCTGTCCTTTGACGCGCGGTAGTTTTGTCATACATCAACCCAAACGCGCTGGACCCCGATGAATTCCTGTGGCGGGAGCGGTTCGCCTTCAACTTCCAGACACACTTCGATTGCTTCTCGGATTCGTTTCATCAAGGTATCGAGCGATCTGGCTTGTGTATGACAACCGCGCAATTCAGGAACAGTGGCTACATAGTAGCCTTCAGCGTCACGTTCGATAATAACAGTGAAGGCCCTTGTCATGTGCATCGCTCCAATCGTTTATCGCTGTGTGGCTTCGACTCAATTGTATTGCGCCGCTGTCCGACCGTCAATGATGGCTACCGCGGACCCATGCGGAGCGCGCCATCCAGACGGATGGTTGTGCCGTTCAGCATCGGGTTCTCGACGATGTGCTGCACCAATGCGGCAAACTCCGCTGGCCGACCCAGGCGCGACGGGAAGGGAACCTGCTGCGCCAGCGCCGTGATCGCCGCCTCTGGCAACCCCGCCAGCATCGGCGTGTCAAAGGTTCCCGGAGCAATGCCGACAACTCGAATCCCGTGTCGCGCCAGTTCACGCGCCAGCGGCAACATCATGCCGGCCACGCCAGCCTTCGAGGCGCTGTACGCCGCCTGCCCGATTTGCCCCTCGAATGCCGCAATCGAAGCGGTGCAGACGATCACGCCGCGCTCGCCGTCGTCGTTGGGGGTGTTGCCCGCCATCACTGCGGCAGCCAGCCGGATAGCGTTGAACGTGCCGATCAGGTTCACCGCGATTACGCGCGTGAACCGTTCGAGCGGCAGTGGTCCTTCTTTGCCCAGCGTGCGTTCCGCCGTGGCGATGCCCGCGCAGCAGACCAGCACGCGCAAGGCGCCATCGCGCGCGGCTGCCTCGACCGCTGCCTGCATCTGTTCCGCGTCGGCGACATCGGCGGCGACGAAGCGCGCCCGTTCACCGAGTTCCGTCGCCAGCGCCGCACCCGCCTCACGGTTGACATCCACAATGGTCACGGTTGCGCCGAGCGCCGCCAGATGGCGCGCCACACCTGCGCCCAACCCCGACGCGCCGCCGGTGATCAGGGCGCTGTTTCCTGCGATATGCATGGAGTGCTCCTTTCAAAATAAGCCCTCATAGAGGCGCAAAGACGCAAAGGCGCTTCAGTATGAAGCTATCGATGGTAGATTACCCCCTGCGCACTCCGTTCGATCAGGCATCTTTCCTGTCGAATCACACAAAGGCGCAGAGGCGCAAAGATCTCTCAGCACGCAGCTACCGATGGTAGATTGTACACCCTTGTTTGCGTGATCGTTCATAGCGCCCATCTCGCCTCGCTGCCCACTCCCCAATCCTGGTATAATACTCTCGCCCCGCATACAGAGAGGAGGATGCAGATGGCTTACGACAACATCCTCGTGGCTGTCGAAGGCTTGCTGACGATCATCACGATCAACCGTGAACGCGTGCGCAATGCACTCAATCAGGCAACCATCGCCGAGATCCACGCCGCGTTGCGCGCCTTTGAAATCGACGCATCACAGCGCGTTGCCATCGTAACCGGCGCCGGCGACCGCGCATTCGCCGCCGGCGCCGACATCACCGAACTCCAGATACTGCCGGGCGCCGACGCTGCACGACGCTTCAGCGAAGCCGCTCACGACCTTGGGCTGTTCATGCGTCAGATGACAAAGCCGATCATCGCGGCAATCAACGGATACGCGCTCGGCGGCGGGCTGGAACTAGCGCTGAGTTGCGATATACGCATCGCCGCCGAAACCGCCATGTTCGGTCAACCGGAGATCAATCTGGGCATCATCCCCGGCTGGGGCGGCACACAGCGCCTGCCGCGCCTGATCGGACCGTCGGCGGCGCGCCTGCTCTGCATGACCGGCGACATGATCCCGGCGGAAGAGGCGCTGCGCCTCGGTCTCGTCGAGCGTGTCGTGCCGGCGGCATCGCTCATGGAAGAGACGCGTGCGCTGGCAATGAAGATCGCCGCAAAAGCGCCGCTGGCGATTGCCGCCATCAAGCAGGCAATCAATCGCGGATTGGATATGCCGCTGGCAGAGGGGTGCATGTACGAAGCCGCCCTCTTCGGCGCAATTGCAGCGACCGACGACGCAAAAGAAGGAACCACGGCGTTTCTCGAGAAGCGCCAGCCAACGTGGAAGGGGCAATAGACGCGAGGCGCATCGCCCGAAGACGTTGCATCGCAGCGTCTTCAATGCAATGTCTCCACTGCGGTGCAGGCGGGGACGAAGAGTCAAGAGAAGAGAGGAGTGCATGAGTGCTGAGATCGCGCGCAGCGCCAGCGTTGCTGCCATTGATGATCGCCGCGAACAGGTTGGCTGGTATTTCTACGACTGGGCGAATTCCGCTTTTTCCACCACAGTTGTAACGGTTTTTCTCGGACCATATTTGACCTCGGTGACCCGGAATGCCGCCGACGCCGATGGGTTTGTCTACCCGCTAGGCATTCAGGTGGCGGCGGGGGCATTCTTTCCATACATGGTTTCCCTGTCGGTACTGCTCCAGGTGCTCTTTTTGCCGATCCTTGGCGCAATTGCCGACTATACCCATCTGAAGAAGCATCTCCTGGGCGTCTTCGCCTATGTGGGCGCCATCGCCACGATGCTGCTCTATTTTCTCGATGGCGGCAACTACCTCTTCGGCGGGGTGCTGTTTCTGATTGCCAACCTGAGTTTTGGCGCATCAATCGTTTTCTACAATGCGTTCCTGCCGGAGATTGCCAGTCCCGACCGACGCGATGCCGTGTCGTCGCAGGGATGGGCGCTCGGCTACCTCGGCGGCGGGTTGTTGCTCGTCGCCAATCTGCTGCTCTTCCAGAACGCCGGGTCGTTTGGCGTCTCTCCCAATCACGCCGTGCGGATCAGCATCGTCTCAGCTGGCATGTGGTGGGCGATCTTCACCATTATTCCGCTGCTGGCGCTGCGCCGGCGCGATCCGATCAAGCGTATACCGCCAGGCGAACACTATGTGACCATCGGTTTCAAACAGTTGTGGGAAACGTTGCGCAAGGCGCGCAACTACCCGCAGACACTGTTGTTCCTCGGCGCTTATCTGCTCTACAATGATGGCATTCAAACCGTGATCGCCCTGGCGTCGCAGTTTGGCGCCGAAGAACTGAAACTGGAGCAATCCACACTCATTTCTGCTATTCTGATGGTACAGTTCGTCGCCTTTGCCGGCGCCCTGATGTTCGGGCGTGTCGCGGGATGGATCGGCGCTACCCGCGCCATCCTGGTGAGCCTGGTGATCTGGACGAGCGTGATCTTTGCGGCGTATGGCTGGGTGCAGCCCGGCAATCCGACGCAGTTCTACATCCTGGCGGCGGCGATTGCTGTCGTCATGGGCGGGAGCCAGGCGATCAGCCGGTCGCTCTTCTCGCAGATGATCCCGCCGGGGCAGGAGTCGGAGTATTTCAGCCTGTACGAAGTCAGCGAACGTGGCACCAGCTGGCTCGGACCGCTCGTCTTTGGTCTGGCGCTCCAGTTTACCGGCAGCTACCGGGTGGCGATTCTGCTGCTGCTCATCTTCTTCATCGCCGGCATTGCGCTGCTGCTGCGCGTCGACGCGCGCCGCGCCATCCTTGAGGCGGGGAATACGCCGCCGGCAAAGGTGTGAGGGAGACGCCGATTCTTGGTTCTCAGTTCTGGGTTCTTGAGAGGAAACGACAATGGATTTCACCGCCAACTACGACATGTTCCTGACCGAGGAACACCAGATTCTGCGCCGCACGGTGCGCGAATTCGCCGAAAAGGAAGTCGCGCCGTTCATTCGCGAGTGGGACCGCAGCGGCGCGGCAATGGAGGGACCAGAGACCCGCCCGCACATTCGTCCCATCCTGAAGCGCATGGGCGAACTGGGGCTGCTCGGCATCTGCCTGCCGGCGCGGCTCGGCGGCGCAGGAATGGACTACCTGGCGCTGGCGGTCGTGTGCGAGGAACTGGAGCGAGTCGACAGTTTCCTGCGCGTGGTCATGAGCGTCCATACCGGCTTGAACTCGCTGACGCTGTTTCAGTGGGGAACGGAAGAACAGCAGCGGAAATACCTGGTCCCGCAAGCGAAAGGCGAGAAAATCGCCGGCTACTGCCTGACCGAACCGAACAGCGGCACCGATGCCGGCGCCATGCTCACCACTGCACGACGCGACGGCGACTCCTACATCCTGAATGGCGAGAAGACCTGGATCAGCCTGGCGGACATCGCCGACCATTTCCTGGTCTTCGCCAAGACTGACCCCTCGAAGGGGAACCGGGGCATCTCGTGTTTCATCGTCGAACGCACCATGCCCGGCGTCAGCAGTCTCCCAATCCACGGGAAACTCGGCGTGCGCGCCGGCAATACCGGTTCGGTCATTCTCGAAGAGGTGCGCGTGCCGGTCGCCAACCGGCTCGGCGAAGAGGGCGAGGGGTTCAAGATTGCCATGACCGCGCTCGACAACGGGCGCTACACCGTCGCCGCCGGTGCGACCGGTCTCATCCAGGCGAGCCTGGAAGCCAGCATCCGCTACGCGAAAGAGCGCCAGACGTTCGGTGTTCCCATCGCCGAACATCAACTGGTCAAGCGCATGATCAGCCACATGGTGCGCAAACTCGACACCAGCCGCCTGCTGGTGTACCGCGCCGGCTGGATGAAGAACCAGGGACGCCGCAACACCCGCGAAACGACCCTCGCCAAGTGGCATGCGACCGTCAGCAGTTTCGAGGCCGCCGACGACGCGATTCAGATCCACGGCGCCTATGGCTACAGCGACGAATATCCCGTCGAACGCTACCTGCGCAATGCGCGCGGCGCCATCATCTACGAAGGCACCCGTGAATTGCAGGAACTGCTCCAGGCGGATTTCGCGCTTGGCTACCGCGAGAATAAGCCGCTCCGCCGCGAGTTGCCCGCGTATGACCCGGATGAATGGGCATGATGAACATCATGTTATAATGCAACGTGTTACCACGTACGCTAATAAGCGCACAAGGGGATTACCAGGGGAAGCAGCATTGATGCGAAGCCGCTGACGAGCAGCGGTGCAAGAGGGAGGCGCTATGCACATCGTCGTCTGCATGAAACAGGTTCCGCGCGACAACTCGGTCAAAATCAACGCGGATCTGACAATCAACGCCGATGGGATCGAGCAGATCATGAACCTCTTCGATGAGTATGCCGTCGAAGAGGCGTTGCAGTGGAACGAGAAACTGGGCGGCAAAGTCACCATTCTCTCGATTGGTCCAGAAGACTGGAAGGAACAGATTCGTCGCGCACTCGCAATGGGCGCCACCGACTCGCTCCTGTTGAGCGACCCGGCGTTCACCAAACTTGACACCTTCGGCGCTGCGCGGGTCGCCGCCGCCGCCATCAAGAAGCTGGGCGATGTCGATCTGGTGCTGTGTGGTCGCAACTCGACCGACGACGAGACTGGAGCGTTCGCACCGGCGCTGGCGCGGTTGCTCGGTTGGGCGCAATTGACCTATGTGGGCAAGGTTGTCTCGCTGGAAAGCGGCAAGATCGTCGCCGAACGCCACCTCGAAGAGGTCGTCGAAACGGTCGAAGCCAGCCTGCCGGCGGTTGCGACGGTCGTCAAAGGCATCAATGAACCACGCTACCCATCGTTGCTGCGCATCCGCAAAGTCGCCAAGGTCGAGATTCCGACCTGGTCGGCGGCGGATCTCGGTCTCAGCGCTGCGGACCTGACCCCGGCATTGAACCTGGTCAATCGCGTCCCGCCGCCGCCGCGTCCGAAGGGCGAGGTCATCGAAGGAAAAGATGCTGCCGAGAAGGTTGCCCGACTGGTCGATAAGTTGATGGAAGCGCAGGTTATCTGACAGGAGAACGTCTATGGCGAACGAGATCTGGGTTTTCATTGAGCGAACCGCCCATGGCGATATGGCCGGGGTGTCGAAGGAATTGCTCGGCAAGGCGCGCGAACTGGCTGACGCCAACGGGATGAAGGTCGGCGCGCTGATCCTGGGCGCCGGCGTCGGCGATCTTGCGAACACCGCCTTCAGTTACGGCGCCGATACGGCGTATGTGGTCGATGACGGCACGCTGGCGCAGTACACCACCGATGGCTATGTTGGCGCAGCCGCAGCGCTGGCGAAGAAGTATCAGCCTGCCCTGATCCTGACCGGCGCCAGTTTCCAGATGCGCGACTTCAGCGCGGCGCTGGCGGCGGAACTCGATACCGGCGTCGCCGCCGACTCGACGAATGTCGCAATCGAGAATGGCGTGGTGAGCGCCGTTCGCAGTTCACACGGCGGCAACGTTATCAACACGCTGACCTTCGCCCCCGGCAGAACGGCGGTCGTCTCGGTGCGCAAGCAGAGTTTCCCGGAACCGCAGGCAAGTCCTGGCCGCTCCGGCGCAGTGGTGACCGAAGCCATGCCCAGCGTTCCGATGCGTGCAAAGGTTGTGAGCGTGGCGCCGAAGCAGGGGGCCGTCAATCTGTCGGACGCAGCGATCATCGTGTCGGGCGGGCGCGGCCTGGGGTCGCCGGAGAACTATTACAAACTGATCCCCCCGCTTGCGGAAGCGGTCGGCGGCGCCTACGGCGCATCGCGCGCGATCGTCGATGCGGGTTGGGTGCCCTATGAGCATCAGGTCGGCCAGACCGGTAAGACGGTCAGCCCGAAACTGTATATGGCGGTTGGCATCTCCGGCGCCATCCAGCACCTGGCAGGCATGCGCTCCTCACGCACCATCGTGGCGATCAACAAAGACCCGGACGCGCCGATCTTCCGCGTCGCCACGTATGGCGTCGTCGGCGATGCGAATGAAATCGTGCCGCTGCTGACGGAGGAGATCAAGAAGCGGACGGGGAAGTAGGGGTTAGAGGCATCGCCTGGCTGATGACCGTCACCAGGACCCGCTACCGATGGATCGCCGACGCCCGTGACGCTGGTCATTGCTCGGTCGTGCCCCAAACGCCCTCCGGTGACGGTCATCTCGAGTGGCGAAAGGTATGCGGGCTGACCCGCTTGGGAATATTGGCTCCCCTGGCAGCGGCGCGAACGGCTTTTTGCAGCCCGCTTTCATCGGCTCTAATGACCATCTAGAGGCACTAATTGGAGTTCTCTCCCGTCACCGGCTTGCTCTGAAAAGTGAGAGAATGATATGATCATTTGCGCGTCGACCGCCCAGACCATTAGCGGGTCCACAGGTACGTCGTAAGAGCCTATCCGGAAAAGCTCGTTGGGTAGGCGAAGGCAAATGCCTTCGCCTACCCGGTCGCACTTCAGTCAGCGATTTTTCGGATAGGCTCTAAGTGCAGGCCGTTTTCCTCTTTCGATGCGATTATCTGAGTTTTGATTATAAAACAGATTGTGCCCGGGTCGCAACACTTCCTCGATACGACAAAAGAGAGGGCGCGCCTGATGCCTGTTATCCCCTCATCCCCCAGACTCCTTCTCCCACGAGCAATGCGCTGAACGCGCCGAATCGGGAAGAAGAGCGCATATAGGCGAGATGACGCCCCTTGCAGTGAGCCTGCCGAACCGCGCTCGTACCAAAACTCACTGCCCAGGCGAGCGATGCATCCGAAAGGCTTGCCAGGAACTCTGCGCCATTCGCGGTTCGCCTCCCGCCCCGCACCCCCATTTCCCATTTCGCGTCAATATCGAACGCATTTCGATCCGACTCTGGCCGCGCTCCTCGGCTATACTGATATACTTAGGAGCAGACCGCGCCGGTAAGGAGCGGCAAATCGCAAGCCGGGAATGCCGCACGGCATGGGACAAAAGGCGCGGCTGCGCTGTGTGTCAGCAAACTGTAACGCTGTGCACTGGCGCTCACACAAACGCAGGAGTACACTCAGATGGAGGCGATAGTCTGCCCTGTCAGGCGAGAGGTCGATGTGTATGTCGCAATGGGGCGCGCACGCGATATGGCGACGGCCCTGGGGTTCGACGACATCGACCGCACGCGCATTGAAATTGCGGTTCTGGAACTCACGCGCAACATTCTGGCACATGCCGGCAGCGGTGAACTGATGATCGAATGCGTCGAAGACAACGGTCGTCAGGGCATCGCAATCGAGGCGCGCGATCAGGGACCCGGCATCGCCGACATTGCGCTGGCGCTGCGCGACGGCTACAGCACCGCACAGACGCTTGGCGCAGGTCTTCCCGGCGTTCAACGCTTGATGGACGACTTCTCCATCGAGTCGACGGTTGGCGTGGGGACGCGCGTGCGCGCAGTGAAGTGGCCCGGCAAACGCACCGGCGGGCCTGGAAAGGTTCGCCGATGAACATCGCGTGGGGAGCATACAATCGCGCCAAGCGGGGTCAATCGATCTCCGGCGACATCTGGATGGTGACACCCCTGAACGGCAGCGGCATCCTTGCAGCCGTCGTCGATGGGTTGGGCGGCGGCGAAGAAGCGGCGCGCGCGGCGCGTCTGGCGGAAACCATCTTCCGCGAGCGTGCCGAACGCCCACTTCAGGAGCTCATCCGCATCTCGCACGAAGCACTGCACACCACACGCGGCGCCGTCGTCGGGTTGCTGCGGCTCGACCCGATCCAGAGCAACGCATCGTACATCGGCGTCGGCAACATCGGTATCTATGTCTACAGCCGCAAACCGATCAAGCCGATCTCGAAGAACGGCATTCTCGGATATCGCCTGCCGACCTTGCTCGAACTGACGTATACGTATGACCCAGGCGATCTGTTCGTATTGTACAGTGATGGCGTGTCGTCACAATTCGCTCAGGATTTGCATCTCGATATTCGTCAGTCGCCGCAGGCGCTGGCAGAGCAGATCGTCCAAATCTACGGCAAACAGTCCGACGATGCCACAGTAGTCGTTATTCAAACCTGAACCTGCGTCTTTGCACCGCTATGCAGCACACGACATCAACCCATCTGACCCACTGGTTGAGCGCCAATCGCGCGACCCTTCTGCCGCTCTGGATTGCTGCGGGTGATGATCTGTTCGCGCCAGACTCTCAAGCTTCTACAGGAAACGGCGAAGCAATCACCGTGCATCCCGATGAGCGCAAGGTCGTGTTGGCGGCGCTGTACGATGGGTTGATCGCTGCTGCAGACGGCGATAAACGTCCGCTCGACGAGTGCCTGACGACGCTGCGCGCCTTGCGGAGCACGATCGGCGAGGACGACCTGCCCCGCCAGATTATGCTGTTCCAGCGGCTGCGCAGCATGTGCCGCCGTGCGCTGTTTTGCGAGTCGATAGAAGCGGATGCACAGCAGTCGCAGGACGATAGCTTCTACCGACTTCTCGATGCGCTCGATGATCTCATCGATCACGCCATTACCCTGCTCGTTGAGCGATGGGTCAACGCAGCGCATACGGTGTTGAGCGAACTGAACGAAACCCGCATGCTGGTCGAAAGCCTCTACCGCGATGCGGAAGTCACGGATCGGACAACGCTGCAAGTCTCCCGGCTCAATCAACTGGCGCACGATCTGTCGTCCACGTTCGACCGCGAAACGCACCTGAGGCAGATAAGCGCTGCACTTTCAGAGGTGCTGGCGCCGGTTGTCGTTGATATCTGGCTCATCTCCGAGGATGCCACCCGACTTGACATGGTCTGGCGCCACGGCGCTCCGACGCCGGAGATCCGCTCTGTGCCGCTCGATGCCGCCCATGACCTGGTCATTCAGATGCTTCAGCAGCAAGAACCCCTTTTTGTGGCTGAACCGGCATCACACGACCAGCATGGCTGGCATCTTCCAGGCCATGCGGTGCTTGGCGTGCCGCTCGTCACACAGCGCGGCATTGTGGGGATTATCGTCTGTCAGGGTGAAGAGCATACGCTCGGCGATCGTTCCCAACAGGATTTTGTCCGCTCAGTCGCCGGTCAGGCGGCGATTGCGCTGGAAAATGCGCGCCTGTATGCGGAAGTGCGCGCGTTCAATGCGGTGCTGGAGGAACGGATCGCCGAACGTACTCGTGAATTGCAGATCGAGCGCGATACCCTCGAGACGCTCAACACTATCGCGATCGAGGTCAGCAGCTCGCTCGACGGCGATGACATTATGCACAACTCGCTCAAGACCCTGGCGAAACTGATCGGCGTTGACCACGGATCGATCATGCTGCTCGACCGGGAAATCGAACAACTGGTTGATCGCTCAGTGCTGGGGAAAAACAGCGACATCGGTCATACACGTTTCATGCTCGGACAGGGCATCGTCGGCTGGGTGGCGCAACATCGGAAGCCGCTGATTGTGGCAGACGTTGCGTCCGACCCGCGCTGGGTGCCGCCGCCACTCGACGACCCGTCGGCAAAACGGAGCGGCTCGATGATCGCTGTGCCGCTCATTGCGCACCACGAAGTCCTTGGCGTGCTGGTGCTCTCTCACGAACAGACCGGTTATTTCCGCGAGGAACACTTACGCCTGCTGACGTCATCCGCCAACCAGATTGCGATCGGCATTTATAACGCCCAGTTGTACCAGCAGATGGAACAGCAGTACCTTCACCGCCATGAAATGCAACAACGTCAGGAACAGGCGGTCAGCCAGAGCACCGCTATTCTGCAAAGCCTTTCGGATGGCGTCATCGTCTGCGACCGGAGTGGTTCGGTGCTGACGGCGAACCTGGCAGCCGAGAAAATCCTTGATCGTCCTATCGACGAGTTGGTGACCTGGGATCTGGGGGACCTGCTGCGACGTTTGCTGGGGCGACGCGTCGAGGAATTGTCGCTCGATGACCTGTTGAACAATCCGTGGGATGAACAGCATCAACCGCGTACCCTCTCGACAACGTTCCAGATCGGTCCGCGCACTATTAGCATTACGCTCGATCCGGTGATTTCGAGCAAGGACACGCTGATGGGCGCGGTTGCCGTGTTCCGCGATCGCACGCGCGAGGTCGAGTCTGACCGGCTCAAGACCGAGTTCATCGGCACCGTCTCGCACGAGTTGCGCACGCCGATGACGTCGATCAAAGGGTTTACCCAACTCCTGGCGATGGGCAGCCTGGGACCGATCAACGAAACGCAAAGAGAGTTCCTCGGCATTATTCAGTCGAATGCCGAACGCATGATTGCGATTATCAACGATCTGCTCGACATCACCAAGATCGAGACGGGAAGCGTCGAACTTGAGATCCGTCCGATCCACGTCGCGGAAACCCTCAGCGCCGTGATGCTCGATCTTCAACCGAAAATCCTGGATCGGCAGCAACACCTGTTATTGAGCATTCCTGCCGGGTTGCCGCTCGTGCGCGCCGACGCTCGCCGCTTCAATCAGATTCTCTTCAACATCGTATCGAATGCGGTTAAGTACACGCCACGCGGCGGGTCGATCACTATCGAGGCGCGTGAAATCACCGCCGATGCGATCCCTGAGGAGGAACGCGATGGGTTGCGCCCTGGTCGCTATGTGCAGATCGATGTGCGCGATACCGGCGTTGGAATCGCGCCAGAAGACCTGCCGCGCATCTGGGAGCGTTTCTACCGCACCGAGAATCCGCTCAAGGTCGAAGCCGGCGGCACCGGTCTCGGTCTGTCGCTGGTCAAACCCCTCATCAAGCTCCTCGGCGGACGTATTTGGGTCGAGAGCCGGATCAACGAAGGCAGCGTCTTTCATTTCGTGCTGCCGGTGGCGTCCTGATCCCCGAAATCGGCAATGCGACGCAAGGAGTTCTCCGAAGAACGCGCATCGGTGAGCCACTGACGACGATCATCCCCGCCTGCTGCTTCAGACGTGGTCTGATCGCTGTGAAGCCGCGCCATCCATCTGCGGGTCGCCCTTTCTCCCAGCAACGTGCATCGACGCCGGGTTTTCACTATTCTGCCAGATGAAACTTGACAAAGTTTTGATGTTAGGGTAATCTAACACCACAGGTTAACCTTTGCTCATCACTCGCCGGCGCGCTGCGCGTCCCTGTCGCCGACAACCTCGCGGTTGATTGACGACGCCACTGGTCTGTCAGATGTGAGACAGTCGTAGCCACTGTCTGGAAAGGAACACATGCACCATGAACCGGATGCCAGGGCTTTTAAGGTTTCGTCTGTTGCTCCTCACGATGAGCGTCGCGCTGATCGCAGCCTGTGGCGGGCAACCTGCCGCCGCCCCGACGACGGCGCCCGAACAACCCGCTGCGGCGCCAACGACGGCGCCTGCTGAGCCAACGACTGCACCCGAACAACCCACTGCGGCGCCAATCGCTGCCCCGAAGGGCGAAGTCGTCGTGTACACGACGCGCGCCGAAGCATTGTTCAAACCGGTTATCGAAGCCTTCAACGCCGTCTACCCCGACATCAGGGTCACAGTGCTCAACGGCAGCAACAGCGAACTGGCGGCGCGCATCCTCGAAGAGCGCGCCAATCCGCAGGCGGATGTCCTGATCAATTCCGACATTCTGACGATGGAGAACCTGGCGGCTGAAGGGGTCTTTGCGCCGAACGATTCGCCTGCGGTGATGGCGATTCCGGCGGATTACCGCGCCGACGATGGGAGCTGGGTCGCACTGACGCTCCGCGCTCGCGTTATCATGTACAATACCGATCTGGTCAAGCCTGAAGAGTTGCCGCAGAAGATGGTTGACCTGGCGGATCCCAAATGGAAGGATGCTCTCGGCTCCGCCAACAGCACCAACGGCGCCATGATGGCGCAACTGGTCATGATGCGCAATCAACTGGGCGAAGCGGCAACTGAAGCCTTCATGCAAGGATTGCTGGAGAACAATACTCAGTTCTTTGGCGGTCACACCGATGTGCGCAAGGCAGTCGGCGCGGGTGAACTGAAATTGGGGTTGGTTAATCACTACTACTACCATCTCTCCAAAGCGGAAGGCGCACCGGTTGGCGTGGTCTATCCCGATCAGGAAGATGGCGGATTGGGGTTGATGGTCAACTCGACCAATGCCGGGATCGTCAAGGGCGGACCCAACCCGGAGATGGCGAAGATGTTCGTCGATTTCATGCTTTCGCCAGATGGACAGAAGATCTATGCCGAGCGAAACTATGAATATCCCATCGTCCCTGACGTTCCGCTGGCGGAAGGAGTTGCGCCGCTTCGTTCATTCAAGTTGAACCCATTCCCGCTCAAGACTCTGCGGGATGAACTGGAGCCGACGCGGGCGCTGGTTCAGAAGGTGGGTATGCCGTAAGCGCGTGTCTGAAAAGTCGCCTGGAAGGGCGAAGGCAGTGCCTTCGCCCTTCCAGCCGTCGCCAATCATCACATGAAACAAACGATTCCTCTCCCCGCTGCGCACACGCTGCGCGCATCGATGGTCGTATGGCGTTCGTCATCGGCTGCGCTGCATATCGTGGCGACGCTGGTCGGCGTTCTGGCGATCATCCCGCTTGCCTACATTCTGATCCGGGCGCTCGAAGCGGATGCCGCCATCTGGACACGCCTCTGGTCCCGGCAGATTCCAGTTCTGGCCGGCAACACGCTGGCGCTGACCGCGACGACAGTGGCGCTCAGCATTCTGTTCGGCTGCGGCGCAGCATGGCTGGTCGAGCGCACCGATCTGCCGGGAGCGCGAGTGTGGCGGGTGGTGCTGGCGCTGCCGCTGGCGATTCCGGCGTATGTAGCGGCGATCTGCTGGCTGATCCTCTTCCGACGCGGCGGGGTGATTGATCAGGTTGCCGTAGAATGGCTGGGATTCGCTCGCGGGACATTCCCGCTGCCGCCGATCACGAATCTGTGGGGCGCCACGATGGTTATCAGTCTGTGTGTGTTCCCATATGTGTTTCTTCCGGTCGGTGCGGCGCTCCGTTCCCTCGACCGATCGCTGGAAGAAGCGGCGCGCATCACCGGTCTTTCGGCCTGGAAGACCCTCTGGCGCGTAGTGTTGCCGCTGGCGCTGCCGGCAGCGGCTGGCGGTGCGCTGCTGGTGGCGCTCTACGTGCTTTCGGATTTCGGCACGGTGGCGATGCTTCGCTACCGCACCTTCACCCTGGCAATCTTCCAGCAATTCGCCGGTCAGGTTGATCGATCCGCAGCGGCGATCCTGAGTTTCGTTCTGATCGGAATGGCTGTGCCGGCGCTCTACGGCGCCGCCTGGCTGGCGCGCCGCGAACGCCGGATGACGCGCACCCGCTGGCAACCCCGGCGGCTGACCCGCCTGGGGCGCTGGCGTCCGCTGGCACTGCTGGCGGTCGGTCTGTTGACCTTCTTTTCTCTTGGACTGCCGCTGCTGACGCTCAGCGGACTGACATTGCAGGGATGGCTTTTCCCAACCGAGGTTGATCGGATCTGGGGCGTCAACAATGCCGGCGTGCTGCGCTATGCAGTGAACAGCGTCGGGCTTGCCGCCGCCGCCGCTACCGGCGCCATCGCGCTGGCCATCTTCCCGGCGCTCGTCGCCGTCCGCCGACCGGGGCGCTGGGGCAATCTGTTGCTTGCCGCCTGCCAGAGTCCGTTTGCACTGCCGGGGATTATCATCGGGCTGAGTTTCGTGTTGCTGTTCAACCGCTGGATGCCGATGCTCTACGGCACGCTCATCGTGCTGGTTACCGGCTTTGTCTTCCGCTTGCTGCCGCAGGCGGTGACTGCCAACGAATCGGCGTTGCGCGTCGTGTCGCCGTCGCTGGAGCAGGCAGCGCGCACACTGGGGAATAACGGCTTGCAAACGTTCCGGCATGTGACCGTGCCGGTCGCAGCGCCAGGGTTGCTGGCGGGCTGGGTGCTTTGCTTCGTGACCGCCATGAAGGAATTGCCAACGGTCATCCTTCTGCGTCCACCGGGTTTCGATACCCTGCCGGTGCGCATCTGGGTGGCTGCCAGCGAATCGGTGCATACCCAGGCGGCGCCGCCGGCGTTTGCGTTGATCATCGTTACGGTCATCACCCTGCTGGTCGTCATGCGCCATCAGGCGGGGATGGAGAAAGTGCTTTCCCACAGTTGAATATCAGCAGGGTGCATCAGTGATCCTGGCGCAGTCCACTCTGACGCAGAAGCTGGTCTGCCCAGGCTGCATCGTCTCCGGTCAGCGGCGGCTCGGGGTCTCGGCGGTAATCGATGCTCAGGTCGAAGGAGGCGCGTTCGTAGATGACGTGCAGTAGCGCCCCCAGGTCGATCTCAGGTTCGGTCGCATCCGCATCGAGCGGTACGGCAAAGCGCGGAATTGGCTGGCGAACGCTGAAGGGAATGAGCAGCGCGCGCGGACGCTGGTTGCTGCGGCTGATGAGTATGCGATAGTCGCTCACGCCTGTCCATCCACGCACCGGCATCGGTTCACCCGCGCGCAGCAGGTCGATTTCGACCAAATGACTGAGACTGCCCAGCACGGCAAGACGTTTGCGCAGATAGAGCGCGCGCCCTTCGCCAGAACGCTTGTTGGCAGGCGACAGCGCTTCGATAACGGTCACGACCCGCCCATCAGTTGCGGCGCGCACCTCCAGATACGACTCGCGCACCAGGTCGGGCAACGCCACCTCAACCGCCACCCCTCCCGACTCTTGAAAAGGAACGGATACGCTTACCGGCTGAGCAGAGCGCGTCACAACGGCGGCATCCGCCCGACCGACAAATGCCGCGTCTTCGGGTTCGGCCAGATAGGTGCGTTCCTCGATTGCAACATAGTACTGTGGACGCAGCACTGGCGCCAGATCGTCGGCGATGCTGACGATCAGACGGTTGTGCACATCGGGCCAGAGGCCCGGCGCTTCGAGGTAAGGATTCATTCCAGGAAACGGGTGGGGCACAGGTCGTCCTTTCGAGCTGGCATCATCCCCAATTATACCAGTTGCCTTCGGGATTCGTCAGGAACCACAGCACAGCGCCGAGCAGCAGTGGCTGCATCGTCCCTGACAGGCGCATACGCGCGGACGTGATGAACATGCACAAAATAATTCGGCATTCGCTCTGCGCCTGGCGGCTGAAGCCGCAGGCTCCGGTTGCGAAGCCCGCCTTCTCAGTAGCCCCAGCGGGGCTTTCATGTCCTCAGCGAGGGCTTTCGCCCGTAGCGCACCGGCAGTATTGTACGAATGACCGCGCATTAGAGCCTATCCGGAAAAGCTCGTTGGGTAAGCGAAGGCATTGCCTTCGCCTACCCGGTCGCACTTCAGTCAGCGATTTTTCGGATAGGCTCTTAGTATCATAAGTCACAGGCTACAGGAAGCGAAGCGTGCCCGTGCGGGCTAAACCGGGCGCCGGGCGATACCGGATTAACGACTCAAAGACCACTGTGAGCGGCGTCGCCTGCCTTGTTCGCTCCCGTCTGACAAGGCACGCATATCAAGCCATCAACCTCACCCTGGACATTCAGACCTCGCAGTGGAGCTACCCTGCAATTCCAGCAGCCAGTTCCCGCGTGAGTTGGGCAGCCGGGATCGCTCTGCACCCGCTGGCATTCTGGCCGCACCAGAGCGGCGAGAAATCACCGGAACCCTGACTTTCAGCCCTGGCGCACAAGGGTGCGATGGCGGCAGCAGCGAAGGGAAAAGCCGGTGGAGCGTCGCTGATCGGTCCAGGTTCTCTCATGAGGCGACTCACAATGCCACGTGCCGGTCGTCCGGTGAAAAGGTTCGTGATTGCGGTATGGCGGGCAACCTCGCTCTTCAGTGCAGCGCGATGCACGGCGCCGGTCGTCGCCTCTGGACAGAGGAGATACGCCGTGCCGACCTGCACGCCCACTGCGCCGAGCGCCAGCGCCGCCGCAACACCCCTCGCACCTGCGATGCCGCCAGATGCCATGACCGGAACCCTGACCCGCTGAACAATCTGGGGAACCAGCGCGAATGTGCCGACTTGCGTACTGAGATCGTCTACCAGGGACATGCCGCGATGCCCGCCTGCCTCGAGACCTTGCGCAATGATGGCATCGACCCCGTGTGCTTCGAGCCGGAGCGCCTCGTCAATGGTGGTCGCTGAGGCGATGATTTTCGCACCCCACGCCTTCACGCGCGCCAGCAATTCGGCTGACGGCAGGCCAAAATGAAAACTCACGACGGGCGATTCGAATTCGCTGAGCAGATCGGCGGCTTCGGCGCTGAAGGGCGAACGTCCTGCCCCAACGGGAATGCTCTCCGCATCAATGCCGAACTCCCGGTAATACGGCGCAAGCTTCGCCCGCCATGCCGCCTCGCGTTGAGCGTCCGCCGCCGGCGGCGTGTGACAGAAGAAGTTGACGTTGAATGGCTTACTGGTCTGTGTTCGGTTCGGATCGCCGCCAGTTCATTCCGCAGAGCGTCGAGACTGAGCGTGGCGCAGGGCAACGATCCAAGCCCGCCCGCATTCGACACGGCGACGGCGAGTGCGGCGCCCCGCACACCTGCCATGGGCGCCTGGATGATCGGCAGCTCGATGCCGAACAGTTCTTGCAGGATCATAGTAGTCCATCAGGTACGCTGCGACAAAACAAGGCGACCGAGATCCGAACCCTGTTATCCCATATTGTTCGAACCTGTCATACGCGAGCAGTGTACACGACTATACCGGCGCTGTCGAACCGGATCTGCGCCCGATACAGGCAGCCGGCGGTTGAAATCGCCTCTGAAGGATTTTTCCGACGCCTTCGCCTGCGCAGACGGAGGCGAAGGCGTCCACACAGGCGGACGCCCGACGGAAGCACGCCCGGCGTGATTGGAGGCGAGCGAGGTAGGGACGCGTCTGAGACCATCCCTCACACGGCGCGTTTTGCCCTTCCCCAACCGGCGCGCCCGCACATCACGCCGCCACCTATGGTGCTATAATCGTACCGGAACAGGTTCGAGAGGTCGGTACAATGAACGTTCTCCTCATTGGCGCCGGCGGGCGTGAGCACGCGCTGGCATGGAAACTGGCGCAGTCGCCGCTGATCGACGCGCTCTTCGTTGCGCCTGGCAATCCGGGCACGGCACGTGTCGGGCGCAATCTGCCGGTCGAGGTTTTGGACATCCCGCGCCTCGTTGAGATTGCGCAACGCGAGCGGATCGATCTGGTCGTCGTCGGTCCCGAAGCGCCGCTCGCGGCTGGTCTGGCGGACGCCTGCCTCAGGGCAGGCATTCCGGTCTTTGGTCCCACTGCGGCAGCGGCGCAGATCGAGAGCAGTAAAGCCTTCGCCAAGCGGCTGATGATCGAGGCGGGCATTCCAACCGCCGAAGCGTGCATCTTCGACAATCCCAACGAAGCAGCCGATTTTGTGCGCGCCACCGGACGAGCGTGGGTCGTGAAAGCCGACGGGCTTGCCGCCGGCAAGGGGGTGATTGTCCCCGAGTCGGTCGGCGACGCGCTGGATGCGATTCGGACATTGAGCGTCACCGGCGCCGGCGCGCGCCTGGTGCTCGAAGAACGCCTCAGTGGACCGGAAGTGTCGCTGATTGCGCTGTGCGCTGGCGAGCGTGCGCTGCCGCTGCCGCCGGCGCAGGATCACAAGCGCCTGCGTGACGGCGACGCCGGACCGAACACCGGCGGCATGGGCGCCTACGCTCCCGCGCCGCACCTCACACCCGCCGATGTTACCGATCTGACAGCGCAGGTCATCCTGCCGGCGCTGCGCGCGCTGAAACGAGCGGGAACGCCATTCTGCGGCGCACTCTACGCCGGCTTGATCCTGACCGAACACGGACCGCGGGTGCTGGAGTTCAACGCGCGCTTCGGCGACCCGGAGACACAGGCGATCCTGCCGCTGCTGGAGGGCGACCTGCTCGCGGCGCTTGCGGCCAGCGCCGGGAATGGAACGCTGTCCGACGATTTGCTGCGCTGGACGGGTGAGGCGGCAGCGTGCGTTGTGCTGGCAGCAGCAGGATACCCCGACACGCCGCGCCGCGGCGATGTAATCGTCGGCATCGAGACCATCAATGATCCGAATGTGCTGATCTTCCACGCCGGCACTGCGTGGAAAAATGGTCAGTTGACAACAGCAGGCGGGCGTGTGCTCGGTGTCACCGGCATTGATGCCACACTGCGCGGGGCGCTGACACGCGCATATGCAGCAGTGGACCGGATTTCCTTTCCGGGTATGCAGTACCGCCGTGACATTGGCGCCAGGGCAATCCAATGAATATCCCGACAACCCCATATCGCGTCGCGGTATTCGTCTCCGGCAGCGGCTCGAACCTTCAGGCGCTGCTCGATGCTCAGCAAACCGGCGACCTCGGCAATACCGAGATTGTTCTGGTGATCAGCGACCGCGCCGACGCCTATGGGTTGCAGCGCGCACTGAAGCATCGCGTTGCGGCGGCATTCGTTCCGTTGCGCCAACCGCGCGATCCCGCCGCGCGCAAAGAATGGGAATGCCGCCTGGCGGACGTGACGGCAGCATTTACCCCTGATCTAATCGTTCTGGCCGGTTTTATGCGCGTGCTATCGCCAGTCTTCCTGGACCGCTTTCCCAACCAGGTCATCAACCAGCACCCGGCGCTCCTGCCCGATGACGGCGGCGACACGTTCACCACCTCGCGCGGCATCGTCATCCCCGCATTGCGCGGCGCGCACGTCGTCGCCGATGCGCTGCGCCTTGGCCTGCCAATCACCGGATGCACCATTCACCGCGTGACGCCAGCCGTGGACGACGGACCGGTGCTGGCGCGCGTCGAAGTGCCGATCCTGCCCGGCGACACTGAAGCAACGCTCCACGAGCGCATCAAGCAGGTCGAGCACCGCCTGATCGTCAAGGTCGTCGCGCGCCTGGCACGCCTCAACGGATGACCAGCGGCAGATGCACCGACCGCGGCGCGCCGCCGTGCCAGAATCCTGCCGCCAGTGTATAGGCGCCGCCGGTTGAGATGCCGGTCGCCGCCTGGCCCCACGTGCCGTGCAGCGTATACACGCCGCCGCTGCTCAAACCGCCGCCGCTGGCGACCACCGAGTTGATGCCGCTGATCGCCGCTGGCGTCACCGTAAAGCGCTGCCCGCCCGCCGGTTCCGCCCGCAGCGCGCCGAGCGCCGCGAGCGCCACGAGCACGATTGCAAGCCTGCGAAGAATGCTGGTGTGCATCATCGTCCTCCTTTCGTCAATAGACCAGCACGACGATGCTGCCGTTTTCGCGTGCGCCGTTCGTGAGAAACCGATTGCACACCAGTTTTCTCGAGAAATCAGGCTCACTAATGGGCGCGGGCACGCATGTAGCAAACCGCGGATCGGATGTATTCGCCATCGCCACATAGTAGCGATTGTTGACGATAAAACCGAAATCGATCACGCAGGCGTTGAGGGTGTCGCTCCACGCAATCGTCACCGAAGGCGGCGGGGCAGGCGATACAGGGGCAATGGAAACGAAACTGCGTGAAAGGGAAGAGGTTGGCGAGCTGCAACTTGCAACCACGCCGGCCTTGACCAACCCGTTCGCGCTGGCCGATTGGGCGATGCTAGTCGTCCGCACTTGCACCAGCGGTCGCGTTGCGACTGCGTTGTACACCTCCCATGCGCCATTATTGAGGTTAGGGCTGGCCACATTGTCCGGGTTCGGGTTGTACGTCGTCCACGCACGAAATGCTCCCGCGGTTGCGTAGCCGTAGAACGGCAGACCTGCTGGCGCAACGGTATTGATATACATCCCGCCATAGCGGATTAAGTCGTCCGCGCCGAAATCGGCGTTGATGCCAAAGACCTCTCTGTTGGTGATTCGAGTCGTGCGACCAATGCCAACGAACTGGTCAGCCTGATCGGTATACACACCAGGCAGGGCGCTGGCGACCGGCGCGGCGCTCAGCGGCTGGCGCGGCGTCAGCGTGGTAAAGATTCCAGCGCCGCTCTTGCGCACCCGCACTTCCAGAAAGGTCTGCTGTTGCCAGAACGGATTGCCAAAGTCGAGCCGCACAGTAAAGACGCCGTTCGCCACCGCTACATTGTTGAGCGCAACCGTAGCGCCAACCTGGCTCCCTGCCGTCACGGCGTCGAATAGCGCGAACTCGAAGTCATACACACCGTTGGCTGGCGCGCCATTATCATCGAGGCGTCCCTGGTAGGTGAAGGCGCCGCCGACGACTGCCTGCGGCGCAGGCTGCGCCTGGCTCGTCTGGTGGAACGCATTCGCCACGCTGATGATCAGCGCCAGCGCAGCCGCAATCGAAGCGAACGATGGTCGAGGGGTCATACGGAGGCTCCTTTCTCTGTCGATGGTCCTGCTGAAGACGCCACACTATGCAATGCACGACGCCAAAAGCGTCGCATTGCGCCAGACTTGCCCCAGCAAGGAGGCAAAACGTGACTTTCATCCAAACAGGCAAACACACAGACGACTGCGGAGACGGTCGATCTGTGCGAGAGCAGTGATTGTGGCGATGAGGAGCAAAAACCCGGCCATCCGCAGATGACATGCGTCAGCGTGCAATTCAAGACGGCTCAGGCATCGCTGGATACCGCGACCTGGTACACAATCTCATACGCCATATGCGGTTCGTGCTTGCCCTTGAGCATGACCGGACCGATCAGGCGCACCTGCCAGGGAAGGTCATACCCTGGCGGCAGCGCATCGACCAGGCGATGCGACACAATAATCTGATCGGCGCGCGCCAGCCCGCTCAGACGGTTGGCCGTATTGACGACATCGCCGATCACGGTGTAATCAAGGCGTTGTGGCGACCCGATATTGCCGACAAGCGCCGGTCCATAGGCGACTCCCACTCCCATGCCAAGGTCGAGACCGAGATCGCGACGCCAGATAGTGCGGAGATCGGCGAACGCCAGTTGCAGATCGACCGCCGCGTGCAGCGAGCGAGGCACGTCGTCGTCGCGCGCAATCGGCACGCCGAACACGCCGATCAACCCATCTCCCAGAAACTTATCGACTGTTCCGCCATGTCGGTAGAGCGCCTCGGTCATAGCCGTGAAATACCGATTGAGGATCTGATCCACGAGCACCTGTGGCGCCAGACCTTCGGCAAGCGACGTATAACCGCGAATATCGGCAAACAGCACGACGATGTCGCACTCCTGCGGCGCGCCGAACTCGCCGCCGCCCGCCATGACCTCTTCGACCACCTGTGGCGACACATAGCGCCGGAACGTGGCGCGCAGGCGTTCCTGCTCCGCACGCTCAAGTTCTTTGATCGCAGTAATATCCTGCATCACCGCCACCCGCCCGATGGAAGCATCGTCGGCGCCACGCACCGGTGCAACGCTGACATTGAACGTCGCGCCGTCGGCGAGGGTGACTTCCATCACCGGTTGACCATTCGAGGAGGGAGACTTCAAGGCGCACAGCAAGTCGCGGTTACCAACCGCATCGTCAACCAACCGGCCAATCGCCCCGGTGAGGTGCAGACGCTGTTCGGCGGCAGGGTTCGCCAGCACCAGACGACTCTGCGGATCGATGAGCAGGATCGGATCGGCAGCGCTGCGCAGCACTGCGCCCAGGGTCGAACGTTCGTCTTCCACCTCGCGGTACAGGCAGGCGTTTTCGATGACCTGCGCCAGCAAACTGGCGACGGTTTCGAGCAGCGTCAGATCGGTTGACTGAAACTGTCGTTCGTGACCACTGATATCAAGGACGATCAGACCAATCTGCTTACCGCCCGTCAGCAACGGCGCCAGCGCCAACGCCATCACTCCCGTCGCAGCAAGATCAGCAGCGTGCGGCGCCAGTAACCCATCGTCTGCCGACACCACCTGCGGACCGGAGAGGACGACCGTTTCAGCAAGGAATCGCCAGGGCAGACGGTCACGCGCAGCATCCGTTGCAAACACAGCGTGCCGCATGTGCTGGACGCGAGGATTGGTCAATACAATGCCGCACGCCGTAACTTCAAAAATCGACGCGATCGTATGCGTGGCAATGGTCAGATTTTCGGCTGCATCCAGGCGCGCCGTCATCGCAATCGACAGAGTATTCACCATGCCGAGTTGACGCACGCGGCGCTGTTCCATATTGAACAGGCGCGCGTTATCGAGCGCAATGCCCAGTTGACTTGCCAGCGTCGAAAGCAGACGCACATCGGCATCGCCAAACGCATTGGGAATGTACGCCATCACCGAGAGCGCACCAAACACCTGGCGCGCCGTCTGGATGGGAACTGCCAGTTCCGAACGCACACTGCGCTCCACCCCCGCCAGCGGGTAGCAGTCGGCCTGAAGAAAATCAGCGACGTGATACGGCTCACGCTGAGTAATCGCCCGTCCGGTAGCGCTGGCATCGGGCAGGATCGCATACCCAACGGCCTGTTCAATAATCGTACTGCCCGCAGCGGCGCTCAATACCAGGCGTTCATCGTCGCGCAAGGCGACGACGACCAGCGGATAGCCGAAGGTATGATGAATCAGATGCACCACCAGACGAAGGAGTTGATCGGGACTCATCAATTCCGTCAGGTGACGGCTGATCTGATTGATACGTTGCAGCTCCTCGGCGCGACGTTCGAGCAGGTCACGCTGTGTGCGCGTCAGATGGAACAATTCCGCGTTTTCGAGCGCAATCGCGCTCTGTGCTGCCACGGCATTGAGCAACTCCAGATGGTCATGGGTGAAGTAGCCGGGTGTGTGATGCACCAGCGTAATCGCAGCGAGGGCGCGTCCTTCGCGCACCAGCGGCACAGCGGCGACGCTCCGCACCGCGCGTTGCTGGGCATTCACCGCAATCCAGCGCGAGTCCTCGCGCGTATCATGGATAATTAACGGCTTGCGTTCGTGCAGCACCCATCCGGCCACACCCTGCCCCAAAATGTCGGTCAGGGGAATGGTTGGTCGATTGCGCGTATTGGAAAAGAAGCGCGGCTGATCGCCGGTAAGCACGAGAATGCTGGCACGCACCGCACCGACGGCATCGGCAAGCCGGTTGAGGAACTGAGTCAGCAACCGATCAAGATCGAGCGTCGTCCCAAGTTCACGCGTCAGATGAAGCAATAACTCGGTTTTCCGCTGCTCAGCGCGCAACGAACGCTGACTGCGTTGCAACCGTAGCATTGCGCGCACCCGCGCCAGCAGTTCGGTCAGATCGACAGGCTTGACCAGGAAGTCGTCGGCGCCGGCGTCGAGCGCCGCCACTTTCGACTCCTGGTCACCATGACCGGTAATCAGGATGACAGGAATGAAGGGGCGCTCCGGATCGGATTTGATCCGCTCCATGACCTGTCGGCCGCTCAGTCCCGGCAGGGACACATCCATCAGCACCAGATCGGGTGTGACCAGTTCCAGATATGCCAGAGCTTCCTCGCCGGTACTCGCAAGAGACACGCGATAACCGGCGTTCGTCAACAGAATCTGCAGCATGCGTCGCACGCTGGCATCGTCATCAACAGCAAGGATGTGTGCCAGTTCGATCATGCTACGGTACGTTGAGGAACCTTATACGGACAACTATTCTTCCTGGGCTATTGTATATCCGCCTATAGCGATCTGCAACTATGTCGCCTCGATGAGGGACGACGAGGCTGTCGCCTGAACATGGGGTCCGGTCATGATATGGTCAGACGGCATCCTGCCGCTGCGGGCTACATCAAGAATCCGGCAGAGCCTGTGAAGGCAGGCTTCGCAACCATAGCCTGCGGCTTCAGCCGCCGGGCGCAGCGCGAATGCCGGATTTTTTGCCAATGTTCGTAAGCCCTTGCTCAGGTCAGTCAAGCCCCGGTGGGGCTGCCACATGCACAGGATCAGGGGCTACGCGGGAAGATGGCATACCGTCGTCCACTCAAGAAAATAGCCAAACCGCAATAGAACGTTAACACCTGTTACTTGTTTCTATGCAAAATCTTGCATATACTGTGCCTATGCGGATTTATGAGACAACGTTCATGAGCGAGGCCCGGATCTTCAAAGCATTGATGCATCCATTGCGGATTGCGCTACTGGAGGCGCTGCGCGAGGGAGAGCAGTGCGTCTGTCAGATCGAAGAGCGGTTGAATATGCGGCAGGCGTACATCTCGCAGCAACTGGCAGTACTGCGCAAAGCAGGCATCATTGCCGATCGGCGCTGCGGGTTGAACATCTTTTACCGTATCGCCAAGCCCGAAGTGCTGGATTTGATCGATCTGGCGCACGCCATGACCGGCAGCGCCCCCTTTCCTGCGTTGGGAGAAGCATGCGCGCAAGGGGTCACAGAGAGGGATACCGACTCAGGCGCCCGCACTTCTGCGGAGGAGGACGCAGCGTCCGCTTGCTCGCGCTCGAAAGTGCACCGATTCAGGCGCTGACACGCTGAACTATCCTCAGGAGGAACACGAATGGTTTCTGTCAAGATTCTCGGATCGGGTTGTGCAAACTGCAAACGGCTGGAATCAGTTGTTGCCAGGGTCATCGCAGAACGCAACATCGACGCCGCTATCGAAAAGGTCACCGACTACGCGCAGATGATGCGCTGGAACATCATGCAAACCCCGGGGCTGGTGATCAACGACACGCTGGTCTCCGCCGGTCGAATTCCCAGCGAGTCTGAGATCGCCGGGTGGTTGGCGCAGGGATGAACATGACGGGTGTATCGGGGGCAGCGTCATGGCGCTGCCAAAGGATTGGCGTACTGCGCCGATTCTCCGCTGATTGAAGCACAGACATAACGCATACGCGCCTCCCCGCACAAGGTTGTGCCTGGTACAGGGTCGTCCTGGCATAAGGTCGCGCATGGCAGAGCGTATTTTTTGCTCCAGTGTATGCAGATTCTTGCATATAAGACTTCACTGCAAAAAGCAACCACGAAGGTCACAAAGGGACACAAAGGAAATGCGCTTCATTTTATTCACCTTCGTGCGCTTCGCGTCCTTTGTGGTTAAGCCTTTGTGCAGCGGACTCATAACGAAGGGTCGTCATTTATGGCACAGGCAATCTCTTCTTCGGCAGAACAGGCGAACAACGCCAACCGCCGCGCATGGCTGCTTGTGGCCGGCGCAGCCGCGCTGTGGAGCGTCGCATATACCAGCATTCAGCGACTGGCAGACTGGTTGACATATGAGGTCATTGGGCTGCAAGCCGGATCACATCTGGGAGAAGCTGTTGCCTTCTTCCTCTATGATGTGCCGAAGATCCTGCTGCTGCTCAGCGGCATGATCTTTATCATTTCCACCATCCGCTCATTCTTCAGCCCGGAACGCACCCGCGCAATGCTGTCAGGGAAACGCGAGGGGGTCGGGAATATGCTGGCAGCCGGCCTTGGCGTGTTGACGCCATTCTGCTCGTGTTCCGCCGTACCACTCTTTATCGGATTTGTCGAGGCGGGCATTCCGCTTGGCGTCACCTTCTCCTTTCTGATTGCCGCACCGATGGTGAACGAAGTAGCGCTGGTGATGCTCTTCGGCATATTCGGCTGGCAGATCGCCGCACTCTACCTGGCATCGGGGATGGCAATCGCCATTGTGTCGGGGGTAATCATCGGTCGGATGCGCATGGAGCGCTATGTCGAGGATTTCGTCTGGCAGATCCGATCTGGCGGCGGGGCAGTCGCACACCAGCAACTGACGTGGCATCAGCGCTTCGCTGCGGCGTGGCAGAGCACCCGCGAAATTGTCGGAAAGGTCTGGCTGTATGTCGTCGTCGGCATCGCGGTTGGTGCGGGTATTCACGGCTATGTGCCCGAGCAGGCAATGGCGGACATTATGGGGCGCGATGCGTGGTGGTCGGTTCCCGCAGCCGTGCTGCTCGGCGTGCCGCTCTACGCCAATGCCGCCGGGATCATGCCGGTTATTCAGGCGCTGATGGTCAAGGGGGCGGCGCTTGGCACAGCGCTGGCGTTCATGATGGCTGTGGTGGCGCTGAGTTTGCCCGAAATGATTATTCTGCGCCGGGTGCTGAAGCCGCGTCTGATTGCGACGTTTATCGGCATCGTGGCGCTGGGGATTGTCGCAATCGGGTATGTGTTCAATCTGGTGATCTGAAAGGAGGCAGGAATGGCTCAGACGATTACCGCAACGCAGGCGCCGTCACACGGCGGGGTTGTAAAGCGCCTATCGCTGCTTGATCGGTTTCTGACGGTCTGGATCTTTCTGGCAATGGGGGTCGGGGTTGCACTCGGTTATTTTATTCCCGGCATCGAAACGTTCCTCGACCGGTTTAATGTGGGGACGACCAACATTCCCATTGCAATCGGATTGATCCTCATGATGTACCCGCCCTTCGCCAAGGTGCACTATGAAGAACTCCCGGAAGTGTTCCGCAATGTCCGCATTCTGGGATTATCACTGGTGCAAAACTGGATCATTGGACCCGTCCTGATGTTCGTGCTGGCGATCGTGTTCCTGCACAACTACCCGGAGTACATGATCGGGCTGATCATGATCGGGCTGGCACGCTGCATTGCGATGGTCATCGTCTGGAACGAACTGGCAAAGGGCGACACCGAGTACGCTGCGGGAATCGTCGCATTCAACAGCGTCTTTCAGGTGCTGTTCTACAGCGTCTATGCCTGGGTGTTCATTACCGTCCTGCCGCCGCTCTTCGGGTTGCAGGGCAGTATCGTCCAGATCAGCATCGGACAGATTGCGGAAAGTGTGTTTATCTACCTGGGCATCCCGATGATTGCCGGTTTTCTGACCCGCTTCGTCCTCCGGCGCATCAAGGGAGCGGAATGGTACGAACGACACTTCGTACCACGCATCAGCCCGCTGACCCTGATCGCACTGCTCTTCACGATTGTCGTGATGTTTAGTCTCAAGGGAGAACTCATTGTCCAGATACCGTTCGATGTCGTGCGCATCGCCATTCCGCTGCTGCTCTACTTTGTGCTGATGTTCCTGATCAGTTTCTGGATGGGATATCGCATCGGCGCCGATTATCGAAAGACCACTACTATCGCCTTTACCGCTGCCAGCAACAACTTCGAGCTCGCCATCGCCGTCGCGGTGGCCGTCTTCGGCATCAGCTCCGGCGCTGCTTTTGCCGCCGTCATTGGTCCGCTCGTCGAAGTGCCGGTGATGATCGGGCTGGTCAATGTCGCGTTCTTTTTCCAGCGTCGCTATTTCGCATCGGAGGCGAAACCCGCCGATCCGCACATCATCGCTGCGGCAGCAGAAGGATGCCCGCCGCCGGTCAACGATCCCGGCGCGTAAGAAGCGCCTATCCGGAAAAGATCGTCGGGCAGGCGAAGGTGACGCCTTCTATACGAAACTCCAAACCACCCCGCCACTCCACAAAGCCAGAGAAGATCGTCGGGTAGGCGAAGGCATTGCCTTCGCCTACCCGACCACACGCCGATCGGCGAGTTGTCGGATAGGCTCTCAAGGACTTCACACAGCACCGAGACCGGCAACGACAAGTTCGGCGGTCGCCAGATTCGTTGCCAGCGGAATATTGTACAGATTGCACACGCGCAACAATCCCTGAATGTCCGGCTCGTGCGGATGAGCGTAGAGCGGGTCAACCAGGAAGATGACACCGTCAATCTCGCCCTGTGCGACCCGCGCTGCGATCTGTGCGTCACCCCCCATCGGACCGGACAGCATCCGTTCAACCTCTAGACGTGTCGCTCGCGCGATACGTTCACCGGTTGTGCCGGTAGCAACCAGGCGATACCTGGCAAGCATATCGCGGCGCCGTAGCGTGAACAACACCATATCATCCTTCTTGCGATCATGCGCAATCAGCGCCAGCGTTGGTTGCCGAGTCGTCACCTCTCGCTCCTCAGTGGATATTGAGCCATCGAATGCGTATCATACACCGCTCAGATGGCAGCAACAACGCTGTAATCTCCAGCACTGGAAACACACCGGCGTCGGGAGTACGATCATGGCGGAAACGACACACAATAGGATATTACCATGATCACGCGTCGTCAGTTCCTCAAAGCATCCGTCCTGGCCTGCGCCGCTTCCGCCATTACCGTCAGTCACGCCGACGAACGCTCATCATACCAGGTCTACCTTCCACTGGTGCAGGCGCCAGCCGCGTCCCCTCCGCCGTCCGACACGCCGGTTCCCCTACCGCCACCCCGTGATGGCGATCTTCCACCGATTCTGGATGATGCGCCACTCGTTGGTCCGGCTACCGGAACAGAGACCATGGCGATCAACTGGTTCATCCCGCGCGCCGACCGCAGTTACACCGCCTTCGACATCGGCATTATCGTCGGCGCCTACCGCTCCATCGGCGACATGGCCGGCATGGACTGGTTCCTGGCGCTGGCGCAGATGGCGCACGAAACCGGCCATCTGACCAGTTTCTGGAGCCTGCGCCCGCAGCGTAACCCGGCCGGCATTGGCGTCACCGGCGAGTGGCGCGCAGACCCGCCGCCCGACCCGACCGGATGGGCGTACAACACGCAACGGCAACGCTGGGAGCGCGGCATCAGCTTCTCGACCTGGGCAGAACACGCTGTTCCGGCACACCTGGGGCGTCTGCTGGCATACGCCCTCACCGACGACCAGGCGAATGAGGCGCAACGCGCCCTGATCGCTACAGCGCTCGCCGTGCGACCACTGTCGCCCGCACTGCGCGGCGTTGCACCGACCATCCTGGGACTCAACGGCAGGTGGGCAGTACCAGGCTCAACGTATGGCCAATCAATCGTCGCGCTTGCGCGCCGCATGCGTTATGGACCCGCCACCATCGACCTGAGCAGACCCGCCGACGAGGACGGGGATGTGATGCCGGAAGGATCGTAACACAGGAACGTTG
>CALGYB010000029.1 GCA_937935075.1 uncultured Roseiflexus sp. | reverse complement strand
TCCGCTCTCACACGGGAAGCGGGGGAACATGGCTCCACTCCCCCTCCCCCCCGCTGGGGGGAGGGCAGGGGTGGGGGACCAGCGAGCAGCGCCCCCCTGCCCCTCCGCTCCCACACGGGGAGGGGGGAACATGGCTCCCCTCCCCCTCCCCCCGCTGGAGGGAGGGCAGGGGTGGGGGACCAGCGAGCAGCACCCCCCTGCCCCCCTGCCCCTCCGCTCTCACACGGGGAGCGGTAGGGCGGGCTTCAGCCCGCCGCGAGACGGCAGATGCGCCGGTCCGCCTGGCGCCAGAAGGCGCAGGCTCTGGGCAGCAAAGCCCGCGTGCGCGGGCTGGACGGGTATGCACAGCCCCGCAGGCGCAGTATGGTACAATACGAGGGTTAGAATAAGGATAAAAGCATTCTGGTCAAGGCATGCCCGGCAAAACATCCGACATCTATCACGCCTACGCGCCATTCTACGATGGAAGCGGTCAAATCCGCTTTGCCGTGTTGTGTGCCAGCTATCTGTTGGGTGATATCCTGCCGCGTCATCCGGTCACGGGGCGGCGGGCGCTCGATCTCGCATGCGGCACGGGAACGCTGGCGCTTATCCTGACCGACGCCGGATGGTTTGTCGTCGGCGTGGATCGGTCGCCTGCCATGATTGCGATTGCCCGCAGTCGTGCGCAATCGGTGGATCCGGCAATCCGTCCGCACTTCATCGAAGCGGATATGCGCTGGTTGTGGCGGGAGACGACGCGCATCGAACACGTGGAGGCGCTGCGCCGCGGTTCGTTTAGCCTGGTCACCTGCACGTATGATAGTCTCAATTACATGCTGACCGAAGAAGACCTGGCGGCGTGTTTTTCGACGGCGGCAGAGGCGCTGGCGCCGGAAGGGTTGTTCGTGGCGGACATGAACACGCGCCATTTTCTCGAACACGACTGGGGCGACGTGGAGATCATCGAGCGACCGGGATTTATTCAGGTGAATCTTAGCCGTTTCGACCCGGAGACCGCCTGTTCGACGATGCGCCTGATCGGATTTGTTGGCGATGATGCCAGCGGGTACGAGCGCTTCGAGGAGATTCATGTCGAGCGCGCCTACCCGCCGGAGACGGTCGCATCGTTGATCGCCGCTGCTGGATTGAGTGTCGAGGCAGTGTATGATTGTTTCACCACGCAACCGATTGGTGCGTACACGCAACGGATTGCCTGGGTGGCGCGGAAACGGTAGGCAGGTGTGAAAAAAGTCATCGTTGTCACAACCGGCGGGAGCATTGCTTTCAAGCGCAACACTGCAACCGGCGCCCTGGTTCCGGTCGATGGCGAGGACGCCATCGCTCAGCTGTCGAACAGCGGCATCGAGGTGGAATTCAACGAATTCAGCAGTCTGCCGGGCAGCCACTTCACACCGATGCAGGGGCTTGAACTGGCGCGCCAGGTTGACTCGTTATTGCACAATGATGCGGTGTCGGGTGTGGTGGTGACCCATGGAACCGATACGCTGGAAGAGACGGCGTATCTGCTCGATCTGACGGTTCATCACGAGAAGCCGGTGGTTGTGACGGGAGCGACGCGCCCTGCAACGATGCCCGGCTACGATGGGTTGCACAACCTCGCCAGCGCCATCCGTGTTGCTGCTGCCGCCGAAACCCGCGAGACCGGCGTGCTGGTGGCGTTTGCCGGGCAAATCTTCGCTGCAAGCGATGTGCAAAAGGTGTCCGCCCATTCGGTCGATGCCTTTACCGCGCCGGGGTCGGGTCCGCTCGGCTGGATCGTCGCCGACCGCATCTGGATGCGCCACCGTCCGGCGCAACGCATGTTCATTCCGTGCGCGCACCTCGAAGAGCGGGTCGATCTGATCACCCCCGGGCAGGGGAGTGATGACCGAATGATACGTCATGCCATTGCTGATCGGGTTGCCGGTATCGTGATCGAGGCGTTTGGCAGCGGTCGCTTACCTCCCTGGTGGCTGCCCGCGATCCAGGAAGCAACGGCGCAGCGCATCATGGTGGCCATCGCGCCATGCACCGGCAGTGGCGCACTCCACGATGAGTATGGCTATGTCGGCTCGTACCATGATCTCGAACGGTTGGGCGTGCTCTTTGCTCATTATCTGAATGGTCGCAAGGCGCGGATCAAACTGATGCTGGCGCTGGGCGCCGTGCGCCGTCCAGAGGATGTGCGGGTCTGGTTTCCATAGGACAGGGTGGATTATGCTGTTGACCATCGATATCGGCAATACGAACATCAAAATCGGCGTCTACCAGGGAGAACGGCTTACGGCGCACTGGCGCGTCACAACCGAACGCCACCGGCTCGCCGACGAATACCTGGTGCTGCTGCACAACCTGTTCGATCTTGGCGGCATCGATCCACGCAGTATCAACGGGTGCGCCATTTCGTGCGTCGTGCCGCCGCTAACTGGCGAATTTCGCACGCTATGCCGCACCTACTTCCGCGTCGAGCCGCTGATGGTCAATGCGATGACGCCAACCGGATTGCAGTACAAGGTCGATGCACCCGCCGAACTCGGCGCCGACCGCATCGCCAATTCGCTGGCAGCCTTCCGGCGCTACGGCGGCCCGGTTATTGTCCTGGCGTTCGGCACAGCGACGACCTTCGATGTGATTACCGCCGCCGGTGAGTATATCGGTGGCGCGATTGCGCCCGGTATCGGCATTTCCGCCGATGCGCTGTTTCGTCTGGCGGCAAAACTCTATCAGGTCGAACTGGTGCGCCCGCCAAAGGTGATCGGCGCCAATACCATTCACCATATGCAATCTGGCGTCATTCTGGGGTATGCCGGGCTGGTCGAAGGGCTGGTGCGCCGCATGCAGAATGAATTGGGCGCCTCCTGCCCGGTGGTGGCGACCGGCGGGCTGGCGGAGGTGATCGCTGCCGAAACTGAAGCCATTACGACAGTCGAGCCGTACCTGACATTAGAAGGATTGCGGCTGATCTACGAGATGAATCGACAATGAGTGCAGATATTCTTCCCCCGCCCGACCGGAAAGCCGAATATGTCGAGCGGATGTTCAGCCGGATTGCCCCCGGCTACGATACCATGAATGGCATTATGACCCTGGGGTTGGACCGGGGTTGGCGCGTGGCGACGGTTGCGCTGGCAGCGCCGCCGAGTTGCGGGCGAGCGCTCGACATTGGCACCGGCACCGGCGATTTTCTGGTCGAATTGGCGGAATGGATGCCCGATGGTCTGGCCATTGGGGTGGACTTTACCCTCCCGATGATGCGCGCTGGTCTGCCCAAAATCGCCGGGAAACGCGCGATTTTCGTGGCAGGCGATGCGCTGGCGCTGCCGTTCGCCAATGAGAGTTTCGACGCGATCACGACCGGGTTCACGTTACGGAATGTGACCGACATCGCTGCGGCATTCCGCGAGATGTGGCGGGTGGTGCGCGTTGGCGGAACGGTCGCCTGCCTGGAAGTTGCACGTCCGCGTCAGCCGTTGCTGCGGTTTGGGCACTGGGTCTATTTCCAGCGCATTGTGCCGCTCATGGCGCGCGTGCTCGGCGCCGATCCCGAAGCCTACGTCTATCTGCCGCAATCGGCGCGCGTCTTCCCCCCGCCTGACGAACTGGCGCAGATCATGCGCGAGGCGGGCTGGAGCGATGTGACCTATCGCCTGGTGGGGTTGGGTGCGGCAGCCATTCATACCGGCATCAAACGCGGATGATGCACCGGAGGAGAGCATGCCTCGCTACGACGATGATCCAGAAGAAGAGGAGGCGGCTCCTCCGCCGCGTCGCCGGGTCGTGCGCCGTGATGAACTGATGCGATTGTCGCGCCGCGAGTCGCTGATGGAACGCCGGTTGCGGCGCGCTCGCGGCGAAGAGGTCGATGACGACGTCGAGGAACCGTACCTTCCATATGAGCCTGCCCGCCCCCGTCTCTCCGGCATACCGCTGGTTGGCAGCGGATGCGCTGCAACACTGCTGTATGTTGCGCTCGGCGCCATCACGGTCGTGGCGCTGCTCCTGCTCTTCTGGCAGCAGATAGTCGCAGCGTTCGTTCCCAACGTGCCGCAACAGGTGGTGCAACTCATCGCTACGCCAACGCCAACGATCCGCGATTGGGGCGGCGCCATTCAACAGATGAAGGATCTCCGGCGTCTGGAGACGCAGCGCTTCGCCATCGAACGGGTTGTCGAAGCCTCGACCGCACGAGGCGATCCGCTCGATATGTTCCTTGGCGAACGATTGCTGCTGATCGCCAGTGGCGACGTGGTGGCCGGCGTCGATCTGAGCAAACTGACCGACCGCGATGTCATTGTTTCGTCTGACGGCATGAGCGTGACGCTGACGCTGCCCGCCTCCGAGATTTTCAGCGCGCGCCTGAACAACGAACGCACCCGCGTCTACGACCGGCAGACGCGCCTGATCACTCAACTGACCGGCGGGCAGGACCCGAACCTGGAAACGCAGGCGCGACAGGAGGCAGAACGCCAGATTCTGGCGGCCGCCTGTGAAAATGGCATTATGGAGCGCGCCGCCAATGAAGCGAAACGCTCGATGGAACAGTTTCTCCGCCTGCTCGAATTCGAGAATGTCACCGTCATTGCAACGGCGGGAGCGTGTGTCATCGAAGATTAAGGAACATACAAGAAACAATGCTGAGACCATTGCACAAAGGCTTAACCACCAGGGACACGAAGCGCACGAAGGTTGATAAAAATGAAGCGCCTTTCCTTTGTGTCCCTTTGTGACCTTCGCGGTTACAGCTTTTTGCAGTGAAGTCAATACTGCAAGTGATGTCATTCACCATCGCAGCAGGCGAGCCATGGAGAACCAAACCATCTTCAAGTCAGGAAATGTAACCATCTATCACGGTGATGTCGCCGAACTCTATCAGGAATGGCCAACCCCCGATGTCATTATTTCTGATGGCGGCTACGGTGTGTCAGGGTTTAAGGGGGATGCCAGGGAACCTGCAGAACTACAATCCTGGTACCGTAGCCATATCCAATTGTGGTCACGGTATGCCAGACCTGGCACAACGCTCTGGTTCTGGAACACCGAGATCGGATGGGCGACCGTTCATCCCATTCTTGATGAGTATGGCTGGGAGTATGCAGGGTGCAATATCTGGAACAAGGGAATCCAACATATCGCCGGCAATTGTAATCTGCCGGTTCTGAAAAGTTTTCCGGTCGTCACAGAAGTTTGTGTTCAATATGTGCGACGCGCAG
>CALGYB010000028.1 GCA_937935075.1 uncultured Roseiflexus sp. | reverse complement strand
ACGTTATGATCAGGCCCGCCGATACACCGGCAGTGTGAAGGTAAATGTCGCGCCGCGTCCTAATCCCTCGCTTTCGCCCCAGATACACCCGCCGTGCGCCTCCACCAGAGCCTTGCAGATTGTCAGCCCCACGCCAGCACCGCCCGTAGCGCGGGTGCGCGATTTGTCCACCCGATAGAATCGCTCGAAGAGATGCGGCAGGTGTTCGGCAGCGATTCCTGCACCGGTATCACGTACCCGAAACCAGATACTCCCTGATTCCGTCCAGGCTGTTACATCGACATGTCCGCCTGCCGGGGTGTGCTGGAGCGCATTGCCGAGCAGATTGATCAAAATCTGGGTCACCCGATCGGCGTCCGCCAGCGCCAGTGGCAGATTCGTGGAAACGGTGCAGGCGAGGGTGACGCCTTTATCGTCGAACTGCGGTTTCAGGCGCGCCGTGGCGCGTTCGACCAGCGCAGCGGGCGATATCGGCGCCAGATGAAGCGGCAGTTGCTTCGCTTCGGCGCACGACAGTTCCTGCAGATCGGCAACCAGCCGCCGCAGCCGTCCAACTTCATCAAGAATGAGCGCCCAGGTTGCGCCATCGGTAGCCACCACGCCGTCCAGCGCACCTTCGGCATACCCTTCGATGGTTGCCAACGGCGTGCGCAATTCGTGGGCGATGTCGCCGATGAGCGCCGCCCGACGACGCTCGGCGTGCTCCAGGGCTTCAGCCATCACATTGAACTGCTGCGCTAGCACGGCCAGTTCATCGCTCCCGGTCGGCAGCACACGTTCGTGGTAACGCCCGGCAGCGATCCGCTGACTGGCGCGCAGCAGATTCTGGATCGGCAGCGCCATCCGACGCGACGCCAGCGAACTGACCGCGACTGCAACAACCATTGCCGTACTGCCGCTGATGAGCAGCGCCTGGATCATTGCCGCCTCGAATACCGCGTTCGTTGCACGCTCCATTTCCGCCATGGCGGGATCAGTCGTCCATGCGGCATCGGGTCCAAGCCACACGACCATCAACTGATCGTGGAGTGTGTGCGCCGTAAGCAGCGTGACAGCCAGTAGCGTGACGGCGCCAGCGGCAATCACCAGCACGTGCGCCAGAAAGAGGCGTCCATACAATCTACGAAACCCGGAAAGCGTCATCACAATCCGTCTCCAAACCGGTAGCCGACGCCGCGCACAGTAATGATGAACGTTGGTCGCGCTGGATCATCCCCCAGCTTCTTCCGCAGATTGGCGATATGCACATCAATGACGTGATCATCGCCGAAATAGTCGTTGCCCCACACGCGCTCGAGCAGTTGCGAGCGGGTAAAGACACGACCAGGCGCCGATACCAGGACACTGAGCAACGTATACTCCAGGTTGGTCAGTTTGAGCGACTCACCTGCAAGCAACACTTCGTGACGGGCAGCATCGATCGTCAATACTCCAAACTGCAACAGCGGCGGCCCCGGCACATCGCCAGCATTACGTGGACGACGCAACATCGCTCGCACCCGCGCCACCAACTCCCGAGGCGAGAACGGCTTGGTGAGATAGTCATCGGCGCCGACTTCCAGACCAATGACGCGATCGATCTCCCCGGCTTTTGCCGTCAGCATGAGCACGTAGGCATCCGAGAACGTGCGCAGCCTGCGGCATACCTCAAGTCCATCGATGCCGGGCAGCATCAGATCGAGGACCACCAGGTCCGGTCGTTCACTGCGCGCCAAGCTCAACGCCTGCATACCGTCACCCGCCAGCACGATGCGAAACCCCTCACGTTCTAGATAGCCGCGCAACAGGTCACGCAGACGATCTTCGTCTTCGACGATCAACAACGTTCTTGCCATCACGACTGTCACCGGTTTCAGAACTTATCAGGCATTACTTGTTTGCATACTCGATACCATACCACTCTTTGAGCCAGGTTCGCATTTGGACGATCTCCGCCTCCTGCGCCGTGATAATGGTCTGCGCCAGATCCCTTATTTCCTGGCGCTCTGCACGCTGAAGCGCATCGCGCGCCATAGCAATAGCGCCTTCATGGTGCGGGATCATGGCTTCGATAAAACGCTGATCGAACGGCGCCGGTCCGTCGGCAACCATCATCGGACCCATCTCCATGCCCAAGCCAACCGTCGGCGCAAGATCAGGATACCATACGGCGCGCCAGGAACGCATCGCGCCTATTTCTTGCTGCTGCGTGCTGATAATCGCATCCGCCAGTCGCCGAACTTCGGGACGTTCAGCAGACTCGAGCGCCTGCCGCGCCATTCCAATAGCGCCTTCGTGATGCATAATCATGCTGTCGATAAAGAGCGCGTCGTATGGCGCACTCCCTTCGCCTGGCATCATGGCGGAATGATCCATCCCGGACATGCTCTGGGACGTCGGGGCGCTTGATGGACCGGTCGCCGCCTGCGGCGCATTGCTGCATGCGGCGATCAGCACAGCAAGAAGAACGATCAGGCTTATCGAGACCATGCGTGTCATACAGTTTTCCTCCAACACCGATTATTACGATACCGCGAGAGTCTACCCTGTCCAGATCAATCCCTGTTCTGCAAAAGCTCAAGATCTGGTCAAGAAATCGGCGGAGGAAGCGGTTGTGCCAAACAGTCCCACACTGCGCTATCGCCGTGGTAGAATGGAGGCATCGTCACACTGCGCGCAAGGAGGAGCGATGACGACCGTCACACCCTTTCCCGCCGTGCCGTCGCTACGCTCAATCGATACGGGCTGGAACTATGAGCGCTGGTCTGCTCTGCCGGATGACGGCAACCGGTATGAAGTCATCGACGGAGTCCTGTTTGTGACCACTGCGCCGAGTTTTTTTCACCAGTGGATCGTTCGCCAGATCGTGCTGCTGCTGGTGGAACAGATTGACCGTCCGGGCATTGGTCTGACCGCATGGGCGCCGATTGGTGTGCGTATGCCGGGGTGTGATCCGGTGCAACCCGACATTGTCGTTGTGCGCAATGATAATCGCAGCATGATCTATGATCGACGCATCAATGGCGTGCCTGCCTTGATTGTCGAGGTGCTGTCGCCGTCCAATCCCGAGACCGATACGGAAATCAAACGCGCGGCATATGCGCGCGCTGGGTTGCCGGAGTACTGGATCGTGCGCCCGGCTGAGCGCGATGTCCTGGTATGCACCCGCCCCGATCCGGTTACTGGCGATTTTCTTGAGGTCTTCGCCATTGCCCCTGATGGCACGCTTTTGTCACCGACGCTGCCATTCCGCGCCCAGGTCGCCCACTTCTTCGCGGGTTCGCCCGACGAAACGCTGTAGGGGCGTTTTCCTGGGGCATGGCAGCGGGCAGACACAGGGACTTGTCCCTGCAAAGGCGGGACGTTCGGCGGCCGCGCATTCCCCAGGCAGGCGCTCGCCAGTCAACATCCCCTCATCAACGGCACACGAAGATCGTCAGCGAGGGGCGTCCACCGGAGATTGCATCGTGCAAACGAATATCCCACGCGGCAATCACTGTCAGCCCCGCCTCACTCAGGAGTGTGGGCAGATCGACAGAAACTGACGGATGCCGCGCTTCGCCCTTAGCGGAAACAGACTCAGAGTCGGCGCCCTTGCCAGAAGGGTAGAACAAAACCAGCGGATAGGCGGGAAGCTGCGCCTCTTTGAGGCGTGTGCAGACGGCGCGGAACCGCTCTGCGAAGAAGCGCTGCGCTGCTTCGACGCCGCCGTGGCGCGATGGATCGGCGACCAGTTCGGTCGCCTTCGGCGTCGCCGGAGTGTCGAACAAGTCGGGATAGATCGCCTGCAACCCTGGTTGGAGCCAGGCATAGAAGAAGTCACTCACTTCCGCGAGCGGCAGACTGTCGGGATGCGGCAGTTCGGTGCAGACCAGCCCTCTGGCAGTGGGCGCAATCGTGAAGCCAGCGGCGTCCTGCTGCATGCTCTTGCCGTCACCCGCCGGATCGAGCGCTTCCAGAACCCCCGCCAGGGCTTCGACCTGATGCATGAATCCGCCGGTGGAGTCGCTGAACGGGTTGCCTTCGGCATACTCCCAGTTCATCCGCAGCGCGCCTTGCGCCAGCGCAGGAATGATCCGTTGCGTCCTGGCATCCCAGCGGCACTGGCTCGACGCAACATCCGCCGTTTTGCCGATCGCCAGCCCCAGGTACGTCGCCACGGCATCGGCATACGCCGCTGCATCGCGGTCAGCGCATTGTTCTGCTTCGAGCAAGACAGACGCGCGCACATCATCGATCAGGTCGCTGAGAGTCGCCAGGGCGGCAAGTTGCCGCGAGGTAAAAAGCGAGGCGACGGTGGTGAACCCGTAGTCCGGCAGGTCCACGCAACGCGGGTTGGCGGTCAGTCGCGTATCCGGCGTCCAGGCCGGTTTCGTCTGCGGCGTGATGCGTCCGAAGGAGTCGCACGGTTCAAGATAGATCAGTCCTTCTCCGCTCTCTACGACAATTGCCATCAATTCCGCGCTCATCTGATCGGCGACACCCGCAGCGCGCAGTTCGTCGTGCGCAATGCGCCGACCGCAGAAGGGGCATCGCGCACCCTGCCGGGTGATCGTTCCCGCAGGCGGTGACCCTTTGCCGCGCTGAAGGTCAAAAAGGAGTTCTCCTTCGTGACGCGAATACCGCTCTCCTATGCGTGGTACGACCCAGGTTTTCCTCCCCTCACGATCATCGAGCACGAACGATCGCGCCAGTGGAATATCGTTGCGACAACCAGGGTTCGGGCAACGCAGCGTGCTTGCCCAGATCCAGGCGATAATCGTCGCTTCCCCGCCGCCATACCGCGAAGGCAGTTCGATCTTTGGGAACAGATGCCCGACCCGACGCTGCGCTTCATCACGCATCCACGCCCCGAAGAAGCGCACATCAGCAGCCAGTCCGTGCGCGCCTTTGGAGAAGTGAGCAGAGGGGAATGACTCGAGCGCTTCTTGCTTCCCTTCTTCCGCTTTCCTCACGTCTACCCCCCCGCTCCTCATTTCCGGGTTGACCGGCGGCAGACCGGCATAACGCGGCGGTAGATCGATCAGCGCTCGATTCATCAGCGCGGCGACCGGATTGAGATCCGAGGCATCCACGGTGAGTCCCAGGCGTTGCGCCTCGAGCGGAATGCTGCCGCTGCCGGCGAACGGATCGTAAACCGGCGGAGGATCATCGGCAACCGCAGCATGAACGAGCGCGCGGGCAGCATTCAGAACCTGATCACTGCTCAGGCTTTCCGGCTGTGCCAGTCGCTCAATAAACCCCAGCACCTTCTGGCGGCGCTGCTCGCCGAGGGACAACGCCTGCCACGCGGAGCCAGCATTCTGCGGGGTCGGCAGGGCATCGATCAACCGGAACAGCGACTTCGGCACATCCGGCTGATCTGGATCGTCAATGATTGCGGCGAAAAGCGCCGCACGGCACAGCGCGAGCGGTTGATGGGGCCACCAGTGGTACATGGTGTCCGGGAAGCGTGGAGATGCCGCCACTTCGCGGGAAGCGGCAACGCCAGTTATTTCATACGGAAAAGCGACCTCGATGATCTTTTTGCGCAGTGGGAGAGGGGAGGAGGTCATATCAACGATGTGAGGTGGTGGGCCGGGTGGGGATCGAACCCACGACCATCGGTTTAAAAGACCGCTGCTCTACCTCTGAGCTACCAGCCCATTGTGATGGGGGAACTCGCCGCTCCTGATATATTATAGCACGTTTTCTATGGATGGCGTGTAAGAACACGGATACATCATCACAAAATATACCCCCGTTTGCGTGCAACTTCTTCCTTATGCTTGCGGAAGAGAATATCGCGCTCGGTACCCTTGATTTCGCGCGAATAGGTGCTCAGAATGCGCTCGACTTCAGCATCGATCTCGTCCTCGATCTTCAGATCGGCAACGATGAAATCGTAGATCGCCTTGACGCGCGCGGCGCGCCCCATCGCCGGCGTCACGCCACGCGGATCCTTGTATGTCACCAGTCCGCGCTGCTCCAGTTCATCGTGCAACCGCTCGGCAATCCGGCGGATTTTGTCTTCACTCAGGCGCATGGCAGGCTCCTACAGTTTCACCCGACCCAACTCCGCTTCCAGCCGTCGCACCAGCGTGCGCAGCGCTTTGATCCGTGCAAATCGCTTATCCTCGGCTTCGACAATCGTCCACGGTGCGGCAGGCGTTGAGGTGCGCAGCAGCATCTCATCCGCCGCCGCCTCATACTGCGGCCACTTTTCGCGGTTGCGCCAGTCCTCCTCGGTCAATTTCCAGGCTTTGTACGGGATCGACTGCCGCTCCTCGAAGCGTCGCAACTGCTCTTCGGGGCTGAGATGCAGCCAAAACTTCACAACAATTGTACCAAACTCAACCAGTTGCCGCTCGAATTCGTTGATCTCGGCATAGGCGCGCTGCCATTCATCTGGACGGGCGAACCCCTCGACGCGCTCTACCAGCACCCTGCCGTACCACGAGCGGTCGAAGACGGCGATCTGACCGCGCGGCGGCAGCCGCCGCCAGAAGCGGTAGAGATAGTGATGCGCCTTGTCGTCGCCGGTCGGCGCGGCAATCGCATGCACCACATAACTGCGCGGATCGAGTTTTTCGGTGATGCGCTGGATCGTTCCTCCTTTTCCGGCAGCGTCCCATCCCTCAAAGACCACGACGACCGGACGCTTCTGAAGATAGACCTGAAAACCGAGAAGGCGCAGTTTTGCCTGGAGTCGGTTCAGTTTCCGGGTGTATTTCCTGGGATCCAGGCGCTGGCTCAGATCAACGCGCCGGAGAATGCTGATGCCGCCAGGCAACGGCGATGCGCCTGCGAACGTCCCATCGGGCGCGCCATTCCCGACAGGCGATAGCGGACGCGCGCCACGGGTGCGCAAGACATCGAGACTGCGGCGAAAAGACGTGCCACGCGAATCGAGCAGTTCTTCACGTACATCAGAGTCCACATCAATAACCGGTCGCCTCCCGATGCGCGCCTCAAGCGCACTCAGGATCGCCTCAAACGCCGCCACACGCGCATAATGCCCACAGGTCGCCGGAATGATGATCCAGGGCGCATAGGGGGTGTCGGTGCGCGCAATCATGTCCTCGACCGCATCACGCACCCGTTCGTAGTGGCGATGCTGCCACAGATCCTCTTCGGTCACCTGCCAGGCGGTCGTTTTGTCGCTGAGCAATTTCTTGAATCGTCGCCCCTGTTCACGCTGCGAAATGTGGAGCCAGAACTTCAGAATCACGGCGCCATCGTCCGCAAGTTGGCGCTCGAACGCCGCAATATCTTCACACCGCGCGCGCCAGTCGGCGACGCTCAATTCGCCACGTACCCGTTCGCCAAGCACATGGCGGTACCACGAGCGATCAAACATCGCAATCTGACCGTAACTCGGCGTTTTCAGCCAGAAACGGTACAGCCAGGGATACTGCATCTCATATGTGCGCGGCGGTGTGATCGAATAGACGCGCAGGCCACGCGGGTCGAGCCGACGGGTAATGGCGCTGATCGTGCGCACCTTCGCGGCGCCAGCCCACCCTTCGAAGGCGAACAGCGCCGGAATACGCGCCTCGAACAGCGCCTGTTCCATGTCGTACAGGCGCATCTGGAGATCGACGAGGCGTTGACGGTAGTCGCGCTTGCTGAGTGTCAGGGTCAGATCGACCTGTTCGAGCATGATCACATCCCGCGCTTGCGCGCTATTGCCTCACGATACAACTGCACATATTCTCTGGCGCTGCGCTCCCACGAGAAATCCTGCGCCATCGCCGTCTGAATCATCTGCTGCATGTGGTGCGGCCGGTCGAAGTAGGTGCTGATCGCCCAGCCAATCGTATAGTAGACTGCGTGGACGCTCGGCTCATAGAACTTGAAGCCGGTGCCGGCGCCGGTGCGTTCGTCGTACTGCTGCACCGTATCTTCCAGGCCGCCGGTGGCGCGCACAATCGGCAGCGTCCCATAGCGCAGCGAGTACATCTGGTTCAATCCGCACGGCTCATAGCGCGACGGCATGGCAAAGAAATCGCTCCCCGCCTCGATCCAGTGCGACAGTTGATTGTCGTAGCCGATGAAACTGCCAACTCGACCGGGGAAACGAACCGGCAGCAGACCGTAGTACCCCTCCAGCCCTTTGTCGCCGGCGCCAAGGATGGCGAACTGGACCAGCGCATTCTGCACCAAACCCTCGATGGCGCCCGCCAGCAGATCGAGTCCCTTCTGATGTGCGAGACGACTCACCACGCCGACAATCGGGATGTTTGGGTTGGGTTCAAGCCCCATTCGCAGTTGCAATTCACGTTTGCAGATCGCCTTACCTGCCGGATTACTGGCGCTGTAGCGCGCCGGGATGAGCGGATCGGTCTCCGGATTCCACTGCGTGTAATCGACGCCGTTCAGGATGCCGCGGTAGGCGCTGCCGCGGTCATTCAGATACATCGCCAATCCATGCCCGCCTTCGGGGGTGCGCGTCTCGTTCGCATACGTCGGGCTGACGGTATTGAGCATATCAGAGTACTGAATCCCGCCTTTGAGAAAATTGATCCGCCCGTGATCCTCGAACTTGTCGGGCGTGAAATTGCTCCACTGCAACCCCAGGTACGGATAGTGCGATGCATCGTACACGCCCTGATACGCGATGTTGTGGATGGTCAAAACGCTGGCGGCGCCGCCGAGCAGCGGATGGTCCCAGTGCCAGATTTTGAGGTACGCCGCCGCCAGCGCCGTCTGCCAGTCGTGGCTATGGACAATGTCGGGGCGAAACCCCATATCGATGCAGAGTTGCAACCCGGCGCGGGTCAGGAAGCCGAAGCGGCGCGGATTATCGAGATAATCGTTGTAATCGGCGTCGTGGTACAACCCCGGACGCGCAAAATATTTATCGGACTCAATGAAAAACACCGGCACACCATCGACGGTTGTGGTATGGACGGCGCACCATTCTTCGACATCGCCCATCCAGACCCCCATCGGCGCCAGGAATGGGCGAATAGCGTAGCGTTCGCGGTTAATGATGCCGTAGAGCGGCATAATCACAATCACATCGTGCCCCAGCGCGCGCAGCGCCTTCGGCAGCGAACCCACCACATCCGCCAGCCCGCCGGTCTTGGCAAACGGGACGCATTCCGATGCGATCATGGCAATCCGCAGCGTCGGTCCCTCCTGCGGCGCGGAGGCAGCCTGCGCTGCGCGGGTGCGTTTGGGTCGTGGCATGGGTATGCTTCTCCTCTATCCTTCAATCAGGGTTATCTGACTGCGGCGGAAGGCGATCACGGCCCGACCGCCGCCATAGGGATGCGCGTTGCGCTCGAAGAGCGCACCATCGTATCCTTCGCGATCAAGCCACCACTCGATGATTGCGTCCGTCTTCATATCGAGACCAAGATCCGCCGCTTCCTGAACGATCCGCTGCTTGAGGCGCTTCCAGGCGGATGCATCACAGACGAGTGGACGGAACATTTGCACCCGGTAAAGCCGCCCAACCACGCCGCCGAGCCGCAGCCATGCGCCGAGCGGCGATACTTCGAGCAGCGGAATGCCGCGCCCGACCGGGGTGCGTTGCTGTGCACTGTGCAGCATGCGGAACAACCCATGAACTTCTCCCTGCCGCGCCCAGGTTTCCGCCTCGCGCGCGTTCATCCGGCGCACCGTTTCGCGAAAATCCGACACCCGCATGATCCGCGGCGGCGCCATGATCTGTATCTGCGGCGCCGACAGATCGAAACGTGGCGCGTTTCCCTCGACCCACCAGGCAGCAGCGACGTCCATCGGCGGATCGGCGCCGATCCGGTAGCGAAACCCGCGCCGGGTGCGCCCTTCATCGGCGTGCGCCACAGCGCCGATCTGCACCATCAGGCGCATATTGTGCGCGGCCCCTGGCGCGGCGAACCAGACGCGCTCGACCGTGAAGCGCACCAGCATGCGGCTGGTTCCGTCGTCAGCCCATTCCTGACCGCATTTCTTCCAGCCATGCTCGATCAAGCCGCTCCAACCGCCAACAATCGCGCGCAACGGCGCATACACGGCGACAATGTCATCGGGACCGGGCAACTCAGGAGCAAACCACAACCCCGGCGGTACAGCCCCCGACGACGGCAGTTTGACCGTCCCGCCGATCACTGTCTGTTCGGTGCGCGCATTCGCCAGACGCACGGTAGGTCCGGTCGCCGCAGGAGTATCGGGCGCAGACTCTTCGCTCTGCTCAATCGGCTCGACCGGCTGACCGCACTCAATACAGAAGCGCGGTTCACCGGGCGGCAGATCGGCGCCGCAGAAGGCGCAAAAACGCGGCATGGAACGCGAATTGCCTGTCATACAAACTATTATACGCCCTGGAGATCCGCACGGCGTCGACTCCTGTCAGATCGCCATTGCGAGCCGACAGGAAGCGCCGCGCGGCAAACCTGCAACAGCGCTATCGCTGCCGCTGGAGCGCATACGCGATGCCGCGCTGCAATGAGCTGTGCGTTTTCAGCGCACTCAGGTCGGCGCCGATGTGGACCAGGGTTTGCGCCACTTCGGGGCTAATGCCGGTGAGAATCACGTCCGTCCCCAGGAGGCGCGCCGACTGCGCCGCACGCACCAGTGCAGCCGCAATCTGCGTATCGATCACCTGAACGCCTGTGATGTCCAGTAATGCAGTGTGTGCATGATGCTGCGTGATACCGGTGAGCAACGTTTCCATGATCTGCAAGGCGCGCATACTTTCGACCGTTCCGATAATTGGCATTACCACAACACCGTCCGCTACCGGAATGAGCGGTGTGGACAACTCACGAATCGCCGCCTGTTGCGCTGCGATCAACGCCTCGTGTTCGAGACTCTGACGCTTCGCTGCTAATGCTGCGTGCTGATCGGTCACATCATGGCAGAGGACGAGTACGCCCCAGATCTCACCGTGTGCATCCCTCAGCGGGAGTTTCGAGGTGAAAAAGATATGCTCCTCGCCATTGAGCGTTGCAATATCATGAGGGATAATCAGCGGTTCTCCGCTTTCCATTACCTGGCAATCATCCGCCCAAAAGCCGCGAATGCCGCGTTCGGGATCGCCCTTCACGTTGTATTCCGGGAATCCCAGTTCGATGTCGTCTTTCCCCAACATCTCGTCAGGATGCATATGGAGCGATTCAGCATACGCTTTATTGACAAAACGGTATCGATGGTCACGATCCTTGACGAGCACCCAGTCTGGAATGTTGTCGGCGAGCGTGCGCAGGATGGCAGCAGTGCGCTCATAACCATCCGTCAATGTGCGCAAACGTTCCAGTTCTGCGGCGTCGCGCGCCAGCTGATATTGCAGATCGCTGATACGGCGCTCAAGTTCGCGCGCATATGCGTCCATTCCGTCGCTTCGGGGAAATAAAATGCCAGCATCGCTCTGCTCAATCGTCATGGCCAGCGCTCCTTGCATGTAAAAAGGGGGACGCGCGAAGTTGCGCGCATATCGCAGACGAGTATAGCAAGCGCTATTGCGCAAAACCATGACAATATTGACGCGGAATCGTGCCAGTATCGTAACTGTGCTTGTGATCTTATACTAACTTGCGGTCAGTCAGACAAGATCGAACGCTCGGTTCGCAAGGCGTAACGCTCTACAACACGCGTTGGCGGTCGTGGGCGCATGACGTCGCATTGGCATCAGCAGCCCCAGCGAGGCTTCCACTTGCCTCAGCGAGGGCTTTCGCCCGCAGCGCCCGAACGTCCCGCTGCGCGCCCCGGCAGTATGGTACGAATGACCGCGCATGAGTATCAGTACGTCCCCGGCGTCACCGGCGGCGCCGCCCCTTCGCCGATCACCGGCAATCCCTTGCGCCGGCAGAACTCATCGAGGATGGCGGCAGTCGCCGACGCGCCGACCCGCGTTGCGCCGGCGCGCAACACATCGATCAGCGCATCGAGGGTGCGCACCCCGCCAGCCGCTTTCACCTGCACCTGCGGCGAAACACTACGCCGCATCAGGATCAGATCGGGGATGGTTGCACCAGACGGAGCGAAACCGGTCGAGGTTTTGACGAAATCCGCGCCGGCTTGCTCCACCAGGCGCGCGGCGCGCTCTTTCTCGGCATCGTTCAGGTAGGCGTTCTCCAGAATGACCTTCACCAGCGCCCGGCCTTCGGTTGCAATCACCACAGCGCGAATGTCTTCGAGCACGTCGTTATCGTGCCCGGAGCGCAGCCAGCCGATGTTGATCACCATATCGAGTTCAACTGCGCCCTGTTCGATCGCCAGGCGCGCCTCGAAGACTTTGGCGGCGGTTGCGTGGCTGCCATGCGGAAAACCGACGACCGTGCCAACTGCGACATCACTACCCGCCAGCAGGCGCGCCGCCAGCGGCACATCGCATGGTTTGACGCAGACCGACGCGGTATGGTAGCGCTGCGCCAGATCGCACCCGGCAGCAACTTCCTGGGTCGTCAGTTCGGGGCGCAACAATGAGTGATCGATCGTCTTCGCCACCTGTTCGTAGGTCAGGGTCTCGAGCGAGATGTCGGTCATGGGAAGGTCTCCTTGCACTGTGTCCAGACACAATGCGATTGTACCACGATACGCCTGCTATTCTTGACAGGAGACGCCAATCGCGGGAAAATCAGGCATCGCCAATCTCCCAAGAGTGAGGTGCTCTATGACAGAGATCGCCGCCGCTGTAGTCGGAACAGGATTCATCGGCGTGGTGCATGTCGAGGCGCTGCGTCGGCTTGGCATCCCGGTGCTTGGCGTCGTCGGCTCGAGTGTGGAACGCGCCCGCGCCAAAGCCGACGCGCTCGGTCTTCACGTCTATGCCGGTTTCGAGGAGATGCTCGCCGATCCGCGCGTGACGGTCGTGCATATCACCACCCCCAATCACCTGCACTTCTCGCAGGTCAAAGCGGCAATCGCCGCCGGCAAGCACGTGGTCTGCGAAAAGCCCCTGGCGATGACCTCCGCCGAATCGGCGGAACTGCTGCGCCTGGCTAACGAAGCAGGGATTGTCCACGCTGTCAACTTCAATATCCGCTTCTACCCGCTCTGCCAGCATGCGCGCGCGCTGGTGCAGGCAGGCGAGATCGGCGCCACACGCATCATCCAGGGGTCGTACCTGCAGGACTGGCTCATGCTGCCAACCGACTGGAACTGGCGGCTGGAACCGGAACTCGGCGGCGAATTGCGCGCCGTTGCCGATATTGGTTCGCACTGGCTCGATCTGACAACGTTCATTACCGGCGAGCAGGTGAGCGCCGTTCTGGCCGATCTGGCAACGTTCATTCCGGTACGCCGCAAGCCGACCCGACCGATCGATACGTTTACCGGCAAGGAAGTGACCGTTGCCGAGACCATTGAGCAACCCATCCATACCGAAGACTACGCCAGTATTCTGCTGCGCTTCGCCAGTGGAGCGCGCGGCGTGCTGACGGTGTCGCAGGTCAGTCCAGGGCGCAAGAACCGGCTCAGTTTCGAGATCGATGGCGAACGCTCATCGCTGGCATGGGATTCGGAGCGACCGGAGGAGTTGTGGTTGGGACGACGCGAGACCGCCAGCGGGTTGCTGCTGCGCGATCCGGCGCTCCTCATGCCCCCAGCGCGCGGCGCGACCGACTATCCCGGCGGGCATGCCGAAGGTTTCCCCGACACGTTCAAGCAACTCTATAAAGCGGTCTACCGCGCCGTTGCCGCCGGTGCGCCGCCAGCCGCGCCCGATTATCCAACATTCGCCGATGGACACGAGGAACTGCTGTTGGGCGAAGCGATCCTGCGCAGTGCGCGTGAGGAGCGTTGGGTTGCCATCGAACGCTGAGACGCCGGAACAACCGGGGCTGCCGCCAGTCATGGGAACGATCGAGTCTTTGGACTTGAAGGAGAGCATCAATGAAACTCGGATTCTTCACCGCTGCGCTGCCACATCTCTCACTCGAAGAATGTGCCGCATGGGGCGCCGCAAACGGCTTTGAAGCCATCGAAATCGCCTGCTGGCCCGCCGGTTCGGGCAAAGAACGACGGTACGCCGGCGTCTGCCACATCGATGTCGAAACGTTGACCGACGCGCGCACGGCTGAAATCCGCGACCTGATGGCGCGCACCGGGCTGACGGTCTCATCGCTTGGCTATTACCCGAACAACCTGCATCCCGACCCGGAGCATCGCGCGCAGGTCAACGCGCATCTGAAGAAGGTCATCGACGCCGCCGGCAAACTCGGCATCGGCGTGGTCGGCACGTTCATCGGGCGTGACCAGACGAAGAACGTGCCCGACAACCTGGAGCAATTCGCTGCCGTCTGGCCCCCGCTGGTGCGCTACGCTGGCGACCGCAACGTCAAAATCGCCATCGAGAACTGCCCGATGATCTTCAGTTACGACGAATGGCCCGGCGGAACGAACCTGGCGCACGCACCGGCAATCTGGCGCGAAATGTTCCGCATTATCCCCGACGAAAACTTTGGACTGAACCTCGATCCGTCCCACCTCGTCTGGCAGATGATCGACTACGAACGCGCCGTGTACGAGTTCAAAGACCGCCTGTTCCACGTCCACGCCAAAGACATGGAGATCAACCGCGACGGACTGTACGCGCACGGTGTTATGTCCGCCGGTATGGGATGGCAGGTCCCGCGCCTGCCGGGGCTTGGCGAGGTGCGCTGGGATCGGTTTATCGCCGCGCTCTACGCCGTCGGCTATGATTTTGTGCTGAGCATCGAACACGAGGATCGCAAATTCGAGGGAACCGAGGAACTGGTGAAGCGCGGTTTCCTGCTGGCGCGCAACGTGCTGCGGCCATATCTGGTGTGATTCCCCTCCAACAGGTGACGATCACGTCCAACTGCGCGCCGAGAGTGCAGACGTCATCAGAGTTCTTGTCGGCGCACTCGTATCCTGCGCCTCCCACACGACCGTCGCCTGCGCCCGCCACAGGAGCGAAGGCAGCGACCCCGTCCGTTGCATCATCCGTTTCAGGTATCGCTACGCTACAACTCCCCCTTCTTCCCACAGCGAGGGAGAAGGGGGCGCTCACAGGCATCGATATTTTCTGGCGAACCCTTATGTTGCATTACTCGTTTTTGGTCACCAGAACGACTTGTCCCCCTTCCAGCGTCGCTGGAAAGGGGGCAAGGGGTGAGGCGGAAAAAGGCTTCGTGACGCGACAAAAACCGCTGGCTCGTGAAAATCTTGCGTGGCAGAGGCGGAGGGATGAGGGGAAAGCCTACTCCTCCGCGTAGCGTTCTTCCTTCCAGGGATCGGCGTTGTTGTTGTAACCATAGCGCTCCCAGAAGCCAGGGCGATCCATTGCCATAAACTCAATGCCGCGCAGCCATTTGGCGCTCTTCCAGAAATACTTATGCGGCGTCAGCAAGCGCAGCGGATAGCCATGCTCCGGCGTCAACTCCTCTCCCTCATACTTGTACGCCAGCAGCGCATCGTCCTCCAGCAGCACGTCGAGCGGCACATTTGTCGTAAACCCATGCTCGCAATGCGCCATAACATACCTGGCAGACGACTTGAGCGGCGGTATATGCTTGAGAAACTCCCTGAACTGCACGCCTTCCCAGTGGGTGTCGAGTTTGCTCCAGCGCGTCACGCAATGAATATCGGTCGTAACGGTAATCGTTGGCAAAGCGCGGAACTCGGCAAAGCTGAAACGCGCCGGCGCCTCGATTTCTCCCCAGACGCGCAAGTCCCAGTCACTCTCGACATGAGGGTAGATGGGAACCTCGCCATAGTGAAGAACCGGAAACTTTTCCGTAACATACTGACCGGGAGGCACACGATCGCGCTTATCGGGGGGAGTGCGGCTGGCTTTTTTCTTCTTCAGCACTTCAGACATATGGCTCCAGATCGCTAGAAACTCAGGCTTTCAAAAGCAATGCCCATCCGAACCGCCCGACGATAAGATGCATCTCCGGCTATCTCGCGCAGCGTGCGATGGATCAGATCGCGTTCCAATGGCTCATTATAACAGAGCATCAACCGACGGATCGGCTCTGCCAGCTCACCCGATGGGCAAAAGGCATATTGAGGCCCATCTTTACCGTTCGTTTCAGACAGCACCCCGCTCTCCGCCAGTTCGCGCAGCGCCTCGCGCGTGCTCCAGATATCACGATAGATCCGGTCCGCCACCTGCGCCGCAGTAGCGCGCAAGTGTTGGTGCTCGGCAAACATGAGCACCAGTTGCAGTTTGAGAGGCGTATCGATCACTCCCTCGAGCAACGAACGCACGCTCTGGTCGATCATTGACCTGCCTCCTCTTGAACTAGGGTCGTCAGCGACCTTACCCGCCAGCCTGCGCAAAAACGCTCCCGCCGACATGGGCTTCCTGCGTGCGTGGAAGGAGCCTCTCAGGGTCGGCATATCACCCTATGTCACCGATTGTGGATTTTATCACAAGATAGTTTTCAGTCCTTTTCAGTATACTACAAAAGGTGGGCAATTACTAGATGCTTTTCAGGCATAAGTTTCAAACTCACAATCATGAGTTGACATCTATCCACCTTTGGTGCTACCATCCATCGAACAGAACGTGCATCTGTTCGATGGCGCCACGGACGCAACGCGCCGCTGAAAGGGGAGACTATGAGCCAGTCGGAGCGAATACTGCTGGTTGACGATGAAGCCAATATTCGGTTGACGCTGGGCGCAATGCTGACACGCGCAGGCTATGAGGTGACGACTGCTTCCAGTGGTGCTGAAGCCATTGCGCTCCTTGACGAGCAAACGTTCGATCTGCTGCTTGTCGATCTCAAAATGCCCGGCATCGACGGGATGCAGGTGGTGACGGCGGCCCGGGCGCGTCATCCGGATGCTGCGATCATCATCTTGACCGGGCATGGTTCGCTCGAAACCGCCATCGAAGGATTGCGGCACGGCATTTTCGATTATTTGCTGAAAAACACCGAGCCATCACAGGTGCTCGAGCGCATTCAGGCGGCGTTGCAGGCGCACGCCGCTGAGCAGCGCCGGCGCGCGCTGCTCAACGCGGTGGACGCCGCAGTCCAGGAGCTGCGCGGCTCAGTCGCCGCCACCGTTGAGATGTCTCCGGCGGCGCAGGCTGAGCGCACGATTGTGATTGGACAGTTGCAACTCGACACATGGCGTCAGGTTGCGACGCTTGGCGGGCGCACGCTGGCGCTGACGCCGACCGAGTTCCGGGTGCTGCTCTGCCTGGCAGAGCACGCTGGCACGATGCTGTCGTACAGCCAGCTGGTGAAGTGCGCTCAGGGATACGATGCCAGTGATCTGGAAGCGGGCGAGTTGATCAAGCCCCATATCCATCACCTGCGCCAGAAACTGGAGCCTGATCCCAGTTCGCCGCGCTACATCCTCAATGTGCGTGGCAAAGGGTATCTCCTCGCCGTCAATAACGAGGCATAAAGGCGACGGTCACATCGCTCACAGCAGTGATGCGAGGCGGCGCATGCCTTCATCGATCTGCTGCGGCGTGACGGCGCAGAACGGCAGGCGCACAAAGCGTTCGCCGTCCGGCGCCGGACCTTCGTCAGGATCGGCGAAGAACGCCTGTCCCTCGGTCAGCACCAGACCGATCTCCTTCGCGCGGGCGACAAGATTACGGGTATTGGCGTCAGCCGGAAGGGTCACGCTCACAAAGAAGCCGCCATCCGGCTCAGAAGCAGCGACGTCCTTCAGGTAGCGTCGCACCGCGCTCAGCATCGCCTCCCAGCGTGGTCGATACAGTTCCTTCAAACGCTCGATATTTGGCATCATCCAGCCGCGCCGGATGAACTCAGCCACGGCGGCCTGCGTCGGCAGCACTGGAGACAAATAGGTGTTCTCGCCTTCCTTCGTCACCGCTGCCACCAGCGACGATGGCGCAACCATATACCCCACGCGCATGCCAGGGCTGAGAAGTTTGCTGAATGACGTGATCGTAATCACCCGATCCGGATTGATCGCGCGCATCATTGGGACGCTTTCGCCCCGATAGCGCAGCAGGCGGTAGGGAATATCCTCGATAACCCAGAAACCGTGCCGCCCGGCGATCTCCAGGATGGCACGTCGTTTCTCCAGCGATGTCGTCACGCCAGCCGGGTTCTGGAAGTCGGGCACCATGTAGAGAAACGCCGGCGTCTGGCGCTTAACCTCAGCCTCCAGGCGCATCACATCGAGACCGTCCGCCTCGAGTGGAATACCGACCACCCGCGCGCCACGACGCCGAAACGTCGTGATAGCACGGTCGTAACTGGGCTGCTCCGTCAGAACGGTCGCACCAGGACGCACCAGATGCGCCGCCAGCAGGTCTTGCAGTTGCAATGATCCGTTGGCGACCATAATCTCATGGTCTGTCACGCCATACTCCGCAGCGAGCAGAGATCGCAACGGCGCGTAGCCGGGTTGCTGACCGTACTGCAACACGACCGCTGCGTCGGATTCGACCGCCGTCGCCAGGCATTCGGCGATCTGCGCCGTCGGAAATGCTTCGGTTGGCGGAACGCCTCGAGTGAAAACGATTGTGTCGTGCATGGTCCTTCCTTTAGTTATGAAATCACCACCCAGGATTGTGAAGAATTTTACAATACGTTTGCCCGGATGTGTATACTAGAGGCGTCGGTTCTTTGTGATGAACCGCACAAGGTTACCGCCACTTTACCACATCCTGGAAGGGGGACATCGTGTTACCCGTCAATGAAAGCGTCTTTGATCGCGACATTCGCCTCGGTGTTGGTCTGTTGATGTTTCTGTTCGGCTTCTTCGGACTGACCGGCATCTGGCAGATTGTGCTCACGGTCATTGCGGTGTTGCTGATCGTCAGCGCCGTCACCGGTTTCTGCCCGCTCTACGCGCTGCTGCACGTCAACACGGCATCGTCTGGAAGCAGCAACAAGTAACGTTGCGACCTCGACGAAGAGGCGGGAGGGCGTATGCCCTCCATTTTTTATTCCGCTCTGAGCACTCCCCTAGTTCCAGCGTGCAATCATGGCATCGATCTGCGCCGGAGGTTCGTGCACCGCATCAGGATCGGGATGGGCATCGACCCAGCGTTGCAACCGCCGCGCCGCTTCGGCGTGAATGTCATCCGATAACACCCAGCAACTGCTGTATATTCGCTCCTGGTATCGCTGCGCTACAGAACGCACCGTTTGCGGATGCTGGCGGTAGGTGAGCAGCGTCAGACGTTCCACCGCAGCGCCATGCATCTGGAGATGCTCCTGAAACCGGTCGTCCAGACCGTGCGGCGCGCCATCACGCCGCTGATCGGGTGGAACGTTCAGTTCGTCCAGGATCGCCGACCATGCCTGTTGTACCTGTGCGCGTGGCGTAGGGGGGGCGCCTTCTTGCCCGTCGCGCTCATCGCTGGCGATCACGATTGCGCCCTGTGAATGCAACACACGGCGCGCTTCGTCCAACACCTGCCGCCAGTTTTCCACCAGATGCAGCACATGCACCATGACTGCGGCATCGAACGCCGCATCGGACAGCGGCAAATGCATAACGTCGCCGCACACCAGATATGTCGAATGGCGTCGTCCATCGAGTTTCTGGCGCAGTTGTCTCATCATGCGCCGTGAGAGATCAACGCCGACATAGAAGTACCCTGCCTCGATGAAGGGAAGCGCAATGCGCCCTGTTCCAACCCCGGCTTCGAGGAGCCGTGCATGCCGCTTCAGTTGAAGCGTTGCAACAATCGCGTCGCGCAATTGCGCAGCGACGCCCGGCGGATAGCCGCGGGTCGCGTCGTAGTAATCGACGGCTCGGTCGAATGAAATGCCCGGCATAGCGCGTGAACAAATGAGTCAGCGAATACACAAATGCGTTAGCGAATACGCGAATGCGCTGGCGAATGAACAGTCTCCTCCGCGCCCTCTGTGCCTCTGCGGTTAGACTGACGGGTGAACGAATGCGTCAGCCTGAGCGGTCACGTCCAAACGTTCCCTCGTCGCGTTCCTCTCCAGGCAACGGCAGGCGCGGTCGTTCGCCAAACTCCGGCAACCGGGGCGGATTATCGCTCATCAGGCGCAGCACCTCGGTGATGGCACGTTCGAGTTGCGGGTCCGCGCCTGCCACGTAATCCTGCGGTCGCATCTCGACTTCGATATCCGGTTCGACGCCGTGGTTCTCCAACTGCCAGCCAACCTCCGCCGACCAGAACGAAAACTCCGGTTGCGTCGTCACTCCGCCGTCGATCAGCGTGTCGCGCGGACGAATACCGATAACCCCGCCCCAGGTGCGCTTGCCGATCAATGGACCGAGTTTCATCATCTTGAAGACATGGCTGATGATATCGCCATCAGAACCGGCAGCTTCATTGACGATCGCCACCATTGGTCCCATCACCGACTCGGGCGGATACGGCGCCGGTTCACCCCAGCGTGAGATGTCATATCCCAGACGCTTGCGCGCCAGTTTCTCGGCAATCAGCGGTGATACGAAACCACCCGCATTATACCGCACATCGACGATCAATCCCTCACGCACCACTTCGGCGAGGAAGCCGCGGTGAAACTCGGCATACCCATACGCCTGCATATCAGGAATGTGAAGATACCCGACGCGCCCATCCGTTGCGTCGTGCACTACCTTGCGGTTGCGCTCCACCCACTCCCGGTAACGCGCCTGCGTGTCGTCACGCAGCGCCTTGACGGTCACTGCGCGGAGTGTTCCATCGGTTTTCATGAATGTCAGCAAGACGTCGCTCTCTGCCTGATTGACCAGCAACTCATGCGGCGATACCCCGCGCCCGACGCGCCGACTGCCGACTGCGATCAGGCGATCACCGGGCAGAATGTTGACGCCAGGGCGCGCCAGCGGCGAACTGGCGCGTGCGTCCCACACATCGCCGGAGATGATGCGCTCGACGACATAACTGTCGGTTTCGGCGTCGTAACGCAGATCGGCGCCCAGTTTGCCAAGACTGTAACGCGGTTCCGGGCGGTAGTCGCCGCCATACTCGTAGGCGTGCGACGTGCCCAGTTCTCCTTGCATTTCCCACAAGAGATCGGAGAACTCGCCGCGCGTGACGACCCGCTCCAGCAGCGGCAGATAGCGCTGGTACACCGCCAACCAGTTCACCCCCGACATATCAGGCGTCCAGAAGTGATCGCGCTGCAACCGCCAGGCTTCACGATACATCTGCGTCCACTCGGCAGGCGGTGAAATCATCAGTTTGATGCGCGACAGATCAACCCAACCGCTCTTCCGTCCCGGCTCGCTGCTATTGTCTTTTGGCTTTTCACCCGCCTTGACGACGCGCACCCGGTTGCCGGCGCGATACATCAGCGTCTTTGAGTCGGTGGAAAGGCGAAACGACGCAACGCCATCGATGAGCGTCTCACTGCTGAGGGTCTCGAAATCGTACACGTCGAGGCGTCCGCGCGCAATCGCGGCATCGCCCGGCATGCGAGATTGACCGAGCGCGCCTTCAATCGGGAAGACAGTAAAGAGCGCCTTGCCCGGAATGCCAGCAATCTGCCCGTATCGCCCGACCGGCAGCGGGAATGCCACAACCCGGTCGGTAATTCCTTCCAGATCGATGCTGATCGTCGGTTCAGATTTTGCCGTTCCTTTCGTTGATCCCTCGGTCACGCCCGCTTCGCTTCCTGCCTCGTTTGCCGGCTTTGCTTCGCTCGCCGGCGTCTTCGGCGGCGCCTGATCGAGCGGATGCGGTCCTGGCACGAATGGCGAGCGCAGATCGGCGCGCAGCGTCACCAGAAATGGACGCGCTCCGCGTGGAAAGCCGAGATCGAAGTGCATCTCATCATACACCGGATCAAAATCGCGGTACGAGATAAAGTAGAGGTATTTGCCTTCCGGATCGAATGCCGGTGATCGGTCGATCAGCACCGGTCGCGTGACCGGCGTGATTGTTCCGGTGGACACCTCGCACAACTTAATGACCGATGTCTGCTGTGTTTCCCAAAAGCCATACGCCAGCCAGCGTCCGTCCGGCGACCAGGCGATGCCAGCCATCGAGGCATGCCGGCTCCGGTCGAGCAGTCGCACCGTTCGCTCAGTCAGATCGACGAGCAACAGTTCATTCCGGTTGTTGGCGATGGCGACGAGCGGCGCTTTGGGTGACACCGCAAGCGACATCGGTCGTCCGATGTCGAGACCTTCCAGGCGCACCGGTTCATCAAACGGGGAAAACGCCGCGCCTGAAGCGCCTGTATCAGCAGACATCGCCTGTTGTGCGCCATTGCCAAATGTAACCGGGTGGATCTCGATCATTTCCTCGCCAGCAGCATCGCTGATCACGACTATCCGCCGTCCATCGGGCAGCCAGTCCGCCAGGCGATAACGCACAGCGCCAGGATCGCCGTGCTGGAGCACCGCGCCTTCCCAGTTGCCAAAGGTAAACGGCTTGCCGCGCACGACTGCGGCGATTGCATGACCGTCGGGATGCAGAGCGACGCTCTGAAGGAAACGCGCCGGATCGACAAAACGACGCTTCCGTTGCGTGCGCGGGCTGTGCAGTTCCACCTCGATTTTACGCGATGTGTTGGTTGCGGGATCAAACAGGTACAGATCGGCGCCGGCGTGATACACAATCCGCCGTCCATCGGTGGATGGGAAACGCGCGTAATACTCGCGATGCCAGGTATGACGTTGCAGGTCTTCACCGGTCGGCAGGCAGGAGTAGAGGTTGCCGACCCCTTCGTGATCGGCGACAAAATAGATGCGCTCGCCAACCCACAGAGGAATGGCAATATTGCCCGGCAGCGCAATCAGGCGCCGCCACTCGCCGGTTCCATCCAGATCGACCCACACATCGCCGGTCCGCCCGCCACGGTAGCGTTTCCAGCGCGCCGGATCGATCTCGTTGCGCCCAATCACCGCGCCGCCGGTTGGTCCATACGAGATCGTAACCGCCGGACCGGTCGGCAGGAGACGCGGTTCACCGCCATTGGCGCTGATGGCATAGAGCAACGCCATGCGCGAAAACGGCAGGCTGGCGGAACTGGCGAACAGAATCTCACGACTGTCGCGACTCCAACCACAGACTCGCATCGTTGCGCCGAGAAACGTCAGGCGCCGCGCCTCGCCGCCTTCGGCAGGCATCACGAACACCTCGCCAGGTCCCTCGTCGCGCCCGACGAACGCCAGGAGCGATCCATCCGGCGATAGCGCCGGCGACCAGACGCTGCCGGGGTTGGCGGTCAACCGTCGCGCCACGCCGCCTGATGCCGGGACCAACCAGAGATCGTCTTCGCAGACAAATACGACGGTGTCGCCATGGATTGTTGGCCAGCGGTAGTACCCTTGTGGAGCCATGCTTCCCTCGTCATACTATGGCATCAATGTCGACGGACCTTCTACGAGCAGGGGGCGTCTGCTGCGTTCCTTCCGTGCTTTTGAGCAGTGTAGCACATGTGGCTCATACCGGGATCGGCCTGACTGTACTGCACAGACGTAGGGCGGGCTTCAGCCCGCCCGTGCAGCCTCGAGCGGGTGCGCCGCACAGACGTAGGGCGGATTCAGCCCGCCTGCGCAGCCTCGAGCGGGTGCGCCGCACAGACGTAGGGCGGATTCAGCCCGCCTGCGCGGGCAATTGTGGAGCGATGACGTTGGCTGAGCCTGTCGCAACCAACGTCCGCCGCCAGACGCTCAACACAGGCAATTATTGTGCAACACCTCTGTTGATCGCTCTATTATGCGTATGCGGGCGAGACGCCCGCGCTCCCAGGCGCAGCGGGAACGAGTAACCGCGCGGGCACGCTCGAAGGACGGCAAGTCCGCGCTTCCAGTCGCAGCAGGAACAGACACGGGCAGGCAACTCGTCACTCGTCACTCATCACTGTCGGGCGCAACGCCCGCGCTCCCAGGCGCAGCGTAAGATCCGCCTCTTAACCTGGCATTGACAAGCGATTGAGGTAATGTTATCATTTCTTCACTCTGCACTTCAGGCGGATGTTCCCGAGAGCGGTTGTTCCCAAACAATGCTGCTGACGTCCAGGATGGCGTCGATGCGCCGCGCAGGCGCAGTTTTGACGTACCCAATGATTGTCCAATCTGAGACAGGTTCTACTCCGTTCCCGACGCTGCACCATATCGGCGGCAGCGTGAAGGAAACGTTGCATGCGTGTATGCAACGTGATAGATTCCCCGCATTTCAGCGTATGGAAAGGAACGACAGCGTATGGACCAGCCCTCCCGATCACGTCTGACGCGGCGCGCATTCCTGCGCGCTGCCGCTATTGGCGTCGGTTCCGCAGCGCTCGCCGCCTGCGGCGGCGGAGGCGGCGCTACTGCCCCAACCTCCCCGCCTGCAACCGTCCCGCCGCCTACGACTGCTCCCACGCTGGCGCCGGTGCAGCCAACCCCTCCGCCCACCACCGCGCCAGCCGCCACTGCCGCGCCAGCCGGCGCCGTCACCAACTCGCTCGGCGTCACGCTGCCAGCAGACGCAGCACCTCTCGAGCATCAGGCATTCGTTGTCTACTTCGACATCACCGCCGACTTTACCAGCCCCAACCAGATGGAAACCATCTACAAGTCGGGCGGATTTGGCAGCATCACCAACCTGACCGGCGATACGCTCGTGCGCCTGAACAAGGATTTCCAGGTTCAACCGGCGGCTGCGCTCTCCTGGTCCTCCGATGAGACCGGTAAAGTCTGGACATTCAACCTCGACCCCAACCTTGTCTGGAGCGATGGCACGCCGGTAACGGCGGAAGACTTCGTGGCGACCTTCCGCTATGCCGCCGATCCAAAGCACGCCTGGGACTTCGCCTGGTACTACAGTGCGCCAGGTGCGATCAAGAACTGGGATAAGTGTGTTGCCGGGGAACTGCCGCTGGAAGAACTGGGAGTCACTGCCAAAGATGCCAATACGCTGGTGATCGAAACCGAAACGCCCGCTCCCTTCCTCCCGGCAAAACTGGTGTATAGCGAAGTGTTGAGCGCCGCCAAGCTGAAAGAGTTCGGCTCAGGTCTCTATACCGCCGACCCGGCAAAGACGATTTCGTGCGGACCATACCTGCTGAAGGAGTTCAAGCCCGGCGAGCGGGTGGTGTTCGAGATCAACCCAACGTACAAAGGCACGAACCGTCCGCGCGTTGAGCGGGTCGTCCAGATCGCCGCGCGACCGGAGGCCATGTTCGCCGGGTATCAGGCAGGCGAAGTGGACCGCGTAACCGGCGAGCAGTTGCAGACTGCCGATAATGAAATCATCGCGCGTGATCCCGAACTCTCGAAACAGATACGCCTGACAGCCGCCGACTTCCGCACCGACTATCTCTTCTTCGACTGCCAGAATCCGCCGTTTAACGATGTGCGCGTGCGCCAGGCGTTCAGCCATATCGTTGATCGCGATACGCTGATCAAGACAATCATCACGCCAACGCAGGGCATCCCGGCATACTCGTTCCTGATGCCCGGTTTTCCGGCGTCGAACTCCGAAGGGCTGAAGGATATTCAGCGGTACGATCCCGAACGTGGTCGCGCGTTGCTGAAGGAAGCCGGTTATGAGGGGGGGAAGGGCTTCCCCAAACTGACCCTCTGGCTGCGCAACGAGCCGCAGATCCGCCAGGCGCTCGCGGCGGCGATTGCAGCGGCGATCACACAGGAGTACGGTATTGAAGTCGAGGTCTCGAACAAAGAGTTCAAGACCTTTATGGACGCAATCAATGCCAAGCCGACACAGATCCAGTTCGGCATGGTGTCGTATGGCATCGACTTCCTCGATCCGTCGAATATGCTTGGCGTCTGGCTCAGCACCGGTCGCCACAACTGGTTCAATAAGACGTTCGATGAGATGGTGCTGAAAGCCGCAGAGATGACCGATCAGGAAGAGCGCATCAAGATTTTTCAGGATGCCGAGCGGTTGCTCTGCGAAGAAGCGCCGGCGGTCTTCATCTACCACCGCACCGTCGCTGACATCTACAAGCCGTATGTCGTCGGCGAGTGCTTCGAACCGAATGTCGCCGGTTTCGCCGGATTGCAATGGCCCGGCTTCACCTCGATGAGCGACTCGCTGCAGACGCTGTACATCAGCAATGAGGTGACAAAGTATCGCAAGGCGCCGCCGAGGTAGGGATTAGGGGTTAGGGATTAGGGGTTAGGGACTAGGGACTAGGGACTAGGGACTAGGGACTAGGGACTAGGGACTAGGGACTAGGGACTAAGGACTAGGGACTAGGGACTAAGGACTAGGGACTAGGGACTAGGGACTAAGGACTAGGGACTAGGGACTAAGGACTAGGGACTAGGGACTAGGGACTAAGGACTAGAGATCATAACCCACAACCCCTAACCCACAGGAGTTGCTCATGGTGGCGTATGTCGTTCAGCGGCTGGCAGGGCTGGCGTTTGTGTTTTTTCTGGTGTCGATTGTAGCGTTTTTGCTCATGCATGCTACGCCGGGAGGCCCGTTCGACGAGCCGAACATGCCGCTGCCGCCTGCTGCAAAGGAAAACATTCTTCGCAAATATGGCCTTGATCAGCCGCTGCACATCCAGTATCTCAGGTACATGGCCAATGCGCTGCGCGGCGACTTCGGATACTCATTCTCCAGCCCGACCGAAACCGTTGCACAGGTCATCGGGCGCACCTGGCCCATCAGTATCACCCTTGGCGGCATCACCGTCGTCGTGGCGCTCGGCAGCGGCGTTCTGCTCGGTATTCTGGCGGCAATACGGCAGAATAGCTTCCTGGATTATGTTGTAACATTCATCGCCACGCTCGGTCTGACGGTGCCTAACTTTGTGATTGCGCTGTGGCTGATCCTGGTTTTTGCGGTTGAATTGCAGTGGTTGCCACTCGGCGGGTGGGGCGACGACTGGCGACAGGTGATTATGCCGATGATCGCACTGGGATTGGGTCCTATGGGCATTGCCACTCGCTACACCCGCGCCAGCCTGGTTGATGTCTTTACAGCGGATTATATTCGGACGGCGCGCGCCAAAGGGCTGGCTGAACGGATGGTCGTGATGCGCCACGCCGTCAAAAATGCGCTCATTCCAATCGTTACGGTTCTCGGTCCGCGTATTCCTGACCTGATCACCGGCACCATCTTCGTCGAAACAATGTTCCGCGTACCGGGCCTGGGCAAATTCTTCGTCGAAAGCGTCCTCGACCGCGACTACCCGATGATTATGGCGCTGATGTTGCTGATCGCCGCACTGTGGGGGCTGGTCTACCTGATTACCGACCTGCTCTACACGGTCATCGACCCACGTATCAAACTGTCCTGAGCCACAATAAGAGAGGGCTATGAGCGCGATTGTCTCGAACAAGGCTGTTACTGCCATCGATCCCATCATGTCGCGCCCTCCCAGCAATCTCTGGCGCGACGCCGCCATCCGCTTCTCGAAGAACAAACTGGCGATGGGAGCGCTGATCGTCGTCGGGTTCCTGGTGTTTCTCGGCATCTTCGCCGACATTCTGGCGCCGCAGCCGAATTTCGCCCGTCCCATCGACGCGCGCAAGTTCCCCGGCGAGGCGGGATACATTCTGGGCACCGACGATGTCGGGCGCGATATGCTGAAACGCCTGATCCATGGCGTGCGCACCTCGCTGATCATCGGCATCTCGGTGCAGGCGATTGCACTGGTCATCGGCGCGATTCTGGGACTGAGCGCGGGTTTCCTGGGCGGATGGGTCGATTTCTTTGTCATGCGGATTGTTGAACTGTTCACCGCTATTCCGCAATTGTTGTTTGCATTGTTCCTGATTTCGATCTTCGGCGGCGGTTTGTTCAATGTTATCCTGGCGATCGCGCTGATCGGGTGGGTTGACATCTGTCGCCTTACCCGCGCCCAACTCTTTTCGTTACGCGAGAAAGAGTTTATCGAAGCCGCGCGCACTCTGGGCATTCCGCCTCTCCAGATTGCCTGGCGTCATCTGCTGCCGAACGCGCTCACGCCCCTGATTATCGCCGTCACGCTTGGCATTCCCACGGCCATTTTTACCGAAGCCGGTCTCAGCTTCCTGGGGCTTGGCATCAATGAGCCAACCGCCAGCCTTGGCAAGATGGTCGGCGCTTCGTTCGCCTACATCCGCGTCTACTGGCACATGGGATTGCTTCCCACTCTCCTGATCGCTCTGATCATGCTCAGTTTCTCGTTCGTTGGCGATGGCTTGCGCGATGCTCTCGATCCGCGGTTGCGGAAGTAGGCGGGTTGAACGCTGGACAATGCACGTGACCAGACAGGGTTACGCCACCGGCGCGCTCGACGTATTCGCACCCGTACATCCGACCCGCCATCCGCACTGGATGACGATGCGCAATACGACGACCTCGCGCTCGGTGGTTCGTCTCGCCGGATACTATCGTTCCGCGTCCGTTCAAACCCGCAGGCGCAGCGTGCCAACGACAACGCAGAAGCTACGTGTGATTTACCATCGTTCAGTGCTATAATAATGCCAGTGACCATTCCCTTACCGCTCCAACGAAAGGATCGGGTATGGAGCGCACGGCCGTGATTGAAATCCCGCGCGAAGTCCTGCACGCAACGCGAATGACGCCCGATTTACTCACATACGTGTTGAAAGTGTAGCATCTTCACGTAGAATGGTGCTGCTATGGAACGTATGATCTTAGATGAACGCCATGTGCCGCCTGAGATGATCCGTGATTTGCAGAAAATCTCATCCATTCTGACCCGGCGTGGCGCGCAGAAGATTATTGTGTACGGTTCATTGGCTCGAGACGACTACCGACCTGACTCCGATATTGACATCTGCGTGGAAGGTATTCCCGATCAAGCGTATTTTCGCACCTTAGCTGAATGTATGATGGCGATTGATCGACCGATTAGCCTTGTCGTACTAAAGGACACACACGGGTACTTCCGTACCCGCATCCTGACAGAAGGGAAGCTCCTTTATGCGCAATCCTGAGTTGCGTCAGGAAATAGCATATGAAAATCTGGAAAAAGTGTATGGCAACATCACGACCACGGCGAAAATTACGGTTGATCAGCACGTAAAATTGGCGGCACTGGCGTATGAATGTGTTGGATATTACAATGCGATCGAACATCTGATGATTCGGATGTTAAAATACCTGCGTTACCCAATACCAGTTGGATCGGCATCACATAAAGAGACTATTAAGCTCTTTCGCCAAATTGCCCTGCCACCACATGACGATAATCTCTTCGCTGTTATCGAGCGTCTTATGGCATTTCGTCATGTTGCGACCAAAATTTATAGCTTCCTGCTGGACTGGAATAAGCTTCAATCCATTCTTGATGACATTACCCAGGCCCACAACGCGATCAAACAGCTTATGGTAGAAACTGTTGATCACTTGCCCGACACAAGGAATGGGTGATACGAGATGCGGTAGGTTGCAGCGGATATGCAGGGGATAGTTCTTGTTGCGCTCACCGTCCTGCCGTAGGTTTCATCCTCGCCGCACTGGCTTATCATCCCTAGTTATCGAGCAGCAAGCAAAATGTGGGATGATATTATTATAATGAACTGCACCAATGTACAATACTGACGGTGCTCACCGCACGCGAAAACCCCGCCGGGGCTGCTGATGCCAGGGCGCAGTCATGCATCCACGACACGACTGCTGGTGTGCATTGAACGTTGCGCCTTGCAAATCAGTTCTCAATTCTCAGTTCTCAGTTCTCAGTTCTCCCCCCCACATATGACACATCCATCGCACAACCGTCGCGGCGAAAGCGAGCGCCTTTCAGCAACGATCCGTTTCCTCGGCAACCTGTTGGGCGACGTTGTCCGCGAGCAGGCGGGCGAAGCCGCATTCCAGTTGGTCGAACGACTGCGGACGCTGGGAAAGGATCTGCGCAACGGCGCACCGGATCGCGCCGATGCCGAACTGCGCACGCTGACATCTCAGATGTCCGTTGCCGAGATCCAGACCGTCATCAAAGCGTTCAACGCCTACTTCCTGCTTGTCAATCTCGCCGAACAGATGCAGCGCATCTGGGTTTTGCGCGACCGCGAGCGAAAACATCCAGACACGCCGCGGTCCGAGTCCATTGCCGCCGCTGTTGCCGAACTCGATGCACACGGCATTCCTGCGGCCGCCGTTCAGGGATGGCTCGATACCGCCTGCATTCAACCGGTCTTCACCGCTCATCCGACCGAAGCGCGCCGTCGCACGGCATTGGAGAAAGTGCGCCGGCTTGCGACGCTGCTCGACCAGCGAACCGGCGATCTGCACGGATTCGCGCTCGAAGAAAACACAATGCGCATTCGTGAAGAGATCGTTTCGCTGTGGCAGACCGATGAAGTGCGGGTTGTCAAACCGACGGTGATCGATGAGGTCAAGAACGGGATGTTCTATTTTGAAAGCGGACTGTTCGACCTGATCCCGCGCCTCTACCGTGAGCTGGAATATGCACTTCGCATCACCTATCCGAATCACGAATGGCGCGTGCCGCCGCTGCTACGCTATGGCGCATGGATGGGAGGCGACCGCGATGGCAATCCCAACGTCACGCACACGGTCACCATTCAGGCAGTTCGTATGATGCGCATAGCCGCTATCGAACAGCATATCGCCGCTATCGAAGAACTCAGCCATCGCCTTGGCCAGTCCGCGCGGCAGGCGCCGGTCAGCAACGAGTTGCGCGCGTCGCTTGCGCGTGACGCCGCGCTCTTTCCCGATGTCGCCGATTTGCTGGCGCGACGCAACCCTTATGAACTCTACCGCCAGAAATGCACCTATATTCGTGAGAAACTGCTCCGCACCCTCGACTACACCCGAACTGTGTCGCTCGACTGGGGACGATCCGACCTGTTGCCGGAGGGCGCCTATTTTAGCCGCAATGATCTGCTCGACGACCTGAACGTGATCGAGCATAGCCTGCGCACCAACAATGCCGCCATCGTCGCCGATGGCGCACTGCGCGATCTGATACGTCAGGTGGAGGTCTTTGGGCTTCATCTGGCGACGCTCGATATTCGACAACATAGTGAACGCCACACTGCCGCGCTCGCCGAAGTCCTGGCAGCCGCCGGCGTCTGCGCCGACTACACCGCACTCAATGAAACCGAACGGATCGAACTGCTGTCACGCGAAATCGCCAACCCGCGTCCGCTCATCCCAACCCATCTCGACTACTCGCCCGATACGGTCGAGGTGATTGCCACATTCCGCGCCGTCGCCGCAATCCTTGACCGTCTCAGTCCCGAAGCCATCGAGACCTACATTGTCAGCATGACGCGCGGAGCAAGCGATGTGCTGGCGCCGCTTCTCCTGGCAAAAGAGGCAGGGCTGTTCCGCCCGTTTCGTTTCAGTCGCCTGAATGTTGCGCCGCTCTTCGAGACCGGCGCCGACCTGGAGAGTTGCGACACGGTGCTCGAGGCATGTCTGCGCCTGCCGGTCTACCGCGATCACCTGGCGCTGCGCGGTCATCTCCAGGAAGTCATGATCGGCTATTCCGACAGCAACAAGGATGTGGGGTACACAGCCGCCAACTGGGCGCTCTACCAGGCGCAGCGCAAACTGCGCGATTTTGGGCGACGCCACGGTATTCGGATGCGCCTGTTCCATGGGCGCGGCGGCGCGATCGGGCGCGGCGGAGGACCGGCGAACCACGCAATTCTGGCGCAGCCGCCCGGCAGCATCGGCAATCAGATCAAGATTACCGAACAAGGCGAAGTGGTTGCTGATCGGTATGGACTGCCGTTATTGGCACACCGGCATGTCGAGCAGGTGATGAATGCCGCGTTGCGTGCCGGTCTGCTCCAGCGCGATGATCCTCCCGATGAGTGGACGCAGGCGCTTGAACGGCTGGCTGCACGCTCACAGCGCCACTACCGCGCCCTGGTCTATGAGCGCGCCGATTTTGTGCCATACTTCCGCCATGTGACGCCAATAGCCGAAATCAGTCGCCTGAACATCGGCAGCCGTCCAGCCAGTCGCCGTAATACCGAACGGATCGAAGACCTGCGCGCCATTCCGTGGGTGTTCAGCTGGATGCAAAGCCGGCATACCCTGCCGGGCTGGTATGGTCTGGGGTTTGCACTCGAAACATTTGTGTACGAGAAGGGTGATACGTCGGGGTCCGCTATCGACCGCATGGCGCTCCTGCAGGAGATGTACGCCAGATGGTCCTTTTTCCGCGTCATGATCGACAATGCCCAGATGATTCTGGGCAAAGCCGATCTTCATATCGCATCGCGCTATGCGGAACTGGCGCCCGATCAGCATGCGGCAGCCGCCATATTTGCCGCCATCCGCGAAGAGTACGAACGCGCCAGCCGGATGATCCGTCAGATTACGCGAACCGAACGCCTGCTCGATAACGCCCTGGTGCTGCAACACTCGATCCAGCGCCGCAACCCGTATATCGATCCGATGAGTTACCTTCAGATCGAACTAATGCGTCGCCTGCGCGCCGCACCCGACACACCAGACCACGGCGCAATCGAAGATGCAATCCTGTTGAGCATCAGCGGCCTGGCGGCAGGGTTGATGAATACCGGCTAACTGATTGAGACGTTGCAATGCAACGTCTCAACCAACGCCTCCAGTGCTGATGATCGGCGAACATCGGGCAGCGCCGGCATCACCACACAATGATCGGCAGACCATTGGCAACACTCACATCGGCGGCTTCACGCAGCACACCCAGGCAGCGACGAACCGGGTGTTCCAATTTCACGCCTGCCTGATCCAGCATTCCTTCGAGTTCGACCAGTTCGCGTTGAAGCGCCGTCGATGAACCAAAACTGACCACCGACTCCGTAGTCGGCTCGTCCTCATCATCCGCCGGTTCTTCCTCGATCCAGATCGGCTCCGGAAAATCGACCGGCAGGTAATAGCCGCCTTCACCCTGATGCTTGATCAAGTGCGGGAAGCGTGTCGTTTGTTCATCCTCCCAGATAGCCGCCAGCATTGGGTCGGGTTCTTCATCAAACTCGAAACCTGGCGCCAGCAACGGCGTGATATCCTGACCGTTTTCCAGATACACTGCGATAAGGCGCAGCAGGAAGAGATCGTGATACCGCTCGATGCCGCCTTCCCAGATCTCGACGCCGGGGTTCGCCAGCAGATCGACTTCCACCCCCTCATCACGCAGCAGATTCTGCACGTCGGTTAACCACTCACGTTCCGCCTCGTAACTTTCACGATCCTCGTCAGGGAGGGTGGTAAACATCGACCCGACCAGGAGATCGAGTTCAGTCATACCATTATCAGGCATAGATCTGTATCCTTCACGACAGACAACATGCAATCCAGGAGGTTCTCAGCGATCCCATCGCAACGCAGGTCTGAACGGATGTCCGCCAGCGTCACGGTGTAAACGACGAAGACGTAGTACGTCAGCGCCTGCTCGACATCCTGTTTATTGCGAGTATAGGTGGAGTATACCACATCTATCAGTTTCTGATCATTGACAGTATACGCCTGTTTGAAGTATAGTGGTACAGCGTCCCTGTGAGACGGTCTCTGGCATCTCACCGCAGACGCGCATCTCGATTTCCTCAAAGTGTCCCTTTGCCGGGTTTCAGACATTCCTGGCAACGTTGTTGTACTGGAGGTTTACGTGTCGGCTGACCGCGTTCACTTCTCCTCAACAGCCGAGACGGCAGAGCGTGAGGGCTTTCCGGCCGTAGTGCGCCCACGCGTACAGCGACCGCGCCGTCGTGACCACCGATGGCTGTGGTTTGCGCTTGCAGTGCTTGCGCTTATCGTGCTGGGGCTTGCAGGTGGTGTGGCGTACATCCATCGGTCGTATGAAGGGCGAATCTATCCGAATATTTCGATCCAGGGCATTGCAGTGGGTGAGATGACGCCGGGCCAGGCGGAGGACGCGCTACGGGCGCGCTATGAAGCGTTCCTCCGTCAACCGCTGATCATCACGTATGGCGACCGCCAGTGGACGCCAACCCTCGACGATCTGGGGATGACGTTCGATTTTCGCGGCGCCGTCGAGATGGCATACAATGCCGGGCGCGGCAATGGACTGATCGATGATGTGCAGGAAATGACCGCAATCTGGCAGCATGGTCTCGAAGTCCCGCTGCGCGTCTCATACGACGAAATGCGAGCCCAGGCGTACCTGGCGCAACTGGCGCGCGAGATCGAGCGCGCCCCCGCCGATGCCCAGGTGCGTCTCGATGGCGAGCAGGTGGCGATTGTCGGCTCGGTGATCGGTCGACAGGTGCTGGTCGATGCAACTCTAACGCAGATATCACAGCAATTGCAGGCGTTTGTGCCTGCCACCATTCCGCTTCAGACCCGTGAATTGCCGCCCCGCCTCGACGATGCCGCCGTCGCTGCAGCACGATCACAAATCGAGACGATCCTTCAGGGTCCGCTGTTGCTGCGGGTGGGGAAAAATGAGTATGAATGGACGGTCAGTGAACTTGCGGATCTGATCATTATCGAGCGCGTTCCTTCGGACGAAGGTGACAAGATTGCCGTGACACTCAACCAGAGCGCCATCGAACAACGCATTCATCACATTGCGGTCGAAACCGAGAAACCGGGCACCCGCCCGCGTGTGGCGTGGAACAACGGCAATCTCAAGATTACCAAACCTGGCAAGCCAGGGCTGCGTCTCGATGAAACGCGCGCCCGTGATATGGTGCTCGCCGCACTCACCGGGCGCGACAGAACGCTTGAACTGCCCATGGTCGCCACTGATCCGCCGATCACCGAAGCCAACCTCCATCAACTAGGCATCCGTGAACTGGTGAGCGTCGGCAAAAGCGATTTCACCGGCTCAGCAGCCTATCGTGTGCATAACATCGGCGTCGGTATGCAACTGCTGAATGGATTGCTGATTGCACCCGGCGAAGAGTTTTCATTCAACAAGAACATCGGGCAGATCAATGCCGCCAATGGATTTGTCCAGGGCGCGGCGATCATTCAAAACCGGACGCAGCAGGAGTTCGGCGGCGGCATCTGCCAGGACTCGACCACGCTGTTCCGTGCCGCTTTCTGGGCAGGATTGCCGATCACCGAACGCTGGGGACATTCGTTCTACATCAGTTGGTACGACAAATATGCTCTCGGTCCCCGCGGGAATGGTCCCGGTCTCGACGCGACGATCTTTACCGGTGGACCGGACTTGAAGTTTATGAATGATACCGGCGCGTGGCTGCTGATCCAGGCGTGGTCGGACCCGAGGACCGGTGTGGCACAGATTGAGCTGTACGGCACAAAGCCTGATCGGACAGTTGATCTGACTCACAAAGTGTATGATCGCACACCCGCGCCAACTGAGCCGGTATTTGTCGCCGATCCCAAAGTGCCGCAGGGTACGATTAAGCACACCGATAAGGCGCGTGGCGGTATGACCATTGATGTGTATCGTCTGGTGGTAGAGAATGGTGTGCCGCGTCCGCCTGAGTTATTCCGCACCCGCTTCCGACCATGGCCCAACATTTATACTCTGAACCCTGCCGACATCGGTCCCGACGGCAGGCCGATCATCCCGTTCCCCCCAGGTGAGCAACCGGCGCAACCCGCACCGCCACCGGCTGAGCAACCCGCCGAACCGCCGCCACCGCCCGGAGTTGAACCACAACCTGAGCAGAACCCCGGCGAATCGCCGCAACCGAATGGGTAAGAGACGAACAGGGAGATCACCACGCGGTGCTGCCAGCCCGGCGCCGCGCTACTGTCCATCCCATGCTCTCTGGCGGCGCGCTGACAGCCACGAGTTTTCCGTCGCGCCAGGCGGCAAGACCGATAACGACGAGCCAGGCAGCGGCGGTATGCGCCCGACGACGCGCCGTGCTTTCCGCCAGTGGCGCAAGCTGGCGCAACACAGCGGCAATACCGTCGTAATCAAGGCCGCCGCGCTCACGAATGGCGCGCAGGACCGAGCGGGTCGGCTCCTGTTCGCGTAACAAACGGCGCAACGCGGTGCTTTGCGCAGAACGATCATATTGGGCAAATGCCCGACCGTAGGGCGTCAGCGGCACCGTCCCGTCCTCCTCTGGCTCACCCACCAGACCGAGCACGCGCGCCGCTTGAGCATAATAGAGACCCTGACGCTGCCCCTTTGCGCCAAGATAGGCGCCGATTGCCTCATGCGTCGTGTGCCCGCGCACAATCGCCTCTGGAACACGCGCCACGTGCCACAACACATCTGCCTGGGGAATGTCGCTCGTTGCCAGTGTGTTCATCTCGTACCTGCATGAAGAGAACTGAGAACCAAGAACTGAGAACCAAGAACTGAGAACCAAGAACTGAGAACCGAGAACCAGATCGGGGTTAGGGGTCACAGGTCAGGAACTCCTTCCTACCCTGCAATCTTCCACCTGAAACGTTCAACGGGTAACGTGCAACGCCTCGCAATGTTGCGGTACAACGTCGCAACCTTCACACCTCTAACCTTCTTACCTCTTGTATACCACACCGGAACATGTGTGTCAAGATCCAATTGCATGCGACTTCGACTATAATGGCGCTATGCCCTCGTTACTGGCCATCGATCTGGGGTTGCGCACCGGCTTCGCTGTGTACGGCGACGACGGCAAACTGCGCCGCTATGGGTCGCACAATTTCGGCAGCGCTGCTCGCCTGCGGCGCGGCGTCGCTGGCGTTCTGGCTGAGCCGATGGACCTGGAATGGGTCTATATCGAAGGGGGCGGACCACTGGCGGATATCTGGATGCGAGAAGCCGGACGGCGCGGCATGGCCGTCCGCGTGGTCAGCGCCGAAACCTGGCGGCGCGCGCTGCTGTACGAACGCGAGCAACGCAATGGCGATCAGGCAAAACGTATTGCCGAGACGCTGGCGCGGCGAGTCATCGCCTGGTCAGGTGCGCCGCGACCGACGGCGCTCCGCCACGACGCGGCTGAAGCAATCATGCTTGGGCTGTGGGGTGTGCTGGATGCAGGGTGGCTGGAACGCCTGCCGGATGATCTGCGTCATTAGATGGGTGCAGCCATGAAGACATCCGCCAATCATTCCTGGCCCGCCGATCTCGATGAGGCGCGCGCCATACAGGAGCAGATACGCGCGCAGGTCATCACTCACGATGCCTTCGGACCAATCCGCACGGTTGCAGGGGTCGATACAGGGTATAGCGGCGACAGCGCGCTGGCAGCGGTTGTGGCGCTGGCATTTCCGTCACTGGATGTCATTGATTATGCAGTTGCACGTCGGCAGATCAGTTTCCCGTATGTTCCCGGTTACCTTTCGTTTCGTGAGGCGCCTGCTGTGCTCGATGCGCTTGCAAACCTGCGTATTACGCCCGATCTGCTGATCTGTGACGGACACGGTCTGGCGCATCCAAGGCGCTGTGGCATCGCCTGCCACCTCGGCGTCCTCACCGATCTGCCGTCAATCGGATGTGCTAAATCCGTGCTGATCGGCGCTTACGGTCCTCTGCCCGATGTGCGCGGCGCATGGACGCCGCTGCGCGATCACGATGAAGTTGTAGGAGCAGCAGTGCGCACCCGACCCGGTGTGCGACCGGTCTACGTCTCCATTGGGCACCGCGTCTCGCTGGAGACGGCAATTCACTTCGTCATGGCGTGCGTGACCCGCTATCGCCTGCCGGAGACCACCCGCGCCGCTGATGCACTGGCGTCGCACGGGCGTATTCCCCGATAACGAGAATGTCACTACGGCATCCTGATTATTTCCGACCGGTTTTTACCAGATTGTAACAAAGTAGTACCAAGGTCACGTTGTGACTCTCCGGGAAGGGGTGCTATGCTATCCTTGCGGCGCCCCGCTGGGCGTCCGAATCAATGTTCTTCGGAGACGCCTATGCAATCCGAGTTGTCTAATGGTCTTCCACCCTACTTCCATTCACTGACCCCTGACCAGATGAGCCTGGTTGCCAGTGCACTCCTCGATATGCAGCGCGCGCTCAATCATCAGACCATCCTTATTGCGCAACTCCAGGACGAACTGGCGGAATTGCGACGACACAACGAGTGGTATCACGCACAGTTTGCGCAAATGTTTCGGGTTGTGGCGCGCGATATGCGTGAGTTGCGCGCGACGCTGATCTGTTCTCTGCTCGAAGAAGGACCGATTACTGCCGATCATCTGATGACCCTGCTGCGCCAGACCCCCAACGACGAACTGGCGCAAAAGATCGGTTCAGGAGCAGTCGGCAGGCAGGCGAATTAGGGGTTAGGGGTCAAGAGTTGGGGGTTTCAGTCGTTGTGTTGGAGTCGTTGGTGCGCTTCGCCTGGGCTTCTTCGCGTTTCTGCCAGAGTTGCTCGACGCGCTGACGCAGCCGCAGTAGTGCCTCGCGCTTTTCGTATGGCAATTCCGTCCCTGATCGGACCATACGACGTACAACATTTGCTTTCTCACGGGGATCAATCTCTTGCTTCATGATACCACCTCGCCGGTTCTTACCTCACGATCAGATCTGGCGGCAGTTCGAACACGACTTCGTCGCCAGGTTGAATGCCACGCATTGCAAACCATCCCTGATTCACTTCGAGCGCGTAGAATGCTGCTCCTTGCGGAGCGTGCTGTGTGATCTCATCGAACGGTTGCATATCTTCGATATTGAGGATGCGCCGTTCCTGGCTGATGAACGCAATCGAAAGCGGAATGCGCGTATTACGCATCCAGAATGAGCCGGTGTAGGGACCGGCGAAGACGAAGAGCATGCCACGATTTTCGGGAAGAACGTCACGGAACATCAGCCCAACGCTCCGCTTCTCCGGCGTGGCGACCACCTCGGCTTCCAGGCGATGCTCACCAATAACAATCTCAATAATCGCGTCGGGAACAACCGTTGCTTCCGGCGCGTTTGTTCCCCCAATCGATGGCGCAACAACCACAACCGTCGGCGCCGGGTACGCTGCTTCTGGCGCCGGGTATGCGCCTGAAGAGGAGGACGCTCCGGCTGTTGGCGAAGGCGCCGTTGTCGCAGCAATCGTCGCGTCGCCGACGGCAGGCGCCCGGCTACACGCCGCCGCGACCAGTAGCGTCAGAATGAGCCAGAGCGCCGGTGCTGCGCGTCGATATCTGCAAACCATGCGCCAGCGACCCATGGATGCTATTTCCCCGCAGCACGCGCATATTCGGGCGCTGCGTCGCCGGTGACAATCCGCGCCAGGCGCAGCAGGTCGCTGAACTCGGCGTGGAACGCTTCGACGATTGTGTCTGGATCCGGGACCAGACCGGCATCGACCGCAATACCGATCAACACGTCGCCGGCATAACTGAAGATGCTGACACCCAAACCCAGATGCCCCGCCTGCGGCACCCAAAACATGATCTGGCGGATCGGGCTGCCTGCGAGATAGATGCGCTGCCGCGGACCGGGGACGTTCGTCATAACAGCCGTCGCCTTGCTGCCAAAGATATCGACAACCAATTCCGCCATTTGCTGCGGCATAACGCCAATGGTATTGAGAATGCCAAAGGCGATGGCAGCTTCGGGCGAACTCTTAATACCCTCCATACGGCGCTTCAGTTCCAGCAGGCGATCAAACGGGTCTTCAATCCCCACCGGCAGGTCGAGGAACACCAGGCTGAAATGATTACCGAGTCTGGTGATCGGTCCCGGCGGACGGAGATTGACCGGAACCACAGCGCGAATGTTGAGACCATCGACGATAGCGCCGCGGCCTAGCATATAGCGTCGCAGCGCCCCGGCAACCGCGTTCAGCAGGACGTCGTTGATGGTACAGCGAAACATTCCGCCAACACGTTTGACGTCGTCAAGCGGGATCGGCTCTGACCAGGCGGCGCGTTTCTGGACGCCGAGCGCTCCTTTGAACAGTGTCGGCGGATCGGGAGGCATAAAGAGCAGTTTATTCAACGCCTGCGCGCCGCTAAACCCGGTGCGCGCCACGTCGATCATGCGCGTGGGGTCTTCCAGCAGTTCGCGGCTTTCGTTGACCAGCGCCCCGGCGCTTGCCAGTGTATTGCTCAATGATCGGATGGCCGGCAGCAGGAACGCCTCGATAGGATTGTTATCACCCTCTCTGCGCCTGATGCCAGCGACAGCAGGCGGAACATCGCGCTGCTCATCGGTCAACGAGAGGAGCACCTGCACCAGCGCGATCCCGTCGGCAATAGCGTGGTGCAACCGGCAGAGAGCGGCGCTGCCGCCATTGTAATTTTCGACAATATGAAAGTGCCACAACGGTTTGCTGAAATCGAGCGGCGTGCTCATCAGATCGCTGACCAGCGCCTGTAACTCGCGCTTGCCTCCTGGCGCAGGCAGCGCGATCCGGTGAATATGGGCATGGAGGTTGAAATACGGGTCGAACTCCCATTCCGGCGGCGCATTGGGCGAACGCTCCGATTTGACCCGCATCCGAAAGCGATCAAACACGAGGAGACGCTCTTCGATAACCCGATGGAGCCGTGCAATATCGAGCGGCTCATCAAACATCAGCACGCCGGTGATCATCATCAGGTTTGTCGGATCTTCCATCCGTAGCCACGCGGCGTCGGCGCTGGAAAATGCCTCAGTTCGTCGCGCTGCCATAGTCTGCTCTACTCGCATGTCGCTTCATATCAGCGGATAGACTCGGAAAGCGGCAGCGAGCGCCGCCGCTGCATTATCCTACACTGAGGCGGGCGCAATGTCAACGATGCAGGGTCGTGCAACTTCGTCTTTCTTTACAACGGGCAGGCGGTGATCTATAACTCGTGAATATGCGAACTGTTCATCGGTGATATCCGCAGGCAGGCGCAGATAAGTACATGGCGGGTAAACCTTGTACAGAGATAAGGTACGCTATGGATATTCACGAATTAGTTATTGAGATGAAGCTCCTGGAGCGTCGCCTGACTCTTTACGAGGAAAAGTATGGCGTGCTCAGCGCGGATTTTTATACTGCCCTGACAGCAGGTCGGCTCGCTCGCTACGACGATTATGACAAGACCCGCGCTGATTTCAGCTGATGGAAAGGCATTTATGAAACATGGTTGCGTCGCAAGCGCGCTTATGACGCACAACTGATGCAGCGCGACGTTGTCGATTCTTGCAGACTCATTGCTGCATATGGCTATGAAGTGTACCGAGCCAATGAAAAGATCTATTGGTACGATGACTTTCCTCATCCCCAGGATCCAACCTTAGCGACTACCTTTCCGCACCATAAGCACGTACACCTGATATCAAGCATCATCGCATCCCGGCGCCCACTATAAGCTTTGAGCGTCCCAATCTGCCAGTGCTCATTGCAGAGATTGAAGCGCTGCCGCTCGACATCGATTCGCGTGGCGAGTAATACGTGCCTGTCAATGGATCGAGGGTGATGGTGTTCCCCTCGATCCCCTCATGTAATCCCGCCGTCTACTTGATGAACTGATTGGTGAACGCCTTTGTCACGTCCACATCGGTTGCCAGCAGTCCGCTCTCGCGCAGAAAGACGTAGGTTTGGCGCCAGTTCGTCTCGTCGCAGAACCCCAGCCCCTCGGTCTTCGTCTTGTCGCTCTGCCAGTACTCCAGCGTCGCCTGGAGCACGGCGCGCTGCAAGTCTTTCGTCGACTGATCGGCGTTCTTGAGTTCGGGGATGTAGTCGAGCGCAGTGGTGAATGCGGCGTCAGGATCGGCAATCACATCCGCCATGCCGCGCAGGGTCGCGCGCACGAATCCACGCACCGTGTCGGACTCGCCGGTCATCAGTTGCTCGCCGGTGATCAGCCCGTCGGAAGCCAGCGGAAAGTAATCGGCGACCCGGATGACATTCACCGGGATGCCCTGCCGTTCGAGCTGGATCGGTTCGTTGTTGCCATACCCCATGGCCACGGTCACCTTCCCCTCGCTAACCGCTGCCACCTGCGTGAAGCCGATCTCCTGGATATCGACCGCTTCCCGCGGGATATTCTCAGCATAGAGCAGCGCCAGCAGCCCGACCCAGCTGGCGCCGAAGCGCCCTGGAATGCCAACTGTCACCCCATCGCGCGTCAGGTCCTGCGGCGTGGTGATGTTCGCTTCCGCTTTGCTGAAGAGCACGGAAGGGAAGCGCTGGCTGTTGGTCATCACGGTCACGACCGGCAACCCCTGCGAGCGCGCCAGCAGCACCGAGTCGCCCGACGCCAGCGCGAACTGCAACGTCCCCTGCGCTACACGCTGCACCACGTCGGTCTCGAAGTTATAGTCGAAGGACACGTCGAGTCCTTCGGCTTCGTAGTAGCCTTTGGCGTCTGCCAGGTAGAAGTGGGCGAACTGGACATTCGGAATGTACGGAAATCCCATCACAACCGGGCGCAGCGCCGCAGACCCGTTCGGCGTCGTTGCGGCGGCCGGCGTGGCCGGCGCTGCGGCTGGCGTTGCGCCACATCCGGCTGCTATCAACCCAAACATCAGCATCAGGAGAACAACCAGGCGTTGCATCGTTATGCCTCCCAGGTAATCAACAGGCGTTCAATCACCAGCGCGATCAGGAACAGGATCAGCGTGATACCCGCCAGCACGGTCAGCGACACGAACATGAGCGGCGTATCGAACAAACCGCGCGCGATGTTGATCAGCGCGCCGAGTCCATCGCGCCCACCGACGAACTCGCCAACGACCGCGCCGGTCGTCGCCAGAGCCAGCCCGGCTTTGACGCCGCCGAAGATGCCCGGCAGCGCCAGCGGCAATTCCACATAGCGCAGCAGATGCCAGCGGTTCGCGCCACTGATCCGCGCCATGTCGATCAACTCGCGCGGAACGCTGCGGAATGCGACAATGGTTGCGCTCAGAATCGGAAAGAAGGTTACAAGCGTCGCCACCAGCACACGCGACTCCATCCCCACACCGACCCACAGCACAATGAGCGGCGCCACCGCCACAATCGGCACCGCCTGACTGGCGGCGAGCAGCGGGGTCAGCACCCGATCAAAGGCGCGCACATGCGCCAGCATGTAGCCAAGCGACAGACTGATCGCCAGAGCGATGCCAAAACCGCTCAGTGCAGCAGAAACGGTGACCGCGATATGGCGCGGCAAGGTTTCGCCTGCAAGTTCCGTCGCCAGGCGCTGGAACACCAGCGTTGGCGCGGGAAGAATGAATGGCGGGTAGTTCTGGATCGTCACCAGGGTCTGCCAGCCAATCAGGAAGATGACCAGCGCCAGCGTCAGGTTCAACCAGACCGGCAGACGCGCGGAGCGTCGGCGTACAGTCCTGGCGGTTATTCGGAGCGATCGGTCGGATCGCAGCGGCAGATGTTGTTCGTTGACCATGAGACACCTCGCATGTGATACGAGGCAGGGGGAGATGGGGGAAGGTGACGGGAGCAGGCTGCCGCACACAGATCCGAACCTGCGCCGGCAACAGGCCAGATTGTGTGAAACAAAAACCCGAAGCCACATGGCTTCGGGGCATTGTTGTAGCGAACCAGGCGTATGCGCTGTACGCAACGCCTGATAGGGCCTCTCGCATGATCCGGCGGTTACGCGCGCATAACCGCGACCATGATCAAGAAACTGCCATGCTCGCCGATCTTCTCCCATCCGGACTGTAACCGTCGGCGCCGGATTTGCACCGGTCTCCTGCCTTGCGGCTCGCGGGCTGGTGCAGTATGCTGCACATCACCGCCGATCGGGAATTTCACCCTGCCCCGAAGATCGTATCCATAGCATAGCAGTATCGCGCATCATTGTCAAGAAACCTGACGGAAAGGTTTCACAACCAACGCCAGGGTTCAGCCATGAGCGGCGCGCTGCTGATACAGGCTGGTCAGCGCAGCGCCAATCGCCTGCGACAGGTCGCCCAGCGCTGCCGGAACGATCGTCAGGAAGCCGCGCTGCGGCGCCCAGAGGTAGGCGTCGGCTGTTTCGCGCACGATGCGCAGGTAGCGTTCGCGGAACGCGGCAGTCGTCGCTTCGGGGTCCATCAAGCCGCCGCCGACGACGACATACTGCATATCGAGCGCCATTGCCAGGGTTGCCGCGAGTAACCCCAACGCACGCGCCTGAAAATCGAAAATCTCCAGCGCCAGCGAATCGCCGTGCTGCGCCAGCCCACGCAGCCGGAACGCGCGTTCGCGCATACTGAGCGCCGAGGTTGCCAGTTCGTGATCCGGGTAGCGTGGCAATCGCTCTTCCAGCAAATAGGGCAGACCGGAGAGCGTCGTATAGACCTCGAAGCATCCCCATGTTCGACCGCAGCCGCAGGGGTAAGGCCGGACATCGAGCAGGTGCAGCGGCGCCGGCATATGTCCGGCTTCCATGCCATTCAACGAGTCGCCATCGAGCGGCAGACCGTCGCGCCCGATGTAGGCGCATCCCAAACCGGTGCCCGGCGCCAGCATAACGACGGTTGCATTGCTGTTCCCCCGCACATGCTGCGCTTCGGCGACCCCGCCCATATTGCCGTCATTGCCGAAAGCCAGCGGGATGGGGCGACCGGCGCGTTCCGCCAGGGCGGTACTGAAGGCGCCATACAGATCGAACCCGGCGAAACTCTCCGGCAGGTTCGGCGAGCGACCAAGAACGCCGAATCGCTCATACGGACCGGGGATGGCAAGACCAACGCCGCGCACCTGATCCCATGCCAACCCATACTGCGCGAGATACCCGGTAATCGCCTCGACCCATCCGTGCACCACCGCCGCCGGACCGTTCACCGAACCTGTTGGCTGCTGCAACAGATTGGTGGAAATTACCGTCCCATCATCCCAAACACCACCGATCTTGGAGGTCGTGGCGCCGCCATCGGCGCCAATGTAGACGTATCGTTGCACACTCATAGTCAAACCGGCTTTCCTGTGGATCGCTGAACAAACAGGTTGCACCATTGTAGTCGGTCACGAAGAGATGTCAAAACGAAACCGGCATGCTATACTTGAATCGAGGCGTTTCTCGTGGGGCGGAGGACTGATTGAGCGCGCGCTGTCCATTCTGTGGCGCAACGGTCATGCCACGATCGCGGTTTTGCCCAAAGTGCGGGCGAGCGTTGCCGCAATCGCCGCCGTTGCAACACCCGGTATCGCCACCGGCGGAAACCGGTGACCCGCCTATCGAAGGAGCGCTGCGGTTCGACCGTGCGCACGGTAAACGTTTGCAGATCAGCGACAATACGCTCGATCTGCGTGAACTGATAAACGTGGTAGAATCGAGCGTGCAATGGTGGAAGCGCGGGCTCAACAGCAGCGATGCCGTCACCCGCGAGCAGGCAGCGCGTGCGATTGATGAACTGTCGCAGATTATGCGCAGTCTGTCGCAGCAACTGGCGCAGGGGCGCACTACCATCCGCGTTACCAGGCGACTGCCTGCGCTGCGCACGTTCGATATCGCCTGCCCATCATGCGGCAGCGGTAATCGAGCCGGCGCACGTTTCTGCCAGCGATGCGGCGCATTGCTCGATGCCACGCCACACTATGGAGTCGGACCTGTGCAACCACGCACGTTCACACTTCAGATCGTCGCGCGCACCGATACTGGTCGGGTGCGCCAGCAGAACCAGGATGCCGTGTACACCGGCGAGATTGACCTGCCTGATCGACAGAAAGCGTACCTCTGCCTGGTCGCCGACGGAATGGGCGGAGCGGCGGCGGGCGAGTACGCCAGTCATCTCGCCGCCGATGTGAGTCGCGCCTATCTTGAACGCGAGTCGGCCAACCACCCGCTGCCAACCGATGAGACGTGGCGGGCATTGCTGCGGGACGCCGTGCGCGCCGCCAATCGCCGGATTTATGATGTGGCGCACGCCGATGCTGCGCGCCGCGGGATGGGAACCACGCTCACGATTGCCCTGATTGTCGGCGACCGGTTGCATATCGCGTCGGTCGGCGATTCGCGCGCGTATCTGCTGAACCTGAACGGCGTCACCGACGATGGGGCGTCTGCCGCGCAGTTGACGTCCGACCATAGTCTGGTGGCGCGCCTGGTTGACATTGGTCAGTTGACGCCAGAACAGGCGCGCACTCATCCGCAACGCAACATTCTCTACCGTTCCATCGGAACCGATCCGTCGGTCGATGTCGATACCCGTTCCGAAGCGCTCGAACCGGGAGACATTGTCCTGCTCTGCTCCGATGGGCTGGTCAATCATGTCCGTGATGAGGAAATCGCTCAGATCGCCCTGAGTGACCCGGACATTGAGCGTGCAGCAACCCGCCTTATCAGCCTGGCGAACGAGCGTGGCGGGCGAGATAACATCAGTGTGGTGATGGTGCGTATCGAGGGCGGAAGACGGTCGTCGTTCGGATGATAATGCGTATGTGATCATAGTGTGCCTATGCCTCTTATTTGCCAATCGTGCGGCGCACTCAACCGCGACAATGCCCGCTACTGCCTGCGCTGCGCTCAACCGCTTGCAGCCGAACGCTCGTCGTCCGACGATGATACCTGGCTGGCGGCGCAATTACTCGCCGTTCCCGCTGGTCCTCTCCCAACCGTTGCAGAGCACGCCACGCCGTCCCACGAACCGCCATCATCGTCCACATCGGGTCCTGCGTCTCCGACGCATTGCGATAAGGAGCATGCCATGGAAGCGCCGTCTGCCGCTCCGGGAGAACCCAAACTATTTGCGGGTCGCTACGAAATCATCGCTCTGTCCGACGACGAGATCGAGGCGCTTGATCGCCAGCCATGGCGGCGCTGCTGGTCGTGCGATACAACCCTCAACGAACCGGGAGAGGCATTCTGCACGCAGTGCGGCGCGGCGCTCGACGGTCGTCGCTACCGGGGACAGATCACGACAGGCGCGCCGACCGGTCTGGCGCTTGTGCCACAGATCGCCGATGCCGACACGCTCGCCTTCTTTCCTTCCATCTGGGATCAGGTGAGTGATGGTGATCAAACGCTGACGCTTACTCCCGCAACGCCGCCAACGTCGCTCACACTGCCGCTCAGCGAACTCGAAGCCTTCTTCATCGGGCGCGATCTGGCGCGTCTGATGACGTTGCTGCACGAGCAGGGCTTTGCACTCGGCGCCATCGAGCCGGAGGATCTGGACATCACAGCAACCCATGCAACGCGCCTGCGGAAGGTGCGCAGTTTGCACCGGGCAGATAGAGAAGACGCCGCAACCGATCTGTTGCACCTGGCGAATCTCCTCGAAACGCTGACAGCAACCCCGCGCACCACCCGGCGCCTCGACGAGAACGATGCAACGCGCGATGCCGCACCGCCTCTCGCCGATATGCTGCGCGAAATCCGTACCGGCCAATTGACCGATCCGGCTGAACTGGCGCAGCGGTTCGATCTGATCATCGCGTACCATACTGCGCCAACACCGCTGCGGGTACGGTTCGGCGCCGCCACCGACACCGGCCGCGTGCGCGACCTGAATGAGGACAGTCTGCTGGCGTTCGACCTGCGCCTGATCCGCCAGAATCAACCGCGTGTCTGGAGCCTGTTCATCGTGGCTGACGGGATGGGCGGGCATAGCGCCGGTGAGGTGGCGTCGGATCTGGCGCTGCGCGGCGCGCTGGAACTGGTGCAGCGCGAATATCTTGCGCCGACGGTGGATGCCGACGCACAGGACAAGGAAAACACGCTCCGCGATATTGTGCGACGCGCCGTCCTTCAGGCGAATGACTACGTCATGCGTGAAGCACGCAGTCGCGGAAATGATATGGGAACAACCATAACCCTGGCGCTGGTCGCCGGTGATCGTGCCATTATCGGCAACGTTGGCGACAGTCGAACGTATCTGTTGCGGGAGGGAAAACTGCGGCGCATCAGCCGCGACCACTCGCTGGTGCAGCGCCTGGTCGATCTCGGACAGATCACACCTGATGAGGTCTACACCCACCCGCAACGGAATGCGGTGTTGCGTTCGTTGGGAGACAAACCCAATATCGATATCGATGTCTTTGTCGAACGGTTGCGTCCAGGGGATGGGCTGCTGCTCGCAAGCGACGGGTTGTGGGAAATGGTTCGTGACGAGCGAATGGCGGACATCATTGCCGCAAACCCCGATCCGCAGGCGGCGTGCCGGGCGTTGATCGACGCAGCCAACGCCGCCGGCGGCGACGATAATATCGCTGTCATTCTGGCATTCTTCGAGTCGTACTGAATATATGCGATGTCCTTTCTGTAATGCACTCAATGACGACGGCGCACCGTTCTGCGTCGAGTGCGGCGCCCGACTGTCAGGCGTCCCTGCATCGTCATCGCAGTCTGCACCACCCGGCGCCATACCGCAGCAAACGGTTCTTCAGGGGCGCTACGTCATCGAGCAAAAACTGGGGCAGGGCGGCATGGGCGCCGTCTATCGCGCGCGCGATCTGCGTCTCAGCACGGTGACCTGGGCAATCAAAGAGATGAGCCAGGCGCAAATTACCGGACCACTGGAACTGCAAGAGGCGCGCGCGGCGTTCCAACGCGAAGCCGAACTGCTTGCCGGTCTCTCACACCCTGGACTGCCGAAGGTGGTCGATCACTTCGAGCAGGATGGCAAGGCGTATCTGGTGATGGAGTTCGTGCCTGGCGACTCGCTCCTGGCTATTGCGCGTCGTGAAGGTCTTCCCTTCGCCTTACCGCGCGTTCTCGACTGGGCGCGCCAGATCTGCGATGTGCTGGACTATCTCCACAACCGACCCACGCCCATTATCTTCCGTGACCTGAAACCGGCAAATGTGATGCTGACGCCCGATGGTCGTATCAAACTCGTCGACTTCGGCATTGCGCGCATTTTCAAACCCGGCAAGGAACGCGACACACAGGCATTCGGCACGCTGGGGTACAGCGCTCCCGAACAGTATGGGCAGAGCCAGACCGATCCGCGCGCCGATATTTATTCGCTTGGCGTGCTGCTGCATCAACTGTTGACCGGCTACGACCCGACACGCACGCCGTTTCGGTTGCCTCCCGCCAATCAGGTCAACCCCGCAATTCCGCAACACATCTCCGACGCGATTGCGCGCGCGGTCAATGCCGATCCCAATGCACGGTTCCACGATGTACGCGCCTTCTACCAGGCATTGACGAGCAATCAGCAGGTTATCCTTCAGACGGACGCGCCAACCGAGATGGCGTACCCGGGGATGGCAGTCTCTGGCGCCGTCGGGCAAACGACGCCGATCTCATCGTCTCTCCCTGGCAGCGCGTCAGCGCAACCGCTCTCTGCGCCATTGCCGACCACCGGCGTCGCCAATGCCGGTCGCTGGATCGGCATTTTCAGTGTGCTGCTCATGGGGTTCGCCACGATCCTCGTTGTCATCAGCGCCGCAACGACCGGCATCGACAGTGAACTGGCCGGCGCCGGCTATGTGATAGCATTCCTGCCGTTCGCCACCGGACCGCTCGCATTCCTGCTCGGATTGATCGCGCTGCTCTCGCCTGCGACCCAAAAGACGATCAGAGGTCGCCAGCATGCTATCGTTGCCGTTGCAACCGGATTGGTGACCGGTCTGTTGTGCTGTGGCATTTTTGTGCTGGTGGGATGGACGAGCAGTTAGGCAGTTGCCGGGCACGCTCGAGTGGGCGAGCCAGATCTGTTTGGACGAATGCGCGAGGAGAGCATGATGAACACAGGGGTCACGCTGACGTGCACGTGGGGGCGCGCGCCGCTGGTTGCCAGCGCATCGCCGCAGGTGGCATATCTGCTCGTGGAAGCGCAGGCGTCGACGGTCGCCGAAAAAGCGCCGCTCAACTTCTGCCTGGTGCTCGACCGCTCCGGGTCGATGCAGGGCGCGAAACTTGCGGCGCTGAAGGAGGCGACAAAACGGGTCATCGACACGCTGACGCCGCAGGATATTGTTGCGATTGTGCTGTTCGACGACACGGTGCAGACGCTCGTGCCCGCAACGTTCGCCACCGACCGCGATGCGCTCAAAGCGCAGATCGATGCTATCGAGGAAGCCGGCGGCACCGCCATGTCGGGCGGGATGGCGGCCGGCATTGTGGAACTGCGCAAGAACCATGACCCCGGACGGGTTGGCGCTATGCTGCTGTTGACCGACGGACAGACGTGGGGCGATGAGGATCGCTGCCGTTCGCTGGCGCAGGAACTGGCGCGCGACAACGTGCGGGTGACGGCGCTCGGTCTTGGCGCAGAATGGAACGAAAAATTGCTCGACGACATCGCCGAAGCCACTGGCGGACTGTCGGATTACATCGCCGATCCGGCGCAGATTACGACGTTCTTCCAGCATGCGGTGCGCGCAGCGCAGGGCACCGTGGCACAGGACGCGCGTCTGCTGCTGCGGTTGGTGCGTGACGCAACGCCACGCGCCGTGCACCGCACCAGCCCGATCATCGCCAACCTTGGCTACCAGCCGATTGGCGATAGCGAAATTGCGGTGCGTCTGGGGACTATCGAGACCGATGCGCCATCGAGCGTTGTCATTGACATGATGGTTCCGGCGCGCGAAGCGGGGAGTTTTCGGATTGCGCAGGCTGAACTCCACTACACGCCGGTTGGCGGTTCGGAGCAGGTGATCAAACAGGATGTTCTGCTCGAATTCGTCACCGACCCGGCAAAAGCGGCATACGACCCGCGTGTGATGAACCTGGTCGAGAAGGTGACAGCGTTCAAATTGCAGACACGCGCGCTTTCTGAAGCCGAGGCGGGCAATCTGTCGGGCGCCACTCAGAAACTGCGCGCCGCAGCGACGCGACTGCTCGATCTGGGAGAACTCGAACTGGCGCAAAAAGTCTCCGAGCAGGCGGAGCAACTCGATCAGGGTCAGGCGATGAGCGCCGAACGCCAGAAAGAACTGCGCTACGCCACCCGGCGCCTGACGCAAAAACTGGAAGAATAGCCTCTTGAAGCATGTGGAGGATTGGGAATGATCACGTGTCCAACGTGCGGCGCTCTCAACGAGCCGGGGAACCGTTTTTGCGAGCAGTGCGGCGCACGACTCGAACCAAGTGGACCTGTTCCATCGGTATCAGCGGCGCCGCCTGCCGCGACTCCTCAGATCTGTCCGTCTTGCGGCGCCCAGGTGCTTCCCGGGCAGGCATTCTGCGAAGAGTGCGGCATACCGCTGACCGCGACACCGCCTGCCAGCGTGGAGGCAGCGCCGGTCAGCATTGATGCGCCAACCCTGATGGCGGCGCCGGCGATGCCGGTTGCAGGTTCGATCTGCCCGGCCTGTGGTCACCAGACCATGCCCGGCGATCGGTTCTGCGATGCGTGTGGCGCGGCGCTTGCGCCGGCGCCGTCGATTGCCGACGCGCCTACCGCCGCAGCGCCCGCAGCGCCATGGTCTGCTCCTGCGCCCGAAGTCGCTCCACCAGCGTCTTTCGAGCCACCTATGCCCACGCTGATCGAAGCAGCGCCGCCACCAACCCCGCCGGCTGCGCCAGCCGCACCAGAAGCCCCTGGTGAACCGCCGGTCGAAGCGGTTGCGCCCCCGCCGTCGCCTACCCCGACAGCCCCTGCAATTGATGCGCAGGCGGAGTATGAAGCGAAACGCCAGGCGCTGCTCGATGAGATTGCGCGACAGGAGCAGATTGTTGCGCAACTCGAGCAGATACAGGCGACGTTTGGCGCGGCGACGCCCCACGCTGTGACCCTGGCATTGGATGAAGCGCGTGAGGCGCGGGCAAAGGCGCAAGCCGAACTCGACGCACTGCAACCGCCGCCGCCGCCTGTTGATCCGGCCGTCGTTGCTGCGCTCAACGACGAGATTGCGCGACAGGAGCAGATCATTGCGCAACTCGAGCAGATACAGGCGACGTTTGGCGCGGCGACGCCCCACGCTGTGACCCTGGCATTGGATGAAGCGCGTGAGGCGCGGGCGAAAGCGCAGGCGGAACTGGCAGCGCTCGGCGTCGCTGCGCCGGCTGCCGAAGCGTCTGTACCAGCAGCGCCGCCGCAGCAGCAAGTTGTTGCTGAACCTGCTGCGCCGCCAGCGCCGGTCGCTGAACCTGCGGCGCCGCCACCGGCGCCTCCGCCAATCCCGCCGGCTGTACCATTGCCGTTCACTGCGCCGCCCGTGTCCAATACGGCTGTGACGGTGACCGAGCCGCCTGCGGATGCAGATCTTCAGGCAACCGCTGTGACCGTGCTGGCGCCGCCGGTCGGTGCGCGTCTCGTGTTTGACGACGGACAGGGGGAAATCCCCATTCCAATGGACAAGGCGGAGATCACGATCGGACGCGAAGACCCGATCAGCGGCATTCACCCGGAGATCGACCTGACCCCCTTCGGCGGCGAAAGCGGTGGTGTGAGTCGCCAGCATGCGCGCCTGATCCATAGCGGCGGGCAGTGGTCGATCGTCGATCTGGGCAGCACAAACTATACGCGGGTGGATGGCATGCGGATCGAACCCGGCGCGCAGCACCCGCTGAAAGATGGCGCACGCCTGCAATTCGGGCGCTTGACGGTGACGTTCAGGGTGTGACAGCCCTGGCGCAGATGACCGTCACCACGCAGGAGCGGGCGATGCGTCCCGGAGCGTGTCCGGCGGCGGCGGGCAGGCGCCGCGCACGGGGCGCGCTGGTGTGGGTGACGGTCATCACCTGGCGGCGGGTTACGATGCCAGCGACAGGTTTTTGAATGCCTCGACCTGAGCGCGAATGGCGCGTTCGGTGGGCAGGCGCTCGATGCTCGATGCGCCAAAGAAGCCTGCAATGCCCGGCATGCGCTTTAGAGCGATGCCGACCTGATCGGGTTCATCGAACGGACCGCCATGGCAAATCACAATGATGTCGGAACGTACCTGTCGTCCGGCTTCTGCGATCTCCATGACCTTCTCGATCGCCTCATCGAGAGTCATGGCGACGCCGGCGCCGATGCTTCCCGAAGTGGTCAGACCAACATGCGCCACCAGTTGATCGGCGCCGGCGCGCGCCATTTCGCGCGCCTGATCGGCGTCGAAGACGTAGGGTGACGTAAACATGTCCATCTGATGCGCCAGATGGATCATTTCGATTTCCTTGTCGTACCCCATGCCGGTGGCTTCCAGGTTGGCGCGGAAGTTGCCGTCGATCAGCCCGACCGTGGGAAAGTTTTGCACGCCGGAAAAGCCGATCTCGCGCAACTGCTTGAGAAATATCGGCATCAGGCGAAACGGATCGGTTCCACATACACCGGCGAGCACTGGCGTGCGCTTCACAACCGGCAGCACTTCGCTCGCCATTTCGACCACAATGCCGTTCGCGTCGCCATAGGGCAGCAATCCAGCGAGCGAGCCGCGCCCGGCCATGCGGTACCGTCCCGAATTGTAGATGATAATGATGTCGGCCCCGCCTGCCTCTGCGAACTTGGCAGAAATGCCCGTCCCCGCACCGGCGCCGACAATCGGCCTGCCGGCAGCGATCTGCGCCCGCAGTCGCTGAAGGATGTCCTCACGAGTGAATGCCATATCACGCCTCCTGACCGGTCTGGCCGGTCCGTGCAATCAGGTCCAGCAGAGTTCGGGCGACCTGGCTCGAAAACGCCGGGTCGTTGATGTTGGCGTCAATTTCAATGTATGGAATACCCGGCTTCAGATGACGCTTGATCGTCTCGAAACAGGCGCTGTCCGCCTCTGGATCCCAGAAATCGCCACCGGGACTGTCCAGCATCGAGACGCCCTTGAGCGGGATCAGAACAGCGACAGGTCCACGCGATTCGTTCGCAGCATGGGCGAGCATGTCACCGATCCTGATGTTCTCTTCAACGTTGGTGCGCATCAGCGTGACGTTTGGATTCCACTGATACAGTTTGCGATCGCGGTACTTTTCAGGAACGGTGTCGATGCCCCAGAAGTTGGCCATATCGACGCAGCCGGGGACCAGCACCGTCGGAATGCCGGCGCGCGCTGCCACCAGGCACCGCTCCGGTCCGGCGCTCAACACCCCGCCGCACACCTCGTCAGCCAGTTCGGTTGTTGTTATGTCGAGCGATGCTGTAATATAGCCGTCGGCGATCAGTCCCTCCATCGCTCTACCGCCCGTGCCGGTGGCGTGGAAGACGAGCACTTCGTACCCTGCTGCTTCGAGAATACTGCGCGCATTGTCCACTGCAACCGTCGTGTTGCCAAACATCGAAGCGACGATCAAGGGAGCATCTTCTGTCGCCTGTGGCGTTTCCATGCTGACCATGCCGCTGATAGCGCCGGCGGCATTGGTATAGATGGCGCGACTGATGCGATTGATCCCCGCAACATCCACCACCGACGGCAGAAAAGTGATGTCTTTCGTGCCGGCGTAAGCGGAGACATCGCCGCCGCCGACAGTCGAGACCATGACCTTGGGCACGCCGACCGGCAGGGTACGCATGGCTGCCGTGGCAATCGATGTTCCACCCGATCCCCCCATGCCCAGAATGCCATGCAGTCGGCCCTCATCGTACAGACGCCGCACGACCTTCGCCAGCCCTTCCGCCATGACCCGCATGGCTTCGTCTTTGTGATGACCGTCCGCCAGCACGGACAGGTCGCCGTTGCCTGCCGCCGCCACCTCAGCCCGCGAGATGTCGGGTGAAAATGCTGGTTCACCCATCACCCCGAAATCCACCACCAGCGTCTGCAAGCCGCGCTGCGCGATGAGATCACGCACAAAAGCGAACTCCCTACCCTTCGTGTCCAACGCTCCTACAAGCACGACAGTCCTGGTCATAGCCTGCGCCTTTCTGGATCTGCATTGATCAACAACCGAATTCGTGGCGTAGAAGGGAGACTCAGGTAACGGTCATCGCCGGGAGTCACGGCCACACCCGCACCTGAAACGTTGCGATTTCCCGCGCATCGCTGCGGTCGATATAGACCTCAATCTGCCAGTCGCCATCCATCGAGAAGAGCAACCCATCAGCGCGGTAGCGGCCATCCGGCAGCGGTTGGGCGATGACTTCCGGCGATGCCATACCATGCTGCCGCATCATCGGCACAATGCTGACCGACTCGATAGGTCCGGGTTGCACGCCTTCACGGCGCTCAATGGTGACGATGGCAGGATGTTCTCCCATGCGCCGCTCTTCGAGCGTCAGGGTCACATTGTAACTCAGAGTCTGCACGGTCGATGGCCCGTCCGTTGCGCACCCGGAGAGCAGCAACAGTATGAGGAGCAGGAGCGCTCCCAGAGGACGAAAGCGTACCGTTCGATGGAACATGAACCAACCCGTCTATTTTGCCGCTTCTACGTCGAGCGTTACCGGAACCGTAATGACCTGACCGGCGCGGCGGAACTGGAACCACGCCTGGTAGACGCCAGAACGCGGGAAGTTGTGCACAAAGCGCAGTTCGGGTCCGTAGCGCAGCGTACTGCCAGGCGCAGCCATTGGCGCAGCAGCGTGAATGTGGCTGAATAGCGCCTCACTGACATGCCGCATCATCAGGTGCCCGCCCATGCCCAACCAGGGTTCCAGATCACGCACCGGACCATCGGCATCACTCACGATCACCGAGAGAGTCGTCAACTGTCCGCTGCGCAGCGGTGCGGGTTGCGCGCGCACCTCGACCGTCAGATCACCTATTGAGCGCACCCCCAATCCAGGCGCAGGCGGCGGGGCGGTGTCGATCTGCACCTGCCCGCCGACCGCAAAGCGCCCCGTGACCACCTGCAAACTGCCGCCGTGCCGCATGAGTTCGGCATACGCGGTGTATGTGCCAGGACGATCGGGGATCAGGGTGACCGCATACACTCCTGGCGCGATCCGGGCAGGGTGCATATGCGCAAAGAACCCGCCGCTGTCATCGACGACGGCGAGGTGCAGCAACGCATCGTGGTGTGGCGAGAGATCATCGGCAGGCAGGCCGGTAGCGCCATCGCGCAGGTCGAGGGTCATAACAAGCGGCGCGCCAGCGTCCGGAGTCTGCGGCTCGGTGGCCAGCAGCAGGTTGATGTGCGGCGCGCCGCCGCTGTAGGTCGGCACGGCAGGCGTCGTCTCCGCCTGAAGCGGCGTAAATTGCAGCCAGGCAAGCACGGCTGACGCCGTTGCCGCAGCAAAGGCGGCATAGTTCAACAAGCGAAGCGCGCCGGCAAAGCCGGGGCGGGTATGGCGCCCGCCGGCGCCGACCGCAGCGCCTGCCAGCAGGCTGACAACCAGCACCCCCAGCGCAACCGCCAGCGGAACGGTGGTTGGCGGCAGCGGCGGCTGAAACACCGTCACAGGAATGCGCATGATCGCCTCGCCGGGAGCGCCGCGCGCAACGATTTCGACCTCCCAATCGCCAGGGACGTCAATGTCGAGGCGGGTGGTCACGCTGAGCGCGCCGTTGAGACTCAGCAACGCCGCCGGTTTTTCGGGGAACGGGCTACCGTAGCGCGTCAGGCGCATCTCGAAGACCTCGGGCAGCGGTTCGCCGTCGGGAACGATATCGACCAGGAGCGGTCCGGGAAGGGCGGGGGGGATGGTCATCGTGACCGCCAGTTCATAGGGACCGGCATCCATCACGATTGTCTGGACCGGACCGGCGTCGCCGACGTGCGCCGAGGCGGACGGCGCAGCAGCCAGCGTCAGGAGTGCGAAGAGCGCACCGGCTGCAAGCCATCGTCGCGCTTGTGAACAAAAGCACAACATAGTGCTGATATAGTACCACAGATTTACGGTGTTCGCACACACCGAGCCGGGGCAGGTCTGAGACCTGCCCCGACGGATTCTGTCGCGCCGGGCAGGGCACAGACCGGACCCGTCGGTCGCGCCGCCGATTATCGAACCACAAGGGGCAGCGACACGAACACCATCTCGAACGCCCCGATGTCACACCGGCCTCCCTGTGGACGGAAGACGCCGCGCTGGTCGGTGGCGGCGCAGGAGGCGTTGTCGCCCGCGTTGAGCGCCGGGCTGCCCGCAGTGAGCGGGAGGTAGGCGGGCGAACCGGTGAGCGCGCCGAGGTTGGGGTCCTGCCCAATGATGTTGCCGTTCGCGCCGTCGGTCAAACCGCAGGCGTTCGCGCCAGTGTCTTTGATAAGGTTATTGTTGTTCGTGCCGCTCAGCGTCCCGACACAATCGCCGCCGCTCGCGCTGTTGGCGATGAGGGTGTTTCTGAGCGTCGCGCTGCCGCCAGCGATGCGGATGCCGCCGCCAGGCGAGGCGCTGTTGGCGGAGAAGGTGCTGTTATTGACCGCGAGCGTGCCGTTGTTCCAGAGACCGCCGCCACCGCTAGCGCCGGTGGCGGTGTTGGTGAAGAAGGTGGTGTTGGCCACCGACGCCGTGGCTCCGCCATAATTGGCGATGCCGCCGCCGCCGGTCGAGGCGCTGTTGCCGGTGAAGGCGCTATCGCTCACCAGCAGCGTACCGCCAGAGAAATTGGCGATGCCGCCGCCGGCGGCGGCGCTGCCATTCGCAAAGGTCATGCGGTCCACGATGAGCGTCCCGAAGTTGGCGACGCCAGCGCCGTCTGCGCCAGTGATTTTACCGTCAGCAATGGTCAGTTTGCGCAGGGTAAGGTCAGCGCCGCTGTTCACCCACATCACCCGCACAGCGTTGTTGCCGCTAATGGTGACGTTCTGTCCGCTGCCGTCGATCGTCAGCGTGCCCTGCCCACTCACGATGTTCGGCAGGGTCGCGGTGAGCGTGATCGTGCCGCTGACGCTGAAGGTGATGGTGTCGTTGAGACTGCTGGCGGGACCGCAACCGCTGTTGCTGTTGTAGGCAGAGTCGTTGTTCGCCGCCAGGATCGCCTCGCGCAGGGTGCACAGGCTGTCGCCGGGCGTCGTATTGTCATTCGTCGTATTGACGATATAACTGGCGGGCTGGAGGGTACGCTCATACGCGCCGATGTCGCAGATCGCCGTGCTGTCGCCATCGCCGTCCTGCGGGCGGGTCACGCCGTTTTGCGATTGGTTGTTGACCGGCGCGGCGGCGCAGGTGGCGTTGTCACCGGCATCGATCGCCGGGCTGCCGGGATTGAGCGGGAAGTAGGCGGGTGAGCCGATCAATGTGCCGAGGTTGGGGTCCTGCCCGACGATGTTGCCATTCACGCCGTTCGTCAATCCGCAGGCGCTGGTATTGTTTTCGATGAGATTGTTGTTGTTTGTGCCGCTCAACGTTCCGACGCAATCGCCGCCGCTCGCGCTGTTGGCGATGATCGTGTTCTTGATCGTCGCGCTGCCGAAGGTGACGATGCCGCCGCCGTTGCCAGGCAAGGCGCTGTTGCCGGAGAAGGTGCTGTTGGTCACGGTGAGCGCGCCGCCACCGTTGTGGTAGATGCCGCCGCCGCCATTGTTGGTGCTATTGGCGGAGAAGGTGCTGTTGGTCACATTTAGCGCACCGTTGTTCCAGAGGCCGCCGCCGTTGTTGCCGGCCAAGTTGCCGGAGAAGGTGCTGTTGATCACGGTGAGCGCGCTGCTGGAGTTGTTGTAGATGCCGCCGCCATCGCCGCCGGTGGCGCTGTTGACAGAGAAGGTGCTGTTGGTGACCGTCAGCGTGCCGTTGTTTCTGATGCCGCCGCCGTCGCTGGGAGAGTTGTTACTGAGGAAGACGCTGTTGGTGACCGTCAGCGTGCCGCTGTTTCTGATGCCGCCGCCGCCAGCGAGAGTGGTAGCGTTGTTGCCGGAGAAGGTGCTGTTGATCACGGTCAGTGTACCGCCAGCGTTGTCAATGCCGCCGCCGGTGTTTGCTGTGTTGTTCGAGAAGGCGCTATCCCTCACGGTCAGCGTGCCGCTGCTCAAATTGACAATGCCGCCGCCGCTGCCCGCTGTGTTGTTCGAGAAGGCGCTATCCCTCACGGTCAGCGTGCCAGAATTGGCAACGCCTCCGCCGCTCAACGGGGTGCTTGCCTGCGTGATGGTCAGGTTTTGCAGGGTCAGGTTCGCGCCGCTGTCCACGATCATCACCCGCACAGCGTTGTTGCCGCTAATGGTGACGTTCTGCCCGCTGCCGTCAATCGTCAGCGTCCCTTGTCCGCTCACGATACTGGGCAGCGTCGAGACGAGCGTGATCGTGCCGCTGACGCTGAAGGTGATGGTGTCGTTGGCAGAGCTTGGCGAACCGGGACAGTCGGTGTCGGCGCCATTGTTGGCTTCTTGAATCGCTTCGCGCAGGGTGCAAGCGCCGTCGTTGGCGATGGTGTCATTCAGCGAGTTGACGGTGTAGGATGCTGCGTAGGCGGGACGTGCGCTCTGACTGGTCAGGAAGAGCAAAACCAGCAGCGCGGCGAGAAGCCGAAGAGGAGTGCGTTTCATAGGTTTGCCTCCTTGTGACAATGTGAGTTGAAGATGGTGGTGTTCGTGCTAGCAGCCTCGCTTATGGCGCGAGACGGGCTTTGCGCCGTGTCAATCACCGCATCACAATGAGTAAAGACATCGCCTCATTCCACCCCTTGTTCATATGCGTCGGCGTCGTAGCGCCCGCACCGTTGCCATCGTCGTCCTGTGACTGGTTCTTAACTGGCGCGGCGGCAGTGTCGCAGCGCAGGTCGGAATGAATTCCGACCTGCGTGCTCTATGACGAACGCAGGCGGTATTGTCGCCACAGGTGTCTGAGTTGCGCAGTTTCACCTCCTACCTTGAACACAGATTTCGAGCGTCAGGGTATGCGGTACGACAGCAAAACGATTTCGGTGGAACCCATGTCGCTCGCGCCGCTCGATTTGACCATTCCCACACCCGGCGCGTACCAGACTGCGCTGCTGCTGTTGAGCGTGAATGCGAGCGTGCCGGAGATAAAGATGTCGATTTTCGTGGCGCAGTCCACCCGCAGCGCCTGAAACTCACCGGCAGGAACGTTGACCGTCTCGATGTTGCCGACCTTGCACGAGTTCTCCAGCACATTGCGGGACTGGATCGTCGTGCCGCCGACATTCTGCTGACCGAGATAGACGATGGTTTGCGTCCACGTCCGCCCCGGCTGCGGATCGGCAGGGAAGGTGATGCCGTCGTTCGACTCGACGGTGAAATCAAACTGCATGCCGTCGGCATTCACCGTCGGACCTCCGGAGAATGGGGTGAGGGCAATGAGATCGCCGTTTTGACAGGCCCAATTGCCGGTGCGGGTCGTGCCGGCGCTGAACGTGTCCTGGTCGTCGAACCCGTCGGCGCGGACGGCGGTCAGGGTTCGGGTGAACGTGCCGCTGGTTACGCCGCTGAACTGGTATTGCCACGATGCCCCCTGCGCGACGGGGTAATACGTATTCCGGCACGCCCCGGCGGCATCGCCTTGCGCAGCAGGCGTGGCAGTCGCCGCAACATCCGGCGGCGGATAATAGGGGACAAGTCGCTCTTCAAACAGGCGTGCGAGGTTGATCACCGTCTGCGGATCGAAGCCGCTTCCGCTTACCTCTACATACCAGCCGTTGATCACAGCGTCGATGAGCACGCGGTCGCCATCTTGCTTGACGATCGCAATCGTTCCCAACGTGAGCGATTCCGATCCTGCGGCAAAGTCGGGATATTGCAGGTTGGCGTCATAAATCTGTTCGCCAGGCAGTGCCGTTCTGACGGTGACATAGAACGTCTGCCCGCTGCTGAAGGTGTAGTAACAGGCCGTCTTGGTCAACTCGGCTTCGGGAACGTTATCGACAGGAGTCTGACCCAGCAAGGCGCTGAAGTCAGAATTGGTCAGAAGATCGCACTCTTCCATCCCGGCAGTATCGAGGGCGCGCGGGTCGAGCGTTGCAATCGCCGGCGCTGTCGCGGTCGGCCCGGTAACGCCGGGAGTGGCGGCGGCTGCGGTCGGCTCGTCGCCGACCGACGGTGTCGCCGTCGGTTCGGCGACAGGTTGGGAAACAGTCGTTGGCGCAGGCGTCGCATCAGGAACGGACGTTGTGCTCGCTGAACAGGATGACAGGAGCAGCGCCATCAGCATGAGCGCAAGATAAGCAGGTTTCATAGCAATCTCTTTTCCCCTTGACGAAACCCTGACAGTGATTCGATTGATGACTTCACGGCAAAAAGCAACCACGAAGGTCACCAAGGGACACAAAGGAAATGCGCTTCATGTTTATTCACCTTTTTATTCCCCTTCGTGCACTTCGGGTCCTTGGCGGTTCAGCCTTCCATGACTTCCACGAAGGCCACCAAGGGACACAAAGGAAATGCACTTCATGTTTATTCACCTTTTTATTCCCCTTCGTGCGCTTCGGGTCCTTGGTGGTTCAGCCTTCCATGACTTCCACGAAGGTCACAAAGGCACACAAAGGAAATGCACTTCATGTTTATTCACCTTTTTATTCCCCTTCGTGCGCTTCGAGTCCCTGGTGGTTCAGCCTTTTTGCAGTGGACTCATTCATCCATAAAAATTATGGGTGGAAGCGCGTTTTGCCTGGCGTTGGCTTCGACCGGCTCAGCCAACGCCGGGCAGCGAACGGATTGAACCGCGTCAATCGCTGGC